>CAZPVZ010000126.1:0-28014 GCA_964590185.1 uncultured Campylobacterales bacterium
GCAAGCGAAGAAGAGGAGGAATGGGTTTGCGAAGTATGCGGACACGTTCACAGAGGCAAAAAAGCTCCGGGCAAATGTCCTCTATGCGGTGTGGAGAGAGAGTATTTCAAAAAACGCTCTAAAGACGTAACCGTCGGGTAACGGAAGGCTTTACCGCCTCCGTTTTTATTGATTTAGAGTTTTTATATCGTCAACTCTTCCGTTTCCTCTTACCAAAAATCCCTCTATCGATATTAAGGAGATTTCGGGGTCGTAGTCGGTGGCTTTTGCGAGATCCGCTTTTATATCTCTTTTGAAAGTGTGCCATTTTCCGTCTTTCGCTTCGGTGCCGAGAGCGAAGTTTAATTTTCCTCCGATTTTTATATCCTCGCTTACGGGAATATATTGAAGATAATAATCTCCTTTTGTAGTTTTTACATAGATGTAAACTAAAAAGCCGGATCTAAATTTCGACTTCCACTCTACGAAAGTGTGATCCGTATCGTTCCATAAAGAGCCGTCGCTATTTTTTAGCCAATATCCGTTTTCGTACTCTTTGGAGGTGAACTCTATAACCCTACTTTGTCTTTCGAAATCGAAAACGTTTCTTATCTCCGCCGTATTTTCCGGATCGGAGTAGATTACCCATTTGTTCGTGGTGCCGTCTTCGGCATCTTCGTAAACTCTCTCGCCTCTGTTTTCGTCTCTATTGGTTAGCGACGAAGGAGTTTTTATCGTAACTTTTACGGCTTTTGAATCCCCTATGCTGTTTGAGGCTACGACTTCGTAAGTGTAGTAAGTATTGCTTTGGATGGATATATCTTTAAATTGCGTCGTATCGGGTTGCAATACGGCTAAAAGTCTGCCGTTTCTTATTATTTTGTAAGCGGTTTCTATTCTGGAATTGTCTTTCCATGTAAGTTTGATGGTTGTCGGATTTTCCAAAACGGCGCTTAAATTGGAAGGAGCGGTCGGTTTATATATCTCTTTTCCGGTAGTTACGGTCAAGCTTACCGGTTTTGAGCGGCCGTGAGAGTTGAAGGCGTAAACTTCGTATTTGTAGCTTTTTTGAAGTTCTACCCATTCGTCCGTGTATCTTGTCGTATTTGCGGGTACTTGAGTTAAATATTTGCCGTTTCTGTATATTTCGAAACCGTTTTCGTTATCGGAATTGTCGTCCCATCTAAGCTCTATCGTTCGGTAAGTTATGGAAGCGAAAAGATTTGAAGGAGCTTTCGGAGGAAAAAACTCTTTCGAAACGGTTACGGAGATTTGCTCTTTGGAAGAGCCTTTGTCGTTAACCGCCTCCACTTCGTAAAGGTATGAAACTCCGGCCTCCACGTTTTTATCCGTATATTGGACGCTGTTTGGAGGAAGGATAGCTATAAGTTTGCCGTTTTTGTAGATTTTATAATTATTCTCTTCTTCGGAGTTGTCCGTCCAGACCAGTTTTACCGCTCCTCCGTTTTCTATGAAAAATTTTAGATTCGAAGGTTTTTCGGGAGCTTTGTAAAGCTTGTCGTTTTTTAATACGACGTTGTCGATTTTCGCGCTGCCTCTTATTCCGAACCACTCTACGGAAAGTATGTCGTTATCGGGCTGAACGCTTCTTAAATCGGCTCTTAAATCTCTCGTGAAAGTGTGCCATTTATTGTCCGCCGCCTGCTCTCCTAACGAATAGTGAATATAGTCTTCGTCTCCTATGGAGTCTATGTTCGAGGTATCGTAATATAGAAATTTAAATCCTTTGTAAGTCATAATGTAAACGAAAACTCTTACGTATTGATCCGTTTTCATATCCCACTGAAGAATGAATTGATTCGTGTTGTACCAATAATTTCCGTCTTTTCTTTTTAAAAGGAACGAATTTTCAAAGCCGTTTCCTCTCAGCTCTATAACTCTGCTTCCTATGGCGGGATCGTAAACGTTTCTTATAACCGCTCCTTTAGGATCGTTGTCGTCCACAACCCATCCGTCCGTTCCTCCGTTTTCGGCGTCGGAGTAGATTGTTATTAAGTCGTTGGCTCTTATCATATCGGGATAAAAAAAAGTTAATAACGGTAAATACATAATTATATTTTTTAATAATTTTTTCATAATAACCCTTCCTATTCTTTAAGATTCAATATTTTAACCGTATTTTATAAATTATACACCGTTTTTTTTAAAAGATTATTAAATATAAGTAGATTTTTTCTTTAAAAGCCGGTAAAGAGAATAAAATTTATTAAAAACCGTCGAAATTTTCTTTAAGAAGTAAAAATAATGTATAACGATTATCTATTTTTTAAAAAATAACTTTCTATTCCGTCGGCTATCCCTTTGGCCAAAACTTTTTGGAAGAAAGGGTTAAATAATCTTTTAGCGTCGGTGGGGTTTGTGATATATCCCGTCTCTATTAATATCGCCGGCATTTGAGCTCCCACGAGAACCCAAAAAGGTCCCTCTCTAACGCCGCCGTCCACTATTCTATCGTATCTTTTTCTTAGATTTTTTAAAATTCCGGCTTGAATGTCTATGGCAAGTTTGTTTGAAGCTATGATCTTTTCCCTATTGTAGAAATTTAGAAATATCTCTTTTGAAAAATAATCCATCTCTTTCATGTCGCTTTTATTTTCGAGAGCCGCCGCGTTTTTAGCCCTTTCGCTCCTTGCCGGAGATAAAAAATAGGTCTCTATTCCTTTCATCGATAGATAGCTTTTTTTATTGGGAGCCGCGTTTGCGTGGATTGAAATGAATATATCCGCCATTTTTCGGTTTGCGAATTTCGTTCTTTCCCTAAGCCCTATGAAAGTGTCGTTTTCTCTTGTGAGATAAACTTTAAAACCTCTTTTTTTCAATTCCTTTTTCAACTTTTTCGCTATTTGGAGTGTGGCTATTTTTTCTTGTTTGTTTTGATAGCCGATAGCTCCGGAATCTTTTCCTCCGTGTCCCGGGTCTATAACTACGATTTTATTTTTTATGTAAGAAGCCACTATCGGTTTCGCGTGGCGTTTGGAGTCGCTTTTTCCGGCGGCGTTTCCCGATTTTTTTAAGCGGTTTGAAGAGGTTTTCTTTGACGAAGAGATTTTAAAGATTATACTCTCGTTTTCTATTTCGTAGGAAACTTTTATAGGTTTTCCGTTTTCTATAACCATTCTCACCAAATCTTTTCTATTTTGCGCTATTCTTACTTTTTTTGCGTTTTTTAGTTTTATCTTCGGGGATTTAAAAGGCAGATTCGTTTTTATGTCGATTATTTTTCCGTATCCGTTTTTTCCGTGTAGATCGAATATTTTTATGTCGTTTTCGGTAGGAGTTTTGTTAAGAAGAATTTTTATCTCGTTGTTTTTGGCAAATACGTTTCTTATTCTCGAAACTTTCGGAGTTTTAGTTAAAAGGGGAGAATCGGCCTTTTTTCGGTTCGATTTCTTTTTCGTTAGAGTCAGTTTATCGTAAGCGTCTTGATATCTTTCGTAAGGGAAATGAAGAATTTTGGAACTTTGAATGATTCCTTTGAGAGCCTTTTTTTGAAGCTCTTCGTTTTCGGCTATAATTGCTTTTATGTATAGATTTTTTAAGTTGTTATTGGCTCGAATCAGCTCTTTTTTGGACGAGAAAGGAATTTTTTGCAAATTCCTCTCTATTTCGCTTTGAAGATCTCCCGCAAATAGAGCGGTGAAAACCAATATGTTTAAAATAAGAAATTTAACTATTTTCCCCATTAACCAACTTATGCATAAGTTCCTTAACGGATATCAGTTTGTCTATCTTATATCCGTTGGCTCCGCTGAAAAAAAGTCCGGTTTCGAGATTTCCTTCGTAAGCGTCCGAAAGTCTGTCGGCTATGCAGTATCCCACCTCTTTGGCTTCTTTGCCTCTTTGGCAAGGAGCTACGCAGTTGCTTATGCACTTTATCGGCGGACCTTCCCTTTTTTCGACCGCGTCTATAAGTTTAGTGCGAATTCCTCTTGCCGGATAGCCTACCGGAGATTTTAATAGTAAAATATCCTCTTTTTTTGCGTTTATCAAAATTTTTTTGAAATTTTCGTGGGCGTCGCACTCGTAAGTTCCTATAAATCTCGTTCCCATTTGTACTCCGTCGGCTCCGAGTTCCATCATACGAACTATATCGTCATGATCCCAAATTCCTCCAGCCGCTATCAGAGGAAAATCTCCCCACTTTTTAATCTCCTCTTTGATCGGAGCTATTAGATTTTCAAGCTGGTACTCTTCTTTGAAACACTGCTCGTAGGTGAAACCTTGGTGTCCTCCGCTAAGAGGTCCCTCCACTATTACCGCATCCGGAACTCTTTTATATCTTTGCGTCCATCTTTTGCAAATTATTTTTAAAGCTTTAGCCGAAGAGACGATCGGCACGAGCGCTACGTCGGGATAGTCTTTCGTAAATTCGGGCATATTCGTCGGAAGTCCGGCACCCGTTACTATTATGTCCGCTCCGGCTTCGCAAGCGTCTTTTACGACTCTTCCGTAATCGTTAATGGCGTATAAAACGTTGCAGCCTAACGGAGCGTCTTTGCAAATTTTACGAGCGTTTTTGAAAATTTCGATCAAAGCTCTTTTGGAATAGAAATTAATGGTTTCGTAAGGTCTGCCGTTTATCGCTTTTTCGATAAAGGCTTTGTTTTTATAATACCCCGTTCCTACCGCGCTTATGATGCCGAGTCCTCCCTCTTTGCTAACGTGTCCGGCAAGAGAGTCCCAACTTATTCCCACTCCCATACCGCCTTGGATTATAGGTGTCGGAATCGTGTATTTTCCTATTTTGAGAGGTTTGAATTTCATCTATTTTACCTTTATTTTTGCGAATTTTCTCTTTCCGACTTGCAGGATATACTCTCCTTTTTGAAGCTGAAGCTGTTCGTTTTGAATCCTTTCTTTGTTTACTCTTACGGCTTTTTGTTTGATGTCTCTTCTTGCTTGAGAAGTGGAGGGTTCGAGTCTGCTTTCCACCAAAGCTTTGGCTATCCAAACGGGACCTTCCATCTCGAATTCTTCCATTTCGCTCGGAATTTCCCTTTGTTTGTGAACTTTATCGAATTCTTCTTTGGCTTTAAAGGCCTTCTCTTCGTTATGATATCTCTTTACTATCTCCAAAGCGAGCTCTTCTTTTGCTTTTTTCGGATGAATTTTCCCTTTTTCGACTCCCTCTTTTAAGGCCTCTATCTCTTTTAGGGATTTGGAGCTTAAAAGTTCGTAATATCTCCACATCAGTTCGTCGCTGATGCTTAAAAGTTTGGCGTACATTTCGTTCGGTTCGTCGGTAACTCCTATATAGTTGCCCAGAGATTTGCTCATTTTGTTGACTCCGTCGAGTCCCTCAAGAAGAGGCATCATAATGACCGCTTGCTCTTTTCCGACGTTATATACTCTTTGAAGGTGTCTTCCCATTAAAAGATTGAATTTTTGATCCGTTCCTCCTATTTCGACGTCGCTTTTTAAAACTACGCTGTCGTATCCTTGAAGCAGAGGATAGATAAATTCGCTTATGGAGATGGGAGTTTGGCTTTTGTATCTTTTCTCAAAATCCTCTCTCTCAAGCATTCTCGCTACGCTGTAAGTCGTTGTTAGTTCCAAAAGTCCGCTTGCTCCGAGTTTTTCTATCCATTCGGAGTTAAAAACCACTACCGTTTTTTCCGGATCGAGTATTTTAAAAACTTGTTCTTTATAGGTTTGAGCATTTTTTAAAACGGTTTCTTTGTCGAGTCTTTTTCTTGTTGTGCTTTTGCCGCTCGGATCTCCTATCGTTGCCGTAAAATCGCCTATTATAAACTGAACTATTGCTCCGTGTTTTTGCATGAGAGCCATCTTTTGCATTAAGACCGTATGTCCTAAATGAAGATCCGGAGCCGTGGGATCGAATCCCGCTTTTACGTAAAAATTTTTTCCGTGTTCGTAATAATCTTTTACGAGCTTCTCTATTTTTTCTTCGCCTATTATTTCGCTGACTCCTCTTTTTATCTCTTTTAGAGCTTCTTCTACCATTTCGTTCAATCCTTTTTTATTTTTTGTAAGCGTCGTCAACTCTCGTAAGTTGTATGACTTTATATTTGTTTACTATTTTTTCTTGTATTTTTTCTATGTCTTTGTCGGGAAAATCGAGCATCATTTCAAAATAGCTCGTATGTCCCTCTTCGCTTTCTCCGAGTTCAATTGTAACAAGATTGATATTGAATTTAGCTAAGAAATTTAGGAAATTCGCCAAAGAGCCTTTCGTATTTTCCAAACTGACTATCATTTTAAAGCGGTTCGGTTTTTTCTTGGACCATTCCACAAAAGTCATAGGATAATGTTCGTCTATCATTTTTAGAGCGGTTGAGCATAGTTTGTGGTGAATATGTATCTCGCTTCCTTTTCTAAAGGCCACTATGTCGTCCCCGATTTTCGGATGGCAGCAGTAATCGAAATAGATGTTTGAAATATGGTTTACCGAATAGATCGTTATATATTCTTTGGTCTGTTTTTTTAGTTTGAATTTTTTTAGCATCATAAGAGGAGTCATCATGCGATTTTTGTGCAGATAGTTTTTCACAACTACGATCATCTCTTGAAAATACGAAGGATCCACCGCTATTTTATGCAGTTTTTTCCAAAGTCCTTCCTCTTTTATGATTTTTTCTATTTTTTCGTGATCGATATCGAAAGTGCTTTTTAGCAGATTGACGGCCACTTTCTGGTTTATGCTCTTGATCTTTTGTTTGCAGGCGGTTTTTATTGCGTTTTTCGCTTTTGCGGTTCTTACGGAGCTTTCCCACGTGCATCTTACTATAGGTTCGTCGGCCGTTTCTATTCTTACTATGTCTCCGTTTTTTAAAGCCGTTAGAAGGGGGACTCTTTTTTTGTTGACGTAGCCCGCTTTGGCTCTATCTCCGACTTCCGTATGAACGGCGTATGCGAAATCCAAAACGGTCGCTCCTCTGGGGAGCATGAAAATGTCTCCCTTCGGAGAGTAAACCGCCAAATCTTCGCTATACAGATCGCTTTTTGCGAGTTCGTAAAACTCCTCTATCGTATCCCCTTTTTGGGTTTTTATGTTTTCTATCCAATCGAGTTTAGGATGGAGTCCGTGGGAGTTTTTATATTTCCAATGAGCCGCGACTCCGTATTCGGCCGTTTTGTGCATATCGAAAGTTCGTATTTGAGCTTCGATTATGGATTGATCGTCGAATACGGCGGTATGAATCGTTTGATATCCGTTATCTTTCGGAAGAGCTATATAGTCTTTAAATCTCGAAATCAAGGGTTTGAAATTGAGATGAATAAGCCCGAGGGTTCTGTAGCATAAAAGCGGTTCTTCCACTATGATTCTTATTGCGAGCAGATCGAGCACCTCGTCTATCGTTATGCCCTTTCTTTGCATTTTAAGGTATGTGGAATAGTAGTGTTTTATCCTTTTTTGAATTTCGAATTTTCCTTCTATAAAGCCGTTTTCCAACATCAGCTTTTGGACTTTAAATATAAAATGGTTCAATCTTAGCTGGATTTGCTGTTTGTGATTTTTTATGTATTCGTCTATTTCTTTGTATTTTTCCGGCAGAGCGTAGTAGAAACTTAGATCCTCAAGCTGATTTTTTATCATGCCCATACCGAGTCTATGGGCTATCGGAGCGTAAACGACGAGGGTCTCTTCGGCTATTCTTCTTTGTTTGTGGGGAGGAAGAGCCTCGAGCGTCATGAGATTGTGAAGCCTGTCGCAAAGTTTAATAACCAAAACTCTTACGTCCTTTATCGAAAAAAGAAGCATATTTCTAAACGAAAGAGCCGATTTTATAAGTTTTTCGTTCGAAGTGGAGGGGATCAATTCTTCGTCGCGGATCTCTTCTATTTTCGTAAGTCCGGCTACTAAGTTCGCTATCTCTTTGGAAAAGAGTCTCTCCACGTCCTCTATCGTGCACGGAGTATCTTCCACCACGTCGTGCAAAAGAGCGGCTATGACCATCTCCTTGTCTCCTCCGTAGTGGGCTACTATGGAGGCTACGAGGATGGGATGGATGATATAGGGTTCGCCGCTTTTTCTAAATTGGTTTTTGTGTTGTTCTTTTGCGAATTCTAAGGCGTTTTCTATGGATTTTTCTCTCGGAATCAGCGAAAAAAGTATCTCTTGAGCTTTCTCTATGCTTTTGCACTCTTTTATTTCGCTAAATAGTTCTTGCAACAATTAACCTCTACTTTTTATCTACCAAACCTTCTATCTCTATTTTGCCTTCCGCAAGTTCCATAAGAGCTATGTCTGTGAATTTGTAGTTTTTTTTGTCCACGTTAACCAAAGGTTCGTCGCCTTCGGAAAGTTTTTTCGCTCTTGCGGAAATTGCCAAAGATAGCAGATATCTGTCGTTGTTTACTTTTTTTAACACTTTAGCCATCAACTTTTCAACTTTCATTTCTAACTCTCCTTAAATTTTTTTTACTACGGAACAGGAGGAGAAGTCCCCCTCTATGATTTTTTTCAGATTGCCTTTTTTGAACATGTTGCATACGATTATAGGGATGGAGTTTTCTTTAGCGAGCGCTATCGAAGTATCGTCCATGACTCTTATGTTATCCTCCATCGCTTGGTCGTATGAGAGGACGCTTATTTTTTTGGCGTCTTCGAATTTTGCCGGATCCTTGTCGTAAACTCCGTCAACTTTCGTAGCTTTTATTATCATGCTTGCGTCTATCTCTATCGCTCTTAAAGTGGCCGCCGTATCGGTAGTGAAGAAGGGATTTCCGGTACCGGCGGCGAATATTACCACTCTGCCTTTTTCAAGGTGTCTTTGGGCCCTTCTTACTATGAAAGGTTCGCAAATTTCTTGCATTCTTATCGCGCTTTGAACTCTAACCGGGATGCCGACATACTCTAACGCCTCTTGCATGGCCATTGCGTTGATTACGGTTGCGAGCATTCCCATATAATCTCCGGTGGTTCTTTTTATTATGCCGTTTTGAGAGGCGTTTACGCCTCTTATGATGTTTCCTCCTCCTATGACTATTCCTACTTCTATGCCGTTTGTTACCAGATCTTTTATTTCGTCCGCTATGTATTTTAGTACTTTGGTATTTATTCCGTAGCCGTTTTCACCCGCCAAAGCTTCGCCGGAAAATTTTACAAGCACCCTTTTTTTCACATCTGCTCCCTTAATTTATTCAGTAATAAAAATTTGCATATTTTACTAAAATTTTTCTCAATTTACTCTAATTAATTCGAGAGGGTCTATATGATAGTTTTCTTGGGTAACTTCCAAAGAGAGTTCTCTATCGACTCTTCCTATGACCGTTCCCTTTTTTATCTTTTTCCCGACTTTTATCGTCGGAGCTATTTTCGATAGATGAGCGTATATCGTATGGAGTCCGTTTTTGTGCTCTATGACTATGACTTTGTCCAAAAGGGGAGTATCTTTTGCGAATACGACTTTGCCATCAAGTATGTTTCTTACTTTTTCGTTCGGAGTTAGAGGTTTTAGTATAACCGATTCGTTGTAAATTTTCATTTTATACACCGGATCGTAGTAGTTTCCGAATCTTCTTTTTATAACGAAATTTTTAAGAGGCGGTATGGTTTTTTCTCCGGTATATCTTTTCGTTTTCGTTGTTTGATATGAAGAGCCTATTCTTCTGACGTTTTGAGAGGAGAGAGCTTTGGCTCTTCTTGCGGCTGCCGCCTCCTTTTGTTTTTCTTCTTTCAATATTTTGAGTTTTTGCAGGGTTTGTCTGATAAACTCCTGCTCTTTTTGTATTTTTGCCAATTTCTCTTTGTATCTTTTTTTCTTTGCGTTTAGCTCTTTGATTTTTTTGTTCTCTTTTATCTTAAGATTTTTCAATTTCTCTTTTTTTGCGTTCAGTGCCGAAATATATCTTTCTATATTTTTTATCTCTTTTTGTTTTCTCTCTATTTCAAGAAGGGTGTTTACGTAAGATTTTTGAATTTCCGAAAATTTCCGTTTGGTCATATGCGATATGGCTTTGAATACTTCGTGCGTTATGAGAGAATCAACGCTTTCGTTGTAACTGTTGTCCTTTGATATAAGCGTTACGGCGAAATTTTTCAGTATGATGTCTATAAGTTTTCTCTCAAGTTCCTGTTTCGTTTTTATGAGTTTGGAGGTGGAGAGTTTTAACTCCTCCAACTCTTTTTTTTTTAGATTGAATTCGTTTTGCTGCTCTTTTATGTTTTCGTCGAGTTTGGCTATTTGTTTTTTAAGCTCTTGTATCTTCTTTTGCTCTTTTAAAATCTCTCGTGCCACTTTGGATAGGGCGGAAGAGATTACTTTAGACTCTCTCTCCTTTTTTTCGAACTCCTTTTTATTTTTCATAATTTTTTGATCCAAACTCGTAGCGAGAGAGAGAGTTGACAATATTACGGTTAGAGTTGCTATAACGAGTTTGATTCTCATTTTATCTCTGTTTTTTGTTTTAATATTACTATCGTTACCGAGATAATCGTTATTACGATACTTAAAAGTATCAGTATCGACGTATCGTCGATCGGTTTGAAGAAGTTAAAATCTATCCCGAGAGATCTCATCTCTTCTTGAAAGGACGCGTTTTTGGGTAAGAAATAGTAAATTAGCGATACGGTTATCGCGCTTATTAGAGAATCGGTAAAGACGAGTTTGTATAAAACGGCGCTTTTCATCCAAAACGGAGAACCGAAAAGGCCCATTATATACATTCTCTCTTGATGCTGAAGCGTCCATATTTCCATCTGTTTGAAGATTAAGAGTACGCTTATTATGAAAATGAGCGTCGCGAAAACTTCGGATAGTTTTTTTACGAGAAGGAGCAGGTTGTAGATCTTCGTGTACGATTTTTCGAAAGTTTCCACTTTCGAAACGTTCGGAATCTCTTTTATTTTTTCTTTTATTTCGTTAAGTTCCCCTTTGTCGGGAGGGATATTTAACTTGACGTTGTAAAATTTGGGAAGAGAGGATTTTAGATACGCCAGATTTGCCGGAGAAAAATTTCCTTTAAATTCTTTCAATATATTGTTCGGAGATATCGGTTCTATGCTCTTTATTTGGGGAATAGCGTCCTTTAATCGTTCCTTGTTGATTTCTCCCACGGAAGTTATTACGATCGAGTAATCGTTAAAAAGTTTATATTGATAATTTTCTACGACTCTATCCATAATTATTACGAACTGAAAGCTAAAAAGCAATATGAATAGAGGGATTATTACGGAGATATGGTTTTTAAGAGACTTCATTAATTATCCCTCCGTCTAAAAAGTAGTGTTTGTAATTGATTCCCAAAGTCGATGGAATCTTATGAGTTACGATAACTATGGTCGTTCCCAAATGATGGTGCGCGCCTTTTAACAGATCCCAGATCACTTCGCTTGAATATTCGTCCAAGTTTCCGGTGGGTTCGTCCGCGAGTATCAAAATCGGGTTGTGGGCTAAAGCGCGTGCGATGGCTATTCTCTGCTGTTCTCCTCCGCTAAGCTCCAAAGGATATTTGTCCGCTTTATGAAGAAGTTTTACATGTTTTAATAGTTTGTGAGCCTGCATGGTGCATACGTTTTTGGAGTAACCCGCTATCATTAGAGGAAGCATTACGTTTTTTTCGACCGTCCACTCTTTTATGAGTTTGTAGTCCTGAAAAATCACTCCTATGTGTTTTCTTAAGATATTAAGTTTTTGCGGTTTGATGTTGTTTAGGGGTATTCCGCATACGGTTAGAGAACCTTTTTCGACCGGAAGTTCTCCGTAAAGGGAGCGAATGAGCGTCGATTTCCCGCTACCGCTTTTTCCGGTTACGAATACGAACTCGTTTTTTTTGATCGTCAAATTGCTTTTTTTGATGATAGGTTCTCCCTTTTTATACGAAAGTTGGAGGTTTTGCGCATGAATTATAATTTTATCCATATATCCACTCTTTTATTTTTTGATGTGCTTTTCGGTTGGCTTTTGAAGGAAGTATATTATTCGGAATATACTCTATTTTATCTTTCGTTATGTAAATGTAAAAATGCTCGCTTTTTTGATATGCCCCGAAACTTACTTTCAAAATTCCGGAAGTTTCGTCTATTTCGTATATCTTTTCGAAATGAATAAAAAAATCCTTTTCTCTGATAACTTCGTTTTTAAATTTTTTCTTTATTTTACTGAATAAAACTGAATTTTCAAATAAAAGAGGAGAGGGTTTTTCTTTTTTTTGTGAAATTTCTTCATTTATAAATACTAAATCATAAATATTTTTATTTAGTCTCTTCCATCTGTCCTCATATTTACTGCTTATTTCAAGCTCTCTGTTTTTATAAACTTTTAAAGAAGTTTTCGAGAGATTCAAAAATAGATCCAAAGAGTATCTAAAATAGTTTTCGCTATCGGTTCTCAACTCCAAAGAACCCTCTTTTTTCAAGACTCTTATCGCTTCGTTTATGAAATCTTCGCTAATGACTCTTCTATGAGGTTTTTTATCCCACGGAACCGGAAAATGGATGAAAATTTTATCTACGCTGTTTGATTCCATAAATTCCAAAAAGATTCTCGCGTCGTAATTGATTACCGAAATGTTTTCGACTTTTTCCGCTTCGCATCTTCTTAAGATCTGATCTATCGAAGGTCTGTGTATCTCAAGTCCTATAAGCAGGGCATCGGGATTTTTTTTCGCTTGATACAAAAGATGCCTTCCGCTTCCGAAACCTATCTCTATAAATATTTTTTTGCCGTTCGGTTCGAATTCGTTGAAAAAGAATTCGATGTCTTTTAGATAAGGAGAGAGTTTTTTGGCTCTTTTTCTTTTCGTTTCTACGTTTGAAAATAAAATCTCGCCTTTGCTTTTTTGTGCGAATATTTTGATGGCTTCCTGAATTATCCAAATCGGCAAAACGGCCGTTATTTTGTCGGCTTTGACTATGTAATCCTTCTCCCTTTTTTTTATCTCGAGCGTGAACTTTTTCTCTTTGTAAGAGACTATTAGTATCTCTTCGCCTCTTTCGTTTTTGGCGGAAGCCAAAAAGGTGAAATCTCCCTCTTTGAAGGGGTAATTTATATTTTCTATTCGCGTTAGCTGAACGTTAGGCATCCGTCTTTACTCTTTCGCTTCAAGGATTACGGATTTGCTCGGTTTCGACTCTATACCGTTTTTGTCAACTTCGATAACGTAAAATTCGTATTTTATCCCGGGTTTTAGACTTTTATCTACGAAACTCGTTCCAGTTATGTGAGTGAATTTTATCTTTTTGAATTTTAAAAGATCCGCTCTGTATTTTTTTACTACCGTATAGCTTGCCGCTCTGTTATCGGTAGGTATCCATTCTATGTTTGCGGTTCTGCCTATGACGGTTGCGGAGACAATTTTCGGAGCGGACGGTCTGGGTAGGGTTCTTCCTTTTACGGGGCGCTCTTGCATCAAAGATTCAAGACCGTCTTTATCGACCGCCGTAACTTTATAATAGTAAACGGCTCCGTCTTTTTCTATTTTATCCGTGTATTTGGTATCTTTGGTTCTTCCTATCTCCTTATAGAGAAGATCTTTTACCAAGATGTTTCTATATACTTTGTAGTAGGCTATATCTTTTTCGGGATTTTTTTCCCAAGTGATCACTATTTCTCTCGGAAGATTCGTCGTTGCTTTTAAGCCTCTTACCGTTTTCGGCAAAGGTTTCGTGGAAGCTTTTACCTCTTTGGACGGTTCGGAAACGACTCCGTCGGAGGTTTTTACTTTTACTCTGTAAAAGTAAACTCTGTTTTCTTTTACGTCTTTATCTATATATTCCGCGTTCAACCTTCCTTCTATTTCGTCTATTTTTTTCCATTTATCCGAATCGGCATCTCTTCTTTCTATAATATAGGAGACTACTTTGGGATTGGGATGAGGGCGCCAGATGAGTTTTATTTGATTTGCGAGTCCTCCTATCGCTTTTATAAAAGGAACCGATTTCGGTCTGGGTTTGGTAGTTACCTTTATGGTTTCGGCCGGAACGGACTCTCTGCCGTCTTTGGTAAAAAGACTTACTCTGTAAAAATATGTGGTTGAGGGTTCCAAATTTTTGTCCAAGTAGTGAGACGCGTATCTGTCTTTGATTTTTGCTATTCTTATGAAATCCCCGTTAGGATCTCCTACGGCTCGGTATATGGAGTATCCGGCTACGTAATCGGAATAGTTCGGTTTCCACTCCAAAGCCACTTCCGCTATGTCGGATACCGCTTTGAGTCTCGTAACGGGCGGCAGCGAGGTGTCCGGTTGTACCACTTCCGGCTCCAAAAAAGGACTTTTTACGCATCCGCTACTTAGCAAAATCAAAAGAAGAGATGATATTATCAGGATTAATTTTTTCATTAAAAGTCTCCGAATCAAAATATTTTTCAGCCGTCTTTTTAAAATCTTCAAAAAGAGGAGCTTTAAAAATCATCGTTTTTTTAGTCCGAGGATGAATAAAATAGATAATATAAGCATGTAACATTATACGGTTTATTTTATCGTTTCCGCTCTTAAAACCATATAAATAATCTCCCAATATGTGACGGGATATCGAACTTAAATGAACTCTTATTTGATGAGTTCTGCCGGTGAAGAGTTTCGCCGCTATGAGTTCTTTTTTTTCGTCTTTTGATAAAAGGAGTTTCAAAAAAGCGCTTTTTGCGAATCTTGCGTTCTCTACGACCGCCATTTTGAGTCTGTTTTTCGGGTTTCTTCCTATCGGTTTCTTCATGACCGTATTTTCTTTAAGAGGCAGATCTATAATCGCAAGATAGTATCTTCCCATGCTTTTGTTTTCGAGCTGTTTTGATAGATGCAGATGGGATCGGTTGTTTTTCGCTACTATTAAGGCGCCGCTCGTTTCTTTGTCTATTCGATGAACTATTCCCTGTCTCTCTTCTCCCGATAGAGTCGAAAGAGAAATTCCTTTATGTTTAAGCCAATCGACTACGGTCGCCTCTTTGACGCTCGGAGCCGGATGAACGGTTAGAAACGGAGGTTTGTTTATGATTAGAATATCTTCGTCTTCGTATATAATATCTATATCGAAGTCTATCTTTTTGGGCTCTTTTTTTTCCGAAGCCGGAAGAAAAAACTCTATTTCGTCCTCTTCTTTCACCTTATAGCCGCTTTTTTTTACGAGTTTGTCGTTTACGAAAACTCCCGCGGTTTTTATTAGGTTTTCTATCTGGTTTCTCGAAGTGTTTAGATTCTCTTGCAGTATTTTATCGAGTCTTCCGGAAGTTTTTGCTTTTATCTTCATTCGCTCTCTTTTTGATATAATTATAAAAATTTATTTTATCAAAAAAATTAATAAGGATTTTATTGTTTCAGATAGACAGAAGAATTATAACCCATTTTGATATTTTGATTCCTTTGGTGGTCGTACCGATAGTTTTCACTTCTCATTATCTTATAAGCGAAATAAACCCGGTTTTGGCCCAGAAACAATTTATCTATTTTATCATAGGAATAGGGGCTTTCGTTCTGTTTTTTATTTTTCCCGTAAGAAAATTCGCTTGGGTGGTTCCTTTTATATATTGGTTCAACATTATTTTGCTTGTTGCGGTATATTTCGTGGGAGTTACCAAGCTGGGAGCGAGAAGATGGCTTGAGATACCTTTCGTTCATTTTACGATTCAACCTTCCGAAATTTTCAAACCGGCTTTCATACTTATGCTTGCGTATATGGTGAAAAACAATCCTCCTCCGGAAGGCGGATACGGATGGAGAGATTTTTTAAAATTCAGTTTCATTATACTTCTTCCTTTTATTTTGATAGCTAAAGAGCCCGATCTCGGGACGGCTTTGATACTTTTGCTTTTGGGGTATTCGGTTTTGTTCGTAATAGGAGTGAATAAAAAGATATGGATTACCGTAATGGTGATTTTGGCCGTAACCTCTCCCATATATTACAAAAATCTTAACGACTATCAAAAGAAGAGGATTAACGCTTTTATAAAAAACAAGCCGAGTTATCATGTAAGGCAGTCTCTTATTACGATAGGTTCGGGAGGTTTGACCGGAAAATCTAAAGAAGAGGCTACGCAAGCGAGATTCAAATTTCTTCCTATCGCTACGAGCGATTTTATTTTCGCCTATTTCGTAGAGAGATTCGGTTTTAGAGGAGCGGTTATTCTTATAGGCGCTTACGCTTTTTTGATTATACATCTGCTTCTTTTGAATTATAAGCTGAAAGAGGACTATTTCGGTATGGTGGTTACCACTTCGGTTTCGTTTTTGATATTTTTGTATATGGGCGTAAATATAGCCATGACGATAGGTCTTGCGCCGGTTGTCGGAGTTCCTTTGCCCTTTTTCAGTTACGGGGGAAGCAGTTTCGTTACTTTTATGGTGCTGTTTGGGATAGTTGAGAATCTATTGGCGTTTAAATTCGATATGCTTTACGAATCTATAAAGTATAAACTTCCTCTGTAGATTTTTTATTTTTTATTAAGAATGATTTGATATAATTTCACTCTCGTTTTTAGGGTCTATAGCTCAGTTGGTTAGAGCACTCGGCTCATAACCGAGTGGTCCCAGGTTCGAGTCCTGGTGGACCCACCATCTTCTTTGCTCCTCATTCGATTCGACTTTGCAATCCTCGTTTTTTATCAAGTGTAAAATCTACACTTCTTAAAGTAAAACTCGCAATTTTTTTTAATGCTTATTTCTTAAGTATTTATAAGTTTTTAAATTAATATAACGCGTGGCGTTTTCTGCATATTTTTTAAATGCTATTTTTACTCAAATAATGTAAATTCTTCTTCGAAACATAATTTAAAAGATTTAATTGATGCATAAATATCGTTTTAATAAAAATTATATTTTTTTTGTTATAAAATGAAAAGTATGAAAAATTTTAAAGGAGAAAAAAATGAGAATCACTCTTTCGAAGGTTCTTATATCCGCTCTTTTGGCAAGCAGTTTCTCTTATGCTGAGATTACTCTTAATAAAGAAGGTTATTTTGGTGAGATTCATTACGATGCCAAAACGAGCGGAAATTACATTTATACAGCAACCAGTAGCGGTATGGTTGTAATTGATAAAACGAGTTTAGCCAATCCTAAGTTTGCTTCCAAATATACTACGGAAAACGAAGTTAAAGCCATAGACGTTTACGGTAGCGTAGCGATTTTGGCCGAAGGTGACGGAGGAGTGGAAGTTGTGGATATCTCCGATCCTTTAAATCCGAAATCTCTTTTTAAGGATCCGGCGGTTAAAGCTAAGGACGTAGCGGTAAACGGAGATTTCGTTTATGTGGGTGAAAAGGGAGGCATAAGCTCTTTTTCTCTTCTCGATACGGCCAATATAGTTAAAATGGGCGCTTTGTCTTTGGAAGGCGGAGTGAATGCCTTGACGACTTCCGGCAATTATGCATATTTGGCCACCAATAATGCCGTAAAGGTCGTAAATATCGCAAATCCGGCCGCTTTGACGGAAGTGGGTTCCGTTAGCGTTTCCGGAGTTAAGGATCTTTTCGTAAAAGGAAATTATCTTTATGCGGCGGACGGCAATAACGGTTTGAAAGTTTTCGATATAAGCTCTCCTTCTTCTCCCTCTTTGGTTGAAGAGAAAAGCTATAGCGAAGAGATTTGGAACTCTTTGGGAGTTTTCGTAAAAAACACTCTCGTTTTTATGGCTAACGGAGAAGCCGGAATAGCGGTTGTAGATGACGTTGTGCACACAAAAAAAGCCGATCTGCTTACAAACGGAGCCGCTTATAAATTCACTTCCGTAGGAATGGACGGTTTTATAGGACTTTCAAACGGAGGAAGCGGTTTTAACGTCATAGATTATAGGGATTTGACTGACGATAACGCTTCGAGCAATCAGCTTAGAGTGGGAGCCAGTTACGCAACCGTAGGTATTCCCGAAAAAAGCGTGGTTAAAGGAAACACTCTTTATGTGGCCGATCAGGACGGAGGACTTCAAATACTTGACATAACCGATCCTTCTCATCCTACGAGAATAGGAGGAGTCGATATAGGATGTAAAGCGACTTCCGTGGCCGTTAACGACGATGAAACCAAAGCTTACGTAACGGATGTCTGTACCGGACTTTTCGTGGTGGATATCACCGATAAAACTCATCCATCTACGAGCGAGAGCGGAGTGATCGTAACTCCGGGAGAAGCGAGAGACGTAAAGGTGCAGGGAGATTACGCTTACGTGGCGGATAGATTGCACGGTTTGGAGATTATAGACATTTCCGAGCCTTCGAATATGATGATAGTCGGAAATTACGATACGGACGGAAAGGCGATAGCTTTGGACGTCAAAGGAAATTACGCTTATATAGCCGACGAGAACGAGACTTTGAAAATAATAGACATTTCCGATCCGGCCAATCCTTCGTTGGTAGGAAAATATAAAAACGGCTATTCCCACGATATAAAGGTTGTGGACGGCAAAGCTTACATAGCTAATTATAGTTACGGATTGCAAATAGTTGACGTTTCCGATCCGGCCAATCCTTCATTGATAGGAAGTTACGATTTCGATCCCGATAGCTCCGCGGATCACGCAAGCGGAATAGACGTTAACGGAAATTATGCGTATCTTGCCTACAATGATCTCGGAATCAAGGTCGTTGACGTTTCCGATCCGGCCAATCCGGTAATAGCGGCTCAAAAAGATACTCCCGGCATAGCTAAAAAAGTAACCGTAAGCGGAGATTACGTATATCTTTCCGATCAAAAAAAAGGTATAGAGATTTTCAATACCGCTCAGTTGAATCCTAAACAGTCCTTCGTTTCCAGACTTTATAGAAAAATGCTTCATAGAACTTACGATAAAGCGGGACTCGATTATTGGGTAGGAGAGCTTGATAAAGGCAAAAGCGCGGTTGACGTAGCTGAGCAATTTTTCTTCTCGGACGACTTTAGAGACGCCAACTTATCCGATGAAGAGTTCGTTACGAGAATGTATAATACTTTCTTGGACAGAGCCCCGGATGAAGAGGGACTTGAATATTGGGTCGGTTTGATGAAGGATAAAAAATTTACGAGACTTCTCGTTCTTTACGGATTTGCGTTTTCCGACGAATTCAAGACGCTGGCTGATGAGGCCGGAATCACTCCTTATAACTCCGGTAATCAGTTAAAAGCTTTTCTTGAGAGACTTTACGCTTTGGTTATGAGCAGGCCTCAAGATCAATACGGTAAAGCCTTCGATCAAGAGGGATTGGAGTATTGGACTCAACAGCTTTTAAGCCAAGAGAAAACCGGAGGAGATGTAGTGATGGATTTTTACAATTCTCCGGAATTTTTGTCTAAAAATCTAAGCGATCTTGAATTTATCAAAAACGCATATTACGCCATAATGGGAAGAGAGGCGGATGCCGGCGGATTGAACTATTGGATCACTCAGCTTGGAAACGGTATGACGAGAAACGACGTATTGCAAGAGTTTATCCATTCGGAAGAGTTCCAAAAACTTTCTCAAGAGTACGGTATAAAACCTTTCTAAAGGTTTTTAAAGGAGGAGAGGAACTTCTCCCTCTCCTTTAATTTTTCAATTCTCTTTTAAAATTTCTAAAAAATATTGTGGGATTTTGGCTATCTTATCTTTTTTCATGCATACGAGCACTATTTTCATTTTAAAAACCGCTTCTTTTTTATCTTCTTTGTAAATCGTTTGCAAAAGGGTAAGGGAAGTTCTCTTTTTTTTCGCGACTTCGGTTTTTACCTCTATTATTTCTCCGAATTTCACGCTTTTTATGAAATCGGCTTCCAATTTTTTTACTACGAAGTGGTAATCTTCAAATACCGGAGACGCTCCTTTTTCAAAGAAGAGCTCGCTTCTTGCCCTTTCGCAAAAATTAATGTATTTTGAGTGATATACTATTCCTCCTATATCGGTATCTTCGTAATAGACTCTTATTTTCACTTCTTTTTTCCTTAAATACGATATTTCTAAACTTTTTTAAAAATGATTCCTTTATTAAACGGTATTTTATACGCTAACATTATTTTAATGAAATATGATTATAATTTCTATTAAGCGTTATCCAAGTAGTTCTTTCCCGTTAATTAACGGATTTGTAAAGGCAATTTTTTCAAAAACCGATCTCCCCATTAAAAGACTTTTGAAAATTGACGAGGATAGGTAGGATAACTCGGGCGGATTCTAATTTTATGTGGATTTTTTAAGGATTTAGCTAATGCGGACAAAAGAGAATAAAATGGATACAGCGACCAAGATATCCAAACGGCGGTTGAGCGTATTGAAATCGGCGGGGATATCGCGTTTTGCAAAATGCTTTTTCGTTTTATGAAGAGGTTTGAAGATAACTTGTCTCACTCCTTTTTTCAAAGGAGCAAAACAAGTTTTTAAAACTATTTGTCTCTTATGTTTAAGGCGGAGACTACTTGGGTGTATTTATCGTAATCTTTGGATTTTAGATATCTTAACAATCTTTTTCTTTTACCTACCATTTTTAAAAGACCGAGTCTTGAAGAGTGATCTTTTTTGTTTACTTTAAGATGTTCCGTTAAATCGGCTATTCTTTTGGTAAGTAGAGCTATCTGCACTTCCGCAGAACCCGTATCTTTCTCGTTTCTTGCAAACTGCTTTATGATTTGAGCTTTTTGCGCCGAATCCAAAGCCATGACTGACCTCCTGATTGGTAAAAATTTTTTGGAAAATGGATTATATCCAAATAAAAGAAATTAAGCAAATTTGGCGGGAGCATTTAACTTTTCTCTCGCTCTTTGGATGAAACTCTCTTTGTTGTCTCCTTCTATATATTCCGCTACTCCGTAAAGGATGGTGAATTTTTTATCTTCTTCGTCGAAATCTTCTATTATTTTCGCTATTCTTTTTGCTATCGCTTTTGCGTTTTCCAAAGAGCATTCCGGGAGAAGGAGTATGAATTGGTTTTCGTTCCAAGAGGCTAAAATATCGTAGTCTCTTACTTCCATTTTTATGGAGTGAAATATCATATCCAAACTCTCTTCGTCTAAAGAGCGTTTGTTTTTTTCTTCTATTTTAAAGAGGATTAAAGATAGATTTTTTTTGTTGTTTCTATCGTTGAAGATGTCCGAATTTACGAGCTCGGTGAGTTTGTCGTCGGTGTAAGTTTTCATAAACTCTTCGAAAGAGACGCTTTTTTGCAGGTCCGAAGAGCTTAGGAAATCTTTTATAAAAAACAGCTTTTTGCCTAACATTATAAAGCCCCTTTGCGCCGCGCTAAAATAAATAATTACGCAATTATACAAAAAGTTTTTAAATTAAACTTTATGATTTAAGAATAGTTGTAAGTTTGCGGAAAGTGATTAGATTTTATTTTTTTAAGACGCCCGAGGCGGTTTTATCTCGTTATATCGCCGTAATTACTTAAATCGGGCCGTTTCAGAAAACTCTATTGAAAAAGATGATAAAATTACTCTTAATTTTATCGTTTTGAGAAAAAGGAACTTTATGCTTTTAACCAGAGCAAGCGAATACGCTTTGTTGTCTTTGATACTTATAGCCAAATCCGACAAACCCGAAGGAGTCGAGACTTTATCCAACAGACTCGACATTTCGAAAAGTTTTTTGGCTAAAATTCTTCAAACTCTCGCAAAAGAGGGGATTTTAAAATCTTACAAGGGAGCCAAAGGCGGTTTCGTTTTGGACAGAAAGCCGGAAGAGATTCCGATTCAGCTTATTTTAGAGGCCGTCGAAAAGAAACATCCTTTGGTTTTTGACTGTTCTTCTTCGATGGAGAGCTGTCCCAACAATCGAGGAGAGTTTTGTATGATTTGGCCTTTTTTAAATAAACTTCAAAATAAAATAGATGAATTTTTAAGTGATATTACGCTAAAAGATATAATGTAGTTTTTCGTTTTTTAAGGATAGTGTTGGCAAAGAGGAAACCTCCCGGTTTTTTAAAATCTTTATCCGTTTATTTCGATGCTCTCGGAAAATCGAAAGATTTAGCCGTAGTCGTTTTTTTGATATCGATAGTAACTATTATTATAGTTCCTCTTCCAAGCAGCGTTTTAGACTTTTTTTTAACGATATCTTTGGCGGTTTCGGTGCTCTTTTTACTGATAGCCATTTACGTTCCGAGGCCGACCGATTTGACGACTTTTCCCACGCTTATTTTGATAGTTACCCTTTATAGGCTCTCTTTAAATATAGCTACTACCAGAATGATACTTAGCAAAGGTTACGAAGGACCTCAGGCCGTAAGCGACATTATTACGAGTTTCGGAGAGTTCGTAGTAGGGGGAAACTATGTCATAGGAATAATCGTATTTACGATTTTGGTTCTTATCAATTTTATGGTTATTACCAAAGGTTCTACGAGAGTCGCCGAAGTTGCGGCGAGATTCACTCTCGATGCGATGCCCGGAAAACAGATGGCGATAGACGCCGACTTAAACGCGGGACTGATAGACGAAGAGACGGCGAGAAAGAGAAGGGAGGAGATAATCCAGGAAGCCAACTTTTACGGAGCGATGGACGGTTCGAGCAAATTTGTAAAAGGGGACGCGATAGCCGGTATTATCATTACGATCATAAATATAATAGGCGGTTTTTTGATAGGAGTTTTTCAATACGATATGAGTATAGCCGACAGTGCCAAAACTTTTACGATTTTAACGATCGGAGACGGTTTGGTTTCTCAGCTTCCCGCTCTTATTCTCTCTACCGCTACCGGTATCATTATTACGAGAACGAGCAAAAAAGAGGAGAATTTTGCGGTCGGAGCGATTACTCAGCTTGGGAGCGAGTATAAAACTCTTTTGATAGTGGGATTTATTTTGTTGATGTTCGCTTTGGTTCCAGGACTTCCTACTCTCTCTTTAGGTTTCGTGGGAGTTTTGTTTTTGATTTTGGGATATGTGTTGAAATTGACCCGAGAGGGATATTTCGCTCAAGAGGAAGTTAGAGAGGAAAAACCCGAGGAGAAAAAGGAGGAGGCCAAAACTCCGGAGATGGAGAAAGAAGAGGAAGAGAAGGCTTTGGAAGATATTTTAAAAGTCGAAACTTTGGAGCTGGATCTCGGTTATCAACTTATAAAGTTGGCGGATAAGTCTCAAAACGGAGATCTCCTCGATAGAATAAAAAGTATGAGAAGAAAGATAGCCGACGATTTCGGTTTTATAATGCCTCAAGTTAGAATAAGAGATAATTTGCAGTTAAAACCTAATGAATATCTGATTCTTTTAAAAGGCGTGGAAATAGGACGGGGAGAGGTCTATCCCGATAAATTTTTAGCGATAGAGAATTTTTTGGTTTCCGAAAAGATAGAAGGTATTCCAACAAAAGAGCCGGCTTTCGGGATAGATGCGGTCTGGATAGAGCCGAGTCTGAAAGAGGACGCGATCATGAAAGGTTATACGGTCGTGGATCCTTCAACCGTTATTTCCACTCATATGAGTGAGCTCGTTAAGAAATATGCCGACGAGATTTTAACCAGAGAAGATGTTCAAAAGCTTCTCGATATGACTAAGAAAAACTTTCCGACCGTTGTGGACGATTGTTTGAAAGTTGCCAGTATAGGGCTTATTCAAAAAGTTTTGAAGGCATTGTTGCATGAAAAAATTCCTATAAAAGATATGGTTACCATTTTGGAAACCATAAGCGACGTTGCGGAAGTTACTAAAAATATCGATATAATAGTGGAACAAGTTAGAGCCAGACTTGCAAGAGTCATAACTTCTTTGTATAAGGATGAAAACGGTACCATAAAACTTCTTACTTTCGATACTCAAACGGAGCAGAAGCTTCTTGAAAAAGTGCAAGAGAGAGACGGACAGAGAAATCTGCTTTTGAATATAGGACAGATCAATTCTCTTATCCAGAAAGTCAGCGACGAAGCCGCTAAAGTTTTGCAAAAAGGGGCGACGCCGATTCTGATAACGGATCCGCTTCTTAGGAAACCTTTGGCGGATATTTTCGAGAAATTCGGACTTGACGTGATAGTTCTCTCTCATGCCGAGATAGAGGCCAATGCCAAGTTTGAAGTTATAGGAACCATCTCGATAGAAAATCTATAAAAATAAAAAGGCAGAGAATGAGTTTGAAAGTTTACCATCTTTCGCATACCGATTTGGACGGTTACGCGTGTCAATTTTTAACTGATAAAATTTTTGAAAACATAGAATTTTTCAATTCAAACTACGGAAACGAAATAGACGAGAAATTGATTGAAATATTTGATAAGATTGAAAAAGACGATTTTGAAGAGTTTTTGGTTTTGATTACCGATTTGAATTTGACGGTGCAGCAATGCGAATTTTTGGAGGAGAAAAAGAAAAAAAGCTCCAAAAAAACGGAACTTTTGCTTCTTGATCATCATATTACCGGTAAAGAGAGCGCCGAAATTTTTCCGTGGTATCGTCTTGACGTAACGAAATCGGCGACGAAAATCACTTTCGAATATTTTGCGGATAAATATAAAGTTATTGAAAAGTATGCCGATTTTGTTGATATAGTTAATGCGGTCGATATTTGGTTGAAAGAAGATAAAAGGTTTGAACTCGGTAAGGTTTGCATGAGGCTCGTGAAGGATTCGAACGAAATAAACAGAATCCTTTTTCCGAAAGAAAACAGCGAATATATGTTTTTTCTTTTGGAGAAGGCTCAGCCTTTTTTTAAAAAGAAAAACGGGTACATAGAGCTTGACAATTCGATACACAGGCTCAAAAAAGAGTTTTTTTCTCAAGGCGAGAGCGACGATACTCTCGATAATCTCGTAGCCCGTTTCATAGTCTCTTTATTGACGAAAAATAAGGAGAATATGAGCATATTTTATGAGGGATATAAAGGGATTTTGACTTATAGTATAGGAAACGTTTCCGTAATAGGAAACGAGTTTTTGGTTAAAAATCCCGATTTTGACTTTTTTATGGATGTGACGGGAAGAAAAACCGTTAGTTTGAGGGCTAACGGAAACATAGACGTGGGAGAGATGGCTAAAAAGATAGCCGGAGGCGGCGGGCATAAAAATGCCAGCGGCGGAAAATTAAATAATTTTAAAGATAGCTTCATATATAATAATATTAAGAAACAGATAGAAGATATTTTGAAAGGTGACGAGGGATGTTGACAAAAAGCAAAGATCAAGAGTTGTTCGATTCCAAAGTTGAGGTTGAAGAGCTTGCCATGCAGCTTGCGGATATGCTCGGGGCGGCTCTATATTTTGCGGGCGTGAAAGAGAATAGGATGCAAGAGGCCGTTGAAGCTTATCTTAACGCGATAGACGAAGTATTTGAGAACGAAGATATAGAGAAGATGGGATATGAAGATATAGTCAGGACTATAAAATATCTTCAAAGAAATAAAGGCTATCTTTTTAGAAATATTTAAAAACTCTCTTTTTCTTCCCTCCTTTTTTGATGTGAATCAATGTAATAAAAAATTTTTTACCTTATAATGAGTATAAAAAGTCGTTGTTTTCTTTATATGACTTTTCGGTCTTTTTATCTTATAAAAATAAATTAATTTTGAATTTTAAGAAGAAATGTTTCGCCCTCTTTTTTCGCATGTGTGACAAAATAGTGACAAAGTGTCCGAATTGTTAAGAACGGTCGATATTTTTTCTTTTTTAATGTTTCGGATGCCTTTTCTTAAAAACTCTTTCTCGCTTTATGTAAAAAATTAGAAAATAACGAAAAAAACTCCGATAAAGCTTAAACGATTAAGACTCTTGTAAGAGTGAATATCTTATAATAATATAACCCGCGTTTAACACAAAATTAACATTTTATTTTGATAAAGGAGGAAAAATGAAGATGCGTTACGATATGAAAAGGCTTATCAGCGTTGCCGCAAGCCTTTGTATGGTTTCCACTTTCGCTACGGCGCAAAGCGAACTTGAAAAGATTATGAAAGAGAGAGGTCTTACTCAAGACGATATTTTAGCCGCCGCAAAAACCTATACTCCGAGCGGAGGCAGAGACAAATATATAGTTTTCAGTTCGGGCGGACAATCCGGACAAATAATGGTATATGGCGTGCCTTCCATGAGAATTTTGAAATATATAGGCGTATTTACTCCGGAGCCTTGGCAAGGATGGGGATATGACGACGATACCAAGAAAGTTTTAGCGGGTGGAAAATATAGAGGAACTCAAATTACTTGGGGTGACACTCACCATCCGGCCATTTCCGAGACCGACGGTAAATATGACGGTAAATGGCTTGCTATTAACGATAAAGCCAATCCGAGAATCGCTATTATAGATTTAAAAGACTTCGTTACCAAACAGATAGTCGTAAACCCGGTATTTAAATCCGATCACGGCGGAGCGTTTTTTACTCCAAATAGCGAATATATTCTTGAGGCTTGTCAATATGCGGCCCCTTACGATAACAACTATCATCCGATAGAAGAGTATGCCGACGTTTATAGAGGCGGCGTAACCGTTTGGAAATTCGATCACGAAAAAGGAAAAATTATTCCCGAAGAGTCTTTTACGATAGAGATGCCTCCTTATATGCAAGATCTTAGCGATGCCGGTAAGGAATTAAGTTACGGATGGGGATTTACGAACTCTTTTAACTCCGAGATGTACACAGGAGGAATCGAAAAAGGTCTTCCGCCTTTTGAAGCCGGTATGAGTAGAAACGATACCGACTATTTGCATGTTTACAACTGGAAAAAATTGGCTGAACTCGCAAAAGATCCTAAAAACGTAAAAATCATTAACGGACATAAAGTTATTCCTATAGAAGTTGCCGTTAAAAACGACGCTCTTTTCTTGATTCCGGAACCCAAATCTCCTCACGGAGTTGACGTAAGTCCGGACGGTAGATATATAGTCGTGTGCGGTAAGTTGGATACTCACGCAACCGTTTATGATTTTAAAAAGATTATGGATCTTATAAAGAAAAAAGATTTTGCCGGAAAAGATCCTTACGGAATTCCTATTTTGGATATGAAAAAGGCTATGAATTGTCAGGCCGAACTCGGTTTGGGACCTTTGCATAACCAATTCGGACCTAAATGGAAAACGGAGGGAGAGATTTATACTTCGTTGTATGTTGACAGCCAAGTCGTTAAATGGGATTACTTAAAATGTGAAGTTAAAGATAGAGTAAACGTTAACTATAACATCGGACACCTTTGCGGTATGGAAGGAAAAACCGAAGATCCGCAAGGAGATTATATCATAGCTCTTAACAAACTCGCTATCGATAGATTTAATCCTATAGGACCTCTTCATCCTCAAAACCATCAGCTTATAGATATAAGCGGTAAAAAAATGAAACTTCTTTACGATATGCCGGTTCCTTTAGGCGAGCCTCACCAAGCCGTTGCGATAAGAGCGAGCAAGCTTCATACTGAAGTTAGATATCCTATGGGAACCAATCCTTTTACCGGAAAAGTTCACGAAGGAAAAACTCTTGCCGGGCAAGAGAGGATAGAGAGAAAAGGAAACCACGTTTACGTTTACGGAACATTGGTAAGAAGCCATATCAATCCTGAAAGAGTAACCGTAAATCTCGGAGATACCGTAACTTTCTACTTAACGAACCTTGAGAGAGCGGAAGACGAAACTCACGGATTTACAGTGGATTGGTACAACGTTCACGCTTCTTTGGAGCCGGGTAAAACCGTTGCGGTTACTTTCAAAGCCGATAAAGAGGGTGTGTTCCCTTACTACTGTACGGAGTTCTGTTCGGCCCTTCACTTGGAGATGATGGGTTATTTGATGGTAAAAGATCCTAATAAGAAATATACTCCGGCTAAGAAAATTAAACTCAAAAAAATGAGCAAAGAGCAGTTGCAAAAAGAGTATGATAAAACCGTTGCTCTTAACAAAGCTACTAAAGACGTTATCAATAGCGTCGTTAAATTCTTGAAAGAGAACCATTACGAGAAATATCCTGTCGTAAAACAACTCGTTGAAGACGCTATGGATCAGTTCAATAAAGTTCCTGCCGAAGAGAAAAAAGCCGAGGAGGCTCTCAAAAAAGGAGATATCGATACGGCTATCAACTTCCAATATCAAGCATGGCAATATCTTGTTAAAACTGCCGATGTCGGAATTAGAGCTAAAGATCTCTTAGTTAAAAAACTTGCTACTCCTATGAGCGAAGCCGCTAAGAGAGGTGAAGCCGCATTTGCGGAAGGCGGATGTAACGGATGTCACGTTATAGGTAAAGTAAGCTCCGGTCCTGACCTT
>CAZPVZ010000127.1:0-17107 GCA_964590185.1 uncultured Campylobacterales bacterium
CTATAAAATTCGGGAAGTCCGTAAACGGCGTCTTTTAGATGCTCCCTATCTTCGTGCGGACAATAAAACTTCTCGTAAGTTTCAAGCTCCAGCCTGTAATCGGCGGAAAGATCGACGACCTTAACTCCCAAATCCAAAAGCTTTTTGGCAAACCCCATAGCCGTTTTATGCGGAAGAGCCAAAAATGCAAGCTCCGCTTTTTTGGATATCTCAACGGGATCCGTTTTTTTCACGTCCATATAAAAGACCGATTTTAAAGAGGGATGGAGTTTGACTATGTCGCTATCCCCCTCGCTAGTATAAAGCGATACGAGTTTGAAAGAGGGATGATTTAATAAAATCTTTATGAGCTCAAGTCCCGTATAACCGCTCGCTCCGACGACGGCTACGGGTATTTTATTATTCATTTTTTTCCTTGTAATAAACTTTGCTTACTTCGAAAACCTCCTCTTTTCCGGGAAGTTTGATAGTTACTTCGTCTCCCTCCTCTTTTCCCAAAAGGGCTCTCGCCATGGGGGAATTGAAAGAGATAAGACCGTGTTCGGGATTGCTCTCGTAAGCTCCGACTATCGTATATTCTATCTCCTCTCCCGTATCGACCTCTTCCAAAACTACGGTGGAGCCGAACATCACTTTATCGTGGGAAAGTTTCGAAGGATCGACTATCTGAACTTTGGAAGCCAAATCGTTAAGCTCCGCTATTCTCGCTTCTATAAAAGCGAGTTTCTCTTTCGCCGCGTGATATTCGGCATTCTCTTTAAGATCTCCGTGAGCTCTGGCTATATCTATCTCTTTAACCGTTTCGGGTCTTTGTCTGGTTATAAGGTCGTTAAGCTCTTCCATCAATTTTTTATAGCCGTACTCGCTTATTGGCTCTTTATTCATCTTTTCTCCTAAAAAATTTCTTTATTTTTATTTATGATTCAATTATATTCTTAATTTACTTAATTTTACAATATTTTCACCCTTTACAAAAGCACTCTTTTAATTTCGTTCTTATTGGCGTTTATCGAAAAAGTGGCGTTGTATCTCTCGAGCATATCTTCAAATTCGGAAGCTCTTATAGGCTCGCTAAAATAGTATCCTTGCATCAAATAGCAGTTTTGAGACTTCAAAAATTCCATCTGCTCTTTAGTCTCCACTCCTTCGGCTATAACTTCAAGCCCGAGTTTCTGTCCCATCGAGATAATGGTGCTTACTATCTGAGCGTCGTCTTTTTTATGCGGCACGTCCTGAACGAAAGATTTGTCTATTTTCAGAGTATGAATCGGAAGTTTTTTCAAATAACTAAGAGAGGAGTATCCCGTTCCGAAATCGTCTATCGCAACGGTTATGCCGAACTTTCTCAAAGCGTTTAAACTTCTCTCCACCTTTTGAACGTTCTCCATCAAAACGTTCTCCACTATCTCGATCTCAAGCAAAGAAGGATCTATCTTCGTCTCGAGCAATATCTTTTTAATAGTCTCGACTATGCTAAATTGAGAAAGCTGTTTAATGGAAAAGTTAACCGCTATTTTGACGTCTCTAAAACCTTTTTTGCTCCACCTTTTAGCCTCTTTGCAGGCTTCTCTAAGCACCCATTCTCCAAGATCCAAAATAAGCTGACTCTCTTCCGCTATCTCTATAAATTGAGGAGCAGGAATGTTTCCGAACTCCTTATGAGTCCATCTAACGAGAGCTTCCGCCCCTTCGATTCTGTGTCTTTTCAGATCGACTTTCGGTTGATAAAGAAGATAAAGCTCGTTATTTTTAATCGCGTCTCTTAAATCGTTAGTGATAACGAGCCTCTTATAAGACTCCTTATTCATATCTTCGGTAAAATATTTAAAATTGTTCTTTCCGCTCTCTTTTGCTTGATACATCGCCATATCGGCGTTTTTGATAAGGTCCTCCATATCCTCGCCGTCGTCCGGATAAACGCTTATACCGATACTCACTCCCACGTAAACCGTTTTATCCTTAAGCTTTACCGGTTTCGATATGGCCTCTATAATCTTTTTTGCTACGATCGAAGAGAACGAATCGTCTTTTAAATCCTCCAAAATCACCGTAAATTCGTCTCCTCCGAGTCTTGATACCGTATCTTGCTCTCTCAAAATGCCCTTTAATCTCTTCGAAATTTCGATTAAAAGCATATCTCCGTAGTCGTGCCCCAAAGTATCGTTAACCGTCTTGAAATTATCGAGATCCAAAAACATCAAAGCCACTTTTCTTTTTCTTCTTTTAGCCGAAGCTATCGCATGTTTTAGTCTGTCTTGAAACAAAATTCTGTTCGGAAGAGCCGTTAAAGTATCGTAATGGGCCAAAAAGTTCAATTTTCTCTCGAACTCCTTTTGCTTCGTTATATCAAGAGAAATGCCTCCGACCATCTTTTCGCTCCCCTTTATGATGGGAAACCTATAAGTTTTAAAAATATATCTCTTTTTGAAAGAGTCCACGTATCCCTCTTCGTCGGCGGAAGGCTCCTGCTGAAAGATAACCATCCTCTCCTTAAGTTCCTTATCCTGCGCAATCTTTTTAGGAAGAAAATCGCTAAGCTTTTTCCCTTCCAAATCCTTATAACCGAAAAATTTATACATATATTCGTTTGCGAAAACGAATCTTCCCTCTTCGTCCTTTATAAACGCTCCTCCAGGTAGATTATCCATAAAAAGCCTAAAAAGAGCCTCGCTCTCTTGAAGCCTTATTTCCGTATTTTTAAGTTCGGTTATGTCCGTCGTAAATCCGGCCATCCTCACCGCCCTTCCGGACTCGTCGAAATAGGCTTTTCCCTTAACTTCCACCCATTTAATCTCGCCGTTTTGGGCTTTTATCCTGTGCTGAACCTGAAATTTCTCGCTCTCCCCCTCCAAATGTCTCTCAAGTTCGCTCATAACTCTGTTTTTATCCTGATCGACTATCAAATTAAGCCAAGCGTAAATGCTTTTGTTGTCCATCTTCTTGTCGTTTTGATAACCCATTATCTCTTTCCAGCGGTTGGAATAGAAAACCTCGTCTTTTAAAATATCCCAATCCCAAAGTCCGTCGTTCGCTCCGTCAAGCGCTATTTTATATCTGTCTTTCCACTTCTCGAGAATCTTCTTTTCGTAAAGCTGCTGCGTAATATCGAACAAAACTCCCAAAAAACCGACTTTTTTCCCGCTTTCGCTGTAAATCGGGGAAAGATAGACGACGACTTTTTTCTTTTTGTCGTTATCCGCAACGACATCCATATCGAAAACTTTTTTCACGCTCCCTTTGGAGATTTTAACGAGTTCGTTAAGAGACTCTCTTCTGTTATTTCCCATAAAAACATTGAAAGCCTTATTCGTTCCTATATAATTTCTCGTATCGTCTCTAAAAAAAACGGGAGAAGGAATCGTATCTATATAAGTTTGAAATTTTTTAAGATCTATATAATCTTTCAATTTTTTCCTGTCTCTCGAGCCGAAATTCAAAGCTATCAAAAACAGAGAACAAAAAACGGCGTCAAAAACCGTCATCCATACGAAATAGTCGTGATCTCCCGTTTTCGCCGCTATCGAAAGAGTCAAAAAAGAAGAAACCGTAAGCAAAAAGGTCAATATCGCCGGCTTAAACCTCGTAACCAAAAAAATAAAAGGCGTTAAAAACAGATATTCCAAATGGTATCTTTTAAAAAGTTCGGAAAAATCCCCGAAATAAAAAACGCCGCCCAATAAAACGGTGAAAACGAAAGCGGAAACGATTTTTAAATCGAATCTTATCTTTTCTCTTCTAAAATAAAAGTATGAGGCTATGACAAACGACCCGACCGTTACGATCCCCAAAAAATCGTTAAGCATCCTTAAAACGTCATCTTCCGCAAAAGAGAATCGGGAGGTATAAAGAAGAGAGAAAGCCACTTCTGCGAACTCTATGAGAGAAGAGATTAAAAAGGCCGATATCAAAAATCTCACCGTTTTTCTAACTCTTATAAAGACGTTCGGATACCTCTCATACTGCTTAAAATATACTCCGCCCACCAGTAAGGCCAAGGATAAAACGAGAGTCTTTCTCAGCGAAAAATCAAGATCGTAAGTAACCGAAAAAGAGAGAACGAAAGTAACCAAAGCTATCGGAATTATAAGCCTTAATCCGTAAACCAACAATAAAGAAACCGCCAACCCCAACGAGATATTAAAAAAAGCGAAATCGAAAGTTAAATTGCGTTCGGCATATAAAATCAAAAAATAGGAAACCGCATACGAAAAAAGTAAAACGAGGGGGAAAAAAATATGACGATTCTTTAACATTACTTCTCCTACTCTCTATTCTGAGAGTAAAATCGTCATATTTCTTATATTGATTAGTTATCTTGAAAGTCTCTCCCCGAATTTTAAAAGCATGGAGTCTATCTTATAAGTTGCGGCGTTTATTTCGTCTATATCCCTCAATCCGAACTTGCCTCCGCTATAAACGACCACTCCGTTTATATTTTTAGCCAGATTGTTAAGTCCTATCGTAACAAACTCGTAAGCCATCAATCTATCGAAAACCGTGGGATTTCCTCCCCTTTGAACGTGTCCTAAAACCGTAGCCCTCGACTCTATCCCTATCTCTTTCTCGAGCCACTCTTTCAAATAATCGGTTATTCCGACTCCCTCGGCCACTATGGCGATAAGATATCTTCTGCCCTGCTCGAACTCTTTTAAAAGTCTCTTTTTTATCGAATCGAGATCATACTCTATCTCCGGCACCAAACATATCTCGGCCCCGCCGGAAAGAGCGGAAACGAGAGCCAAATAACCGCACTCTCTTCCCATAGTCTCTATAATCGAACCTCTTCTGAAAGAGGAGGACGTATCTCTAATCTCGTCGCACGCATGGCGAATGATATTCAAAGCCGTATCCGTTCCGAGAGTATATTCGTTTAAAGGAATATCGTTATCTATCGTTGCGGGAACTCCGCTATAAAATATTTCAAACTCTCTCGAGAAAACGTCCAAAGCTTTAAAACTTCCGTTTCCTCCGAGAACCATAAGCTTCTTTATGCCCCTTTTTTTAAGCTCCTCGTACGCCTTTTTTCTATATTCGTACTCGTAAAATCTTTTGGATCTGGAGCTTCCTATTATCGTCCCGCCTCTAAAGATAATACCGGCGGCATCCTTATATGAAGCCTTTTTTATGTTTCCGTCTATCATTCCCTCCAAACCGTCGTAAATCAAATACGGCTCGAATCCCAACTCGAAACTATACTCTATAAACCTTTTTATGGCGGGGTTCATTCCCGAACTATCCCCTCCGGAACACATAATCGCAACTCTCACTCGCAAAATCTCCTTACTTCTTTGTCTATCTCGTAAATTTCGCTTATGCTTCTTGGTTTTATATCGGAAAATTTATCGTAGGCGTTTAAAACGATTTCCGATATCCGAGTAAAATTTATCTTCCCGTTTAAGAACTTCTCCACCGCCACTTCGTTGGCCGCGTTCACCACCACGCCTTTTGCCGGATTTTTCAAAAGATCCTCTTTAATCTCCCATATCGGATATCTTTTTTTATCTATCTTTCTAAATTCCAAACTTCCGATTTCGGTCAAATCGACGCTTTTTACTATCTCTTCGTTAACCTCTCCGAAAACCGCAAAAGATATGGGAAGTTTCATATCCGCATGAGCGATATGAGCCGTCGTGCTTCCGTCTATGAAATCTATCAAAGCGTGAATTATCGACTTGGTTTCTATGATAGCTTCGTATTCTCCTTCTCCGAAAAGCCATCTCGCTTCCAAAAGCTCGAAAAGCTTATTCGTCATAGTGGCGCTATCTATCGTAATCTTTTTACCCATCGACCAATTGGGATGACAAAGAGCCTCTTTCGGAGTCATATCCTTTAATTTTTCCAGCGGAGCGTCTCTAAAAGCCCCTCCGCTTGCCGTTATAACCATTCTTTTTATCTTCTTATCCTGCAAAAGATACCAAAGTCCGAAATGCTCGCTGTCTATCGGAACTATATTTTCGGTCTCCATAAAAGCTCCGCCCACCACCAAAGACTCTTTATTGGCCAAAGCGACCCTTTTTCCGAGTTCTATAGCTTTCAAAGTCGGTTTCAGACCGAAAAAACCGACAAGCGCGTTTACCACAAGAGAGCTTTCGCTCTTTTCCAAAACCTCGAAAATTCCCTCCTCTCCCCAAAAAACTTTTTCGTGATTTACTAAAGAGACCTTTTCTTTAGAGCCTACGACGACGAATTTAGGAGAAAACTTCTCTATCTGTTTATTTAAAAGCTCCACATTGTTTCCGGCGACCAAAACCTCCACCGAAAGAGAGAATCTCTCGGCTATTTTTAAAGTATTTACCCCTATTGAACCGGTAGATCCTAAAACTATCACGCCAACCCTCTCAAAAGTATGACCATAATTACGGAAGCGAACATATATCCGTCTATTCTATCCAGCATCCCTCCGTGTCCCGGAAAAAGATTTCCGCTATCTTTAACTCCCGCCCTTCTTTTTAGATAACTCTCGAACAGATCTCCGAAAATAGCGCAAACGGCCGCCGAAAACGAAATAAAAAACGATAAAAAGTAAGTAACGAAATTCACTCCGTAAATCGTCCCTATAAGAGTCGATAAAACAACTCCTCCGATAACCCCTTCAAGAGTCTTTTTGGGAGAAGTTTCGCAAAAAGGAGTTTTTCCGAAAAGTTTTCCCGTCATATAAGCTCCTATGTCCGCTGGAGCCACTATCAAAACGAGCCATATAAGAGCTTCCATGCCGAAATCTTTATACAAAGCCAAAATAAAAAGATACGAACTTGCCACATATAAAAACGGAGCTATCAGATAAAGCTCTTTAGATCTTCTGTAAGCGGTAAAAGAGGCGAAAATTATTAAAATTATAAAAATCAAATCGTCGGGATTGGGATAAAAATAGGCAACAATCCACAAAAAAAGAGCGTAAGTATAAAGAGAGTTCGATTCTATCTTAAAAAGATGAAGAGACTCGTAAAAGGCGAACATAAAAGTAACGCCCAAAAAAAGCCAAGTAAGAAAAAAATTGTCTATCAAAGCCACAAAGGCCACAACGGCTATCAGCACGGCTCCGGTCAAAAATCTGGCCGGATCTTCTTTAAAAATATTTAATATTTTCATCCATTTTCCCTTACACCATTTGGGAAAATAGTATATCCAATAAAGAGTGATATTTACCTAAAATTAAAAATATTTTTATCGGCTCGGAGGTCTTTTAAACCTCCGAACTTCTTTAAAGTTTAAACTGCTCAAGAGAGTTCTCGAGTCTGTTTGCCGAATGGTTAAGATCTTCGGCCATCTTATCCGCAACTTTTATAGAGTTTTCGTTCGTGCTGGAGAGTTTTTTGATGGCGTTTATTTGATGTATGAAATCTTCGACCTTTTTAGAGGTTTCGTCTATCGCCTTAGCCGTCATATTCAAACTCTCGGCCGTAACTTGAGTGGCTTTGTTGATATCCTCTATCTCTTTTTGAACGCTGTTCGAATAAGAAGAAAGCTCCTCTATATCCTTAACGTTTCTGTTCATGCTTTCGCTCGTATCGTTAATGGCCTGAACTATAACGTTTACCGTAGCGTTTATCTCTATCAAAGACTTTTGAGTCTTTTCGGCAAGCTGTCTAACTTCATCCGCAACAACCGCAAATCCTCTTCCGTGCTCTCCGGCTCTCGCCGCTTCTATCGCCGCGTTTAAAGCCAACAGATTCGTCTGTTCCGCTATTTCGCTTATCACTTTCAAAACGTCTTGAATCTGTTCGGCGTCGTTGCTAAGCTGTTTGAGCTTCTCGGCAAGAGATATCTCCATCTCGGCGTTAGCGTTTATCTTATCTATCATCAAAAAGACTTGATTTTTCATCTCTTTTAATATTTCATAAGACTTTTGCATATCTTTTTGAGAATTCAAAGAACTCTCGACGGATTCTCTAAGATCCCCTTTTATAACGTCCGCTTCCTGCGTAGTATTGGCGATAAATTCGCTCTCTTTTTGAATATTCTCGTTCATCTTCTTTAAAATGTCTTTTATTTGAGTAGCGTCCTTTTTGGTTTCGTCGGCATTTAGTTTAGCTTCCGAAAGAGTTTTCGAAATGGTTTCCAAAAGATCGAAAAAGGCCTTTTTCATCTCCCCTATTTCGTCTTTTTCGACGGTTCCCGCTTCGATATTGAAATCCTTCGTTTTAACTATTTTTAAAATAGTATCTTTTAAATTCAAAATTCTATTTTGTATATCCCTGCTTATCCAGAAAGAGAATACAAGCGCAAGCAACACCACCAAAACGGAAGTTATCATAACGAGAACGAAATTGGAAGAATTGGCCTCTATCTGTCTCTCTATAAACTTTCCTATTTCGTCGTCTATCTGTTTCAAGACGTTGATTTTTTGCGTCATCGTATCGAACCAGACCTTCGGATCTATCCCGAAATCGCTCTCTTTGGAGAAAGCTATCTTTCTCATCTCTTCAACTTGTTTAAAAGAGGGATCTTTTATCTTTTCGAAATAGATCCTCTTTATCTCATCGTTAGCGGTGTGCAAAAAGTCGTCAAGATAGGCTTTTTGAGCCGCAACTAAAGATACGGCCTTTTCAAACATACCGGGCGCGAATCTATTCTCCGCGAAAGTTCCCGAAAGAACCGCTCTCTCAATTCCCGCTCTCTCTTTGGCCTTTAAAAAGGAGTTATAAGAGATAAGAGATTTGGAAATCTCGTTTTGAGGACTGTATTTGGCGGCTATCGCCACTATCTCCAAAAGGTCTCTATTTAAATCGGTATAATATTTTATACCGTCTCTCAAAGAAAGCGAAAAATCGTTGACTTTAGATCTTACTTTAGAAAGCTTATCGATCTTTTTCAAAATATTTTTCAGCTTTTTTCTAAGTTCCGGAGAATACTTATCCATCTTCTCGAGCAAAACGCTTTTAAAAAGCTTCAACTGCTTATCGGTCTCCTTTCTTTGAGACTTCAAAACCTCCCTGAAATTCTCCCCGTTGCTTCCTATATATCCGGCGGTAGCTCCTCTTTCCTTTTGCGTTTCGTGAACGAGCTTGCTAATCATTTGAGATATCTCAACCAAATCCGCGGTTTGAGCTATCTTTTCGTTCAAATCGATTCTCTCCGCCACCTTTATACCCGTTAAGTAGAGCAACCCCATAAGCGGAACGGCAACCAACAAGATAAGCTTTTGTCTGATACTCACACGCCTCTCCTCTAATAAAAATTTCATATACTACAATATCGGCAGATTTTTAAAATACGTGAGGAAAAATTCAGACTATTTTATAACGAAATTAATATTTATTGATAATTTTTTTCATATAGTTGAGTTTCATATCCATCTCGAAACTCTCGTTCGTAGGATACTCGTATCCGAAAACCTCTTTCCACAAAGAGTGATTTTCCATACACATATAGAAAAAAACTTTTCCGTGCCAAGGAGATAGAGAGTTGTAGAGGTGTTTGAACATTTTTATTTTAGTCTCTTTGGGATAAGATAATTTCCCGTCGGCGTCAACGAGAGGAATTTGCAAAATCTTGGAGTAAAAATTCCTTTTTCTTATCTTTTTTATAACCGGTTTTATAAAAGTCAAAGTGCCTATCGAAACCATAACGACGTTTTCCGGATCGAACTCCTTTAAAAGACGATCGCAAATATCTTTATACTCGTCTTCCCATCCTTCGTAATATATCATCGGATGGAAATGAAATCCCACCAAAATACCCCTATCGTGCACCTTTTTAGCCGCTTTCAGCCTATCTTCCAAAGATGCGGTCAAATGCTCCTCGTTATCTATAACTTTTTGAGGATTTAAAGACCAAGTGCAAATGATATTTTTCGGAATATCGTTTTTTAAAAAATATTCGACTCTATCGGATTTCGTTTTCTTCTCCAAAATAACGTTTTTATTGTTTCGGGCAAATTCCGTCAAAGCGTCCAAAAGCCCGTATCTGTTCCCCCACATCAAAGAATCGGAAGATTGTCCCGTTCCTATGTGATATATTTCGTTAGGATCGAGCTTTATATTTCTAAGTTTTTTCCCGTAATCTTTATCGAATACTATTTTATCTTCATTGTAAAAAGATTGGATGGAGCAGTAACTGCAATCAAACCCGCAACTCTCGACCGCGTCCAAAGTCATAAGATTGCAGCATCTGGTTTTGTAGGAAGCGACCGGACACATTCCAAACCCTAATCTTTCCTTCTCCTCCATCGAAACGGAAAAAGAGCGTTTTTCGTAAGGAAGAGGTTTATCGCCAAATTTTATCGGAGAGTTTTTAAGCCTCTCCCAATGAAGTTTAAAATGCTCTAAAGAGGCTTTGGCGGAAGATCTGGGATCCCCTTTATGAAAATCTTTCCAAAGATCCTCCAAACTCCCTTCCCCCCACATTTTCAGATCTATCGCCATATCTACGAGCTGTTTCAACTCTTGGAAAGAGAATCGGTACAAGAAGGCTTTCTCTTTTATAAAATCCCTCTCCTTTTGAGAAAACTTCGAGAGGTTTAAATTTTGCAAAAATTTTTTGTATTTATCTTCATAATTCGGCTTCATGCCGAAATTATATCACATTTAATTGAACCCGTCTTGCACAAGCTCCCTAAAATAGACTCCTTCGGAAGAGTCTCCGGAGAGTTTTACCTTTATGTTTCTCAAAGAGCGTAGAGATTTCGGAGCCGAGCCGTTTATATCTATCAAAACGAGTCCCCCGGAAGGAATGTTTTTGCCGTTCGAGCTTAAAATCACCCCCGCCGAAGCGTTTAAATCTATCGGATACGGAGTGCCGTTATACACCCAAAAATCGTTCATATCCGGTTTCCCCGAATAATCTCCGTTGACAGGATCCTCCAAAACTCCCGAAAATCTCGAACTCGCCTGAGCCGTTACGGCTATAACGTCATAACTCACCGAATCGTCTCCCCTGCCGTTTACGTTCAAACCGTTCTCGCTTCCGTTTACATAGGCTATTACTCTGAAAGATTTTCCGTTTTTTACGAGCTTGCTGAAAACGGCTCCCCTATCGTTAAAAACGGCATACTTTCTCGACATATCCATAAAAGAGAGACTCCTAAAAAAAGAGTCTTCATAGGAGCTGTGAAGAGTCAAAAGCATCCCGTCTCCGAATTCCTCCTCCCGACCGTCTCCGTCTATATCGAAAGTGTAAGGATTGCCGTCTTTTCCTCCCGCATAACCGGAATTTAAAGCGTCCTTATACGCCATATCCGCAATTTCGAGAGAATTTACAACCTCCCTCATTCCGGCAAGTTCGGCGTTTATCTTGGCCGTATCGTCCATTTTATGAAATTTAGGAACGGCAATGGAGGCTAAAACGCCTATTATTACGATAATAAAAACAAGTTCTATGAGAGTAAAAGCCTTTTTATTCATCTTTTCCCTTGATAAATGATACAATGTTCGTCTAAGATTTATATCGTCATAAAAAGGATTTTACTTGAGTGTAACAATAAAAGAAGCTATAGAATTAATAGTAAAAGAGAAATTACCTTTATATACTCAAATTATCCCGATAGAGGAGGCGCAAAACAGAATATCGGCCGAAAATATAAACGCATCTTTGAATCTTCCCCGATTCGACAACTCCGCCATGGACGGATACGCCGTAAATATCGAAAAAGAGATCGCAAAAAAGGGAGAAAAATTTAAAATCGTAGGAAAGATATTGGCCGGAGAAGATAAAAATTTCACCTTAAAAAAGAACGAAGGAGTCAAAATCACAACCGGAGCGATGCTTCCTCCGTCGGCAAACTGCGTCATCCCTCAAGAAAATACGATATCTTTAAGCAACGATTTCATAGAGCTGACCGAAGATATGAAAATATACGCAAACATAAGAAGCAAAGGGGAAGACATAGCGATAAACGAAAGCGTCATCAAAAAGGGAGAAAAAATCAAATCCTCCCATATCTCTCTGCTCGCAAGTCAGGGAATAACCCACATAAAAGTTTACAGAAAGCCTAAAGTCTCCGTTTTCGCCTCCGGAAGCGAACTTAAACTTCATTTTGAAAAACTTCAAAAAGAGTCGCAAATATACAACTCCAACACTCCCTATTTCGTCTCAAGAAGCAAGGAGCTCGGTTGCGAGAGCATATTCATAGGCAAAGCGAAAGACGATCCGGAAGCGATAAAAGAGCTTATAAAATCCTCTCTAAAAAGCGATCTTGTCTTAACAAGCGGAGGAGTGAGCGTAGGAGAAGCCGACTTTACGAAACAAGCTTTTAAAGAACTCGGTTTTAAAACGATATTTTCAAAAATTCGAATACGGCCGGGGAAACCGACCTCTTTCGGAAGAATAGGAGATACTCTCATACTCAATCTGCCGGGAAATCCGTTAGCCGGATCTTTAAATTTCGAAATTTTCGGAACTCTCCTTATAGAAAAACTAAAAGGTTCCGAGAAAATTTATCCGGATTTTATCGAAACGGAAATATCTCACGATTATCGAAAGAAAAAAGGACCTCAAAGCGTAATACCGGGAATATTCGACGGAAGCTCTTTCAAAGCGGCGGAAAAATTCGCTCCCGGAATGGTAAACGTGCTAACAAAATGCAACGGATTTATAGTTCTGTCGGAAAACGCCACGAAAATAAGCAAAGGGGAGAGAGTTAAGTTTCTCCCGATAGATTGGAGTTTTAGAACCGAACGCTTTAAAGATTTCATAACTTAAAGCTTTGAGATATATTCGGCCAACTCCTCTATCTCTTTTTGGGAAAGATTTTTCAGCTGTTTTCTCATAACTTTGGAAGTTCCGGTCGCGTCGGCGGAAAGACTTCGGAAAAAGAGCAGCTTTTTTAAAATCTCCTCCTTGCTTTTTCCACCTATCTTTTCGCTCCTGCCGAACGCCTTATGCCTACCGTCCTCCCCGTGACAAGAAGCGCATTTTTTATAAAGATCGGCGGGGGAAGCCGCCGAAGAAAAAGAGCACAAAAGAACCGCCGTTCCGCCAACCCTTAAAATTTTCTTTACCATAACCTTCATAATCTTTTCGTTTTTACAATTTTGAAATATAATCCGCCAATGCTTTGATTTCGGCCTCGCTAAGACCTTTTACCTGTCCCGTCATAACGCCTTTCATAGCGCCGCCGTAAGTTCCGTTTTGATAGCCTTTCAAAGCCTCTTCCACTTTAGCCGCATCCCATCCGGCTATAACTTGAGATTTGCCGAGAGCCTTTTTCTCTCCCTTAGCTCCGTGGCATCCGGCGCATTTAACAAAAAGCTTTTCTCCGCTTACGGAATTTTCAGCCGGAGCAACCGCCTCTTTAACCGCCGACGCCGCCGCGGCTACCTTCTCTTTTGCGGCTTCAACGCCCTCTTTAGCCGCCTCTTTGCCTTTTTCAACCGCCGCCTTAACCATCTCTTTTCCGCTCTCTACCGCTTCTTTAGCTCCCTCTTTCGCGCTTTCGACGACTCCTCCCGCCGTCTCTTTTCCTTTCTCCATCACCTCTCCGGCCGCCTCTTTAGTGGCTTCAACGGCCTCGGAAGCGCTTTTTTTCGTAGCTTCGACCGCTTTTTCGACCATACTTTTCTCTTCATGTTTAACTACGCTTTGTTGCGAAGTCTGAGTTTGATGTGCGGCCGAATCCTCTTTTCCGGACCGCTCGCTACAACCGCTTAGAAGCATAGCCGCTACCGCTACGCTCAAAATAAAATTTTTTTTCATAAAACATCTCCTCGTTAAAAAATTTATAATTTATTTTACCCCTCTTCCAATAAAGAAAGTCATAAAATATTTCAAAGCATCTTCACATAATAAAAATTTAAGCTTAAACCGTATCCGGATTTACAAAAAGAGAGCCGTTTAACAATTTATCCCACATAAACGGATCTTTCCACTCCTTTTTAACCTGATCGCTAAACTCGATCTCCTTCAAATCTATCTTTCCCATATTCTCGCTATAAGCATCCTCTCTAAAACCCTGAGCGTATCCGGTATCGGTTTCGTGAACTATAACGCTGTGAAGCTTTATCTCTCTCTCCCCGTTTACCATTTTCGTCTGCCGCAAAATCCTATCCACCATCAAAAATATGACTCTGCTATACTGTTCCGCCGACGGGTTTACCGGAAGAGCAACCCATCTTTGAGAAAACTTCTTAACCGCATTTATATACTCAATATCGTCACTTTTCCAAAAAGTTGTAGAGTGATCAAAAGAATCTACAATATCTTTTATGGTTCCTTTCATTAACCCGAAATCGTAAACCATCTGCCCGTGATCGAGATAAGAGGATTCGAATAAAATCTCTACTTTATAAGAGTGCCCGTGTATGCTGTTTCTGCATCTGTTGGAAGTGCAGTTTCTAACTATATGAGCGTTTTCGAACTTAAAAAGTTTTCTTATTATCATATTCTCCCCCGATTATCTTTTTTCCGAATTGTTCCAAAGCCTTATGTGCAACCTGTCCATATAATGAAAACATCGTTCCACGCAAAATTCGGCCACATATTTGTCGTTTCGTTGAAGTTCCGAAGAGGTGCTTCCAAGAGGCATGCAATATACTTCGCAATTATTATATTTCATTATAATATTTTCTATCTCTTTTTCCGCTTTTCCGGAAAGAATGATATTTTTGTCTAAAACGAATTTAAAAAAAGAATCTTTCGCGTTATAAAAAATGGAATCCAAGGCTTTGAAATCCACTCTTTTTTCGTAAGGTTCTTTACTGTTTGAGAGTTTTACGCTAACCGCGAAAACGAGTCGTTTAAAAAGAGGATATTTTTCGAAATCTACGAAAACGGTACCGTTCGTTTCTACGGTGATTCTATACGAGAGGGACAAAAAATGCTCTATCGTTTTGTAAAAGGCCTTCTCTTTATGATATATAAGGGGCTCTCCGCCCGTAAAGACTATATCGGGTTTGCAATTTTTTTTTATGTGAAGATTTATCTCCTCTATCAGCTCCTTTTCGCTCTCTATTTTCCTCCACGAAGAACCGAACTCTTTTTTATATACGGCTCTTGCCGAATCGCAACCGAGAACTACGTTTCCGCTCGGAGTTTCGGTCCTTACTCCGAACCCTTCGCATCTTAAATTGCACCCTCCGAAACGAACGAACACCGAAGGAGTTCCGGCATACTTTCCTTCTCCTTGAAAGGAGCGGAAACTCTCTACAAGATATATCAATTACTCTCAACCGCCGGTTTGATAAAAAGCTCTGTTGGAAACTTCGTTCTCTTCATGCGACCAGCGATTCTCTTTGGGCTTATTTTTTAAAACCGTTTTCAAAACTTCGGTAGCTTCCTTAATATCTCCCCTCTTAACCGCCTCTTTTATGCTCATAGCCTCGTCAAAATAGAGACACGGTATCAAATAACCCTCCGCGGTCAATCTTATGCGGTTGCAATCTTCGCAAAAATCGTGTTTGTGAGGATCTATGATCCCGAATCTATAACCGTCTTCAAGCTCGTAGTTGAAAGCGGGAGAGCTTCCCTCCCTCCCTATTTTTCTAAATTTATACTTCTTTTTAATCTCGTCAAGAATCTCTCTTCCGCAAAGCCCTTTTAAAGAGCCTTTCGCGAAAGAGTTTTCCATATATTCTATATATCTGACCGTCATTCCCCTCTCTTTGCAATATTCCAAAACGGGGACGATTTCGTCGTCGTTAACGCCTTTTAAAGGAACCATATTGATTTTTACTTTAAGCCCTACCCTCAAAGCCTCCTCTATTCCGGCCAAAACCCTATCCAAAACGTCCTTTTGAGCTATCTTAAAAGCCGTCTCCCTTCTTAAACTGTCCAAAGAGACGTTAACTCTCTTAAGTCCGGCGTCTTTTAATTTTTTAGCGACCTCTTTCAAAAGATAACCGTTCGTCGTCAAAGCCAAATCTATATCGCTTTTATAATCGTGTATCATTTTTATAAATTTATCGAGATCTTCTCTCAAAGTCGGCTCTCCGCCGGTTATCCTTATTTTGTCTATCCCTTCGTCAATCGCCGTCTTTATAAATAAAAAAAGCTCCTCGAAACTTAAAAGATTCTCTTTCGGAACCCAACTAAAAGGCTTTTCGGGCATGCAGTATTGACATCTGAAATTGCATCTTTCGGTTACGGAGACTCTAAGATAATTGACTCTCCTCCCATGACCGTCTATAAGCATCAATTTTCCTTTTTTCTAAATTGACGCTATTATACCAAATTCAACTCCTACTGCTTCAACTGTAAAAGCGTATTTAACATCTGATCGCTCGTGGTTATCGTTTTGGAGTTCGCTTGAAATCCTCTTTGAATCACTATAAGCTGAGTCAGGCTTCTGCTCAAATCGACGTTGCTCATCTCCAAGGCGCTCGATTGAATGAAACCTCTTCCTCCCAAAGCCGCCTGACCGATCACGGGATCTCCGCTGTTTGCCGTCTGAATATAAACGTTTCCTCCTTCGGCTTGCAAACCGGCATTATTGGTGAATTTCGCCATGGCCACTCTTGCGAGCCCGAAACTTCTACCGTTTGAAAAACTTCCTATCAAAGTTCCGCTCTCATCGACTCTTATTCCGACCAAATCTCCTCCCTGATAACCGTCTTGGCTTATACCGGAGGTATTTGAAGGACTGTCGAAACTCGTGATACCGTCAAACTCTCCGGAAGTTCCGAATTTAAGCTGGATTATCTGATTAGGAGCGGAACCGTTGTTTGCGGTATAGGTGATACTTGCGGGAGAATAGGAAGCCAAAGCTCCGTCTTTATTGAAAACTATCTGTCCCTCAAGCTCGTTCGGGACTATGTTCCCTCCTATGTCGCCGGGTTCCGGAACGCTTATCTTCATATCCCAAACCGTTCCTATCTTCGTATCGTTAGAATCTCTAACGAATCCGGACTTTCTAAATTCGAATCTCAAAGTGTGTTTCGTTCCCAAGGAGTCGAAAATATCTATACTCGAAGCGTGAGTTGCGGCGTTGATAACCTGAGATATCCTCGAAGCGGTGCTCTTTGCCGGAAGCTGACCGGCAATGGATTGCATGGTTTCGGTAAATCTCAAATTCTCTCTCGTAGTGGCGTCCTCTATCCCCTCGACCTGAATGTTAAGATCGTTGGTAGCGGCCTGATCGTCGTTTTTTATCTCATATTGTCCCAAATCGTTTACCGTAACTATAACCGTACTTTCAGTTTTCCTCGCACAATCCTGCAACGCGGCCCATAAGTCT
>CAZPVZ010000128.1:0-10897 GCA_964590185.1 uncultured Campylobacterales bacterium
AAAATCCATCTCTCAAGTATGATTTTAGCCGCCAAAGAGTCCACTTTTCCGTCTTTTTTCTGTTTTATCTTCCCCTTCATCGCCTCTTTAGCCTCCACGCTCGAACCGTATTCGTCGTAAAACTCGATCTCCCCGTCAAAATCCAAAAGCTTAACGAAATGCTTTATCCTAAGCGTCATCTCTTCGGCACTCGAACCGCTTTTTGGAATTCCCACTATAAGCTTTCGGATTTTCCACTCTTTTAAAAATTCGCTGACCTCTTTTGCGGCTTGATTTCTGTTTTTTCTAAATATTGCGGGATAGGGAGTCACTATGTCTTCGTAAAGATTCAAAGCCACTCCGATTCTTTTCAATCCGACATCAATGGCGGCGATTCTCATTCGCTCTCTCCCGCCTTTAGCATCTCTATCTTCTCCTCTATCTCAAGATACCTATCGGTAAGCCTATCAAGCTCCCTCTGCTTCTCTTCAAGCTCTTTGCTTAAAGATATCAAACCTCTCTCGTTATAACAGTCCGGATTCGCAAGACATTCGTTCAAACTCTCTATCTCCCTCTCCAAACTCTCTATAAGAGGCATCAAAGACTCATACTCTTTTTGCTCTTTGTAACTAAGTTTTTTAGCTCTTCTTTTGGGCTTTCTCTTCTCCTCTTTCAAAGAGACGCCCTCTCTCTCGAGCTCCCCAAGCTCCTTTATCTCTTTTTCTATCTCCAAATATTCCGTATAGCTTTGGTAGCTCTCCTCGATCTCTCCGTCTCCTTTGAAAATGAAAAGCTTTTGAGCTATTTTATCGACGAAATATCTATCGTGGCTGACGATTATCAAAGCTCCCTGAAAACTTTGAAGATACTCTTCCAAAATATTGATGGTCTGTATGTCAAGATCGTTAGTCGGCTCGTCAGGAATCAAACAATCATACTCTTTAGTAAACAAAAGAGCCAAAGCCACCCTATTTTTCTCTCCTCCGCTCAAAACCCCTATCTTTTTATCAAGATGCTCTTTGGGAAAGAGAAAATTTTTCAAATACCCGTAAACGTGCATATTTCTGCCCCTAACGTCAACTCTGTCTCCGCCGTTTGGGCAAAAAGTCTCTATCAGATTCTTATCGTCATCGAGCATCTCCCTATGCTGATCGAAATAGCCTATCTTAAACTCTCCCCTTCTTATCTTTCCTCTATCTACGCTCTCTTTCCCCAAAAGAATCTTTAAAAAAGTGGATTTCCCGCTGCCGTTTTTTCCGACTATCGCGATTCTGTCCCTTTGCAAAATCCTTGCGGAAAAATCCTTTATCAAAACCTTGTCCCCGAGCTTCTTATAAATATGCTCCATCTCAAAAAGCATCTTTTTGCGATTTACGCCCTCTTCCCGGTTAAAGTTTTTCTTCTCCCGCTCAAGCTCCAGCTTCATCCTCTTTATCAAAGCGGGATTTTTCTTAGCCTTCTCCCTAAGCTCCAAAACCCTCTTCTTACGCCCTTCGTTTCTTTTAAGCCTCGCCTTGACTCCTCTTCTAAGCCACTCCTCTTCCCTTTTTAAAAGACGCAAAAGATTTTCGTGACTCTTTTGCATCGATTTTAAAAGCTCCTCTTTGGCTTTGAGATAATCTTGATAGCCTCCCTTAAAGCTTCTTATTTTACAATCCTCTATCTCCACCGTTCTCGTAGCGAGTTTATCTATGAAATATCTGTCGTGGGATATCAAAAGAAGAGTGAACCTCTCTTTTAAAAGCATATTTTCCAAAAATTCGACCATATAGACGTCAAGATGGTTGGTAGGCTCGTCAAGAAGCAAAATATCGGGCTTTTTGAGAAGAAGACCGGCAAGAGCCACGCGTCTTTGCTCTCCTCCGCTTAAGGTATTTACGTATTTGTCTTCATACTCCTTAAGCTGAAACTCCTGCATGACTCTTTCTATCTTGTCGTCAAGGTTCCAAGCGTTATGCGAATCCAAAAACTTCTGAAGCTCTTCGTGCTCTTTTAAAAGCTCTTGATTTTCAAAATCCTCCGATAAAAGAAAGCTAACCTCTTCAAATCTTTTTCTTTTCTCCTTAAGCTCGGAAAGCTCCTCCTCTATCGCCTCTTTAACCGTCAAATTCTCTTTAAAGGAGGGAGTTTGAGAGAGCATCTCTATCTTGACGTTTTGCTGAACGACTCTTCTTCCCTCGTCAAACTCCAAACTCCCTTCGCAAATCTTCATAAGAGTCGATTTTCCGCCGCCGTTTCTTCCTATGATAGCGATTCTCTCGCCCTCGTTTATGTGAAAATCGATTTTGCAAAGAACTTTTTGGGCTTCGTAACTTTTGCTTACCTCTATAAGATCCAAAAGAGCCAATTTCAGATCCGACTATATGAATTTTTTAGGCTGACTATCCGCCAAATGGGGCCATTTAAGTCTCGCTCCGCCCAAAAGGTGAAAATGCAGATGCATAACCTCCTGACCTCCGTCTCTTCCGTTATTGGTTATAAGTCTATAGCCGTTTTCGTCAAGTTCGAGCTCCTTAGCGACCTCTTGAATGAAAGGAGTCATTTTCGCCATCGTCTCTCCGTCAACCTCCTGAAAATTCTCCACGTGTTTTTTGGGAATGATCAAAATGTGTATCGGAGCTTTGGGATTTATATCGTGAAAAGCCAAAAATTCGTCGTTTTCAAGAACTTTGTTCGATGGAATCTCCCCTTTTACTATTTTGCAAAACAGACACATGTTCCTTCCTTTTCGAATAAATTTTTTGGGATTTATTATAGTAAAATATTGCTTTTAACTCTTTTATAATCTATATTTCTATAAAATTAGCCAAATTTTTTCTAAGGGCGCGGAAATTGCAAGAGTATGAAAAAAGGATAAACGAAAGCTTAAATCTCCAGGAGCTTGAGAAAATCAGAATAGAAATTTTCGGCAAAAAGGGAATTTTGGCTCAAAAATTCGCCGAATTGAAAAATCTCGCCGCCGAAGAGAAAAAAGAGGTGGCTAAAAACCTAAACGAGATAAAAAACAGACTCACGAAACTTTTAAACGAAAAAAAAGCTCTTTTGGAAAAAGAAGAGATCAAAAGAAGAATGAAACGAGAGAGCGTAGATATTACGCTCTTTGACGGCAAAAGCGAAAGAGGAGCTTTGCATCCGGTAAATCTTATCATAGACAAATCGGTGGATTTTTTCCTCTCGCTGGGATTTAAGATAGAGGAAGGTCCTCTTATAGAAAACGAATTTTATAATTTCGAAGCTCTAAACCTCCCGAAACACCATCCGGCAAGAGAGATGCAAGATACTTTTTTTCTAAAAGACGGAAAACTTCTAAGAACGCAGACCTCTCCGGTGCAAATAAGGGTTATGGAAAAACAAAAGCCCCCGATCAAACTGATAAGCCCCGGACCGGTATTTAGAAGAGATTACGACCTAACCCACACTCCAATGTTTCATCAGATAGAGGGACTCGTGGTGGATCAAGAAGGAAAAGTTTCTTTTGCGAATTTAAAATACATTTTGGAAAACTTCCTAAGACACATTTTCGGAGACGTTAAAGTAAGATTTCGCCCGAGTTTCTTTCCTTTTACGGAACCGAGCACGGAGGTTGACATAAGCTGCATCTTTTGCGAAGGAAAAGGGTGCCGAGTATGCAAAAAAACCGGATGGCTCGAAGTTTTGGGAGCCGGAATGGTGGATCCCAACGTCTTTAAAGCGGTGGGATACGAAAACGTCAGCGGATACGCTTTCGGAATGGGAGTCGAGAGGCTTGCGATGCTGTTTTACGCCATACCGGACCTTAGAACGATGTTTGAGGGAGATTTGAGATTATTGGAGCAATTTAAATGATAGTAACTAAAGAGTGGCTTAAAGAGTGGGTGGACATAGGCGATATCTCCACCGAAAAGCTTTGCGAAGTTTTAAACGAAATCGGTTTGGAAGTCGATAGCGTTACCGAATATAAAATTCCCGACAAAGTCGTAGTGGGGAAAGTCTTAAAGTGCGAAAAACATCCCGACGCCGATAAACTCAGCGTATGCCAAGTCGATACGGGAGAGGAGACTCTTCAGATAGTATGCGGAGCGAAAAACGTAGCAAAAGGACAATTGGTTCCGGTAGCGACCGTAGGAGCCAAACTGTCGGAGAACTTCACGATCAAAAAAGCGAAACTAAGAGGAGTGGAATCAAACGGTATGATCTGCTCCTCCGAGGAGCTCGGACTTCCCAAACTAAACGACGGAATATGGGTTTTGGATAAGAGTTTGGGAGATCTGCAAATAGGAAAGGAGCTAAAAGAGTATCCTTTAATAAACGATACGGTAATCGACATAGAGCTTACGGCAAACAGAGGAGACTGCCTTAGCATTCACGGAGTCGCAAGAGATCTAAGCGCCGCTTTGGACGTTCCTTTGAAAGAGAGAATTTTCAAGATAGAAGAGAACGCAAAAGGCGTGGGAAGGGTTATAAAATTCGAAAAAGAGGATAAGATAGACTCCTACATTCTTTACAGATATTTTATAAAAGAGTCTTTGACGGTACCGGCTCTTATAGAGCTTAGACTCGGATGGATAGGCGAAAAAAGAGAATCCAAAATAGAAAAATTCATAACTTACGCAATCCACTCCACCGGCGTGCTGATTAGATGCTACAACACCGACCTTTTCGAAAAGGATATAAACGGCACCTACCATATCCATATCAAAAAAGATAAAAACTCTTTGGACGTAGTGGCTAACAACGAAAACATAATCTCCGTCATAGGAGTTTATCAGGACGAAAACTACAAACCAAAAGACGGAGACAAAAATCTTTTGGTGGAGGGAAGCTACATAGATCCCGACCTTATCTCCTCAAGAGTTGCCAATCTCGATATCAAAAAAGACGAATACTATTTTTACAGAAGCAGCAGAGGAAGCGAGCCGGATTTGCAATTTGGGTTGAATTACTTTCTCTATCTAATAGAGCAATACGGAGAGGTGGAGCTATATAGCGGAGTCCAAAAACTCATACACAATTTCGAAAACGAAAACATCGTATTGGATTTTGAAAAAATCTTCTCCTTTTTGGGAGAGGAGATTCCTAAAGAGAAGATATTAAAAATCCTTAGAAAACTCGGATTTTCCATCAATTCTCAAAGAGCGTCCCAAAGAGTTATAGTATCGGCTCCGCTTTTTAGAGCGGATATAAAAAACGAACAGGACGTCATAGAGGAGATATTGAGAATATACGGTATAAACAACATCGACTCCAAACCGTATATCTCTTACGAAAGAAACGTTTTCAACGATTCCTATTTTAAATATCAAAAAAAGAGAGCTTACAGAAACAAAGCCGCGGACGAAGGATTTTTCGAGTCCATACATTATGCGTTCTCCCATAAAGAGAAACTCGAAAAATACGGATTCGAAACGGTTGATGAAGAAAAAGAGATCCTAAATCCCATCACCAACGAAATGAACACTCTAAGAACGACTCTTTTGATAAATATGCTCGAATCCGCCGCTAGAAACATAAAAAATTCCAAAAAGAGAGTGGCTTTGTTCGAAATAGGAACCGTTTTCGACAAAAACAGAAACGAAAAAGAGAGTTTCGCCCTTTTATTCAGCGGGGAAAGAGAGAGAGCTTTCGTAACCAACCACGGAAAGCCTCCTATGATAGATTTCTTCTCTTTCGCCAAAAAGGTAGCCGATATCTTAGGAGATATGGAAATCAAATCGGCTTCTACGGACAACTCGCTTTTTAACCCTTACGAATTCGGAGAAGTTTTCATAGACGGAAAAAAGGTCGGTTTCATAGCGAGAGTCTCTTTGGAAGCGGAAAAAGAGTTCGACCTTATGAAAACTTACGTTTGCGAACTCGATTTCGACGCCCTTCCTCAACTCTTGCCTTATAAAGAAAATCCGGTTAAAATATATTCCAAATTTCAACCGATCTCAAGAGATTTAAGTATCTTAATAGATAAAGAGATCAAATTTGAAAATATAAAAGAGTTTTTAGCAGAGAATCTTCCGAAAGAGGTTAAGGAGTTCTATCCGATAGACATATACGAAAGTAAGGAGCTCGGGGATAAAATAAGCCTTACTTTAAGATTCGAGATGCAATCGGACGAGAAGACGCTAACAGAGGAAGATATCTCTAAAAATATAGATGTCATTTTGGAAAAACTAAAAGAAAAATTCGGTGCGACGATAAGATGAAAAGTTTAACGGTAAAAAAGAGAGAAACTCCTATCAACGAGACTTTTACGGACATAGCCAGCGACAAATCGATCTCTCACCGCTGCGCCATATTTTCGCTATTAAGCGACGAACCCTCTTTTATAGAAAACTACCTCGAAGCGGAAGATACGCTAAATACCCTTTCCATAGTCGAAAAGCTCGGAGCGAAAATAGAAAAAAACGGAGAAGTTTTGAAAATAACTCCTCCCAAAAAGATAAAAGAGCCTCCGTCAATTTTGGACTGCGGAAACTCCGGAACGGCTATGAGACTTTTGATGGGATTTTTAGCTTCGAAAGAGGGATTTTTCGTCCTTCACGGAGACAAATACCTCTCCTCAAGACCGATGAAAAGAGTCTCCGTTCCCCTAAATTCCATAGGAGCGAAAATAGACGGGAGAGAAAACGGCAACCTCTCTCCGATAGCGATAAGGGGAAACACTAAAATAAAACCTTTCGATTACGAAAGCAAAATAGCCTCCGCCCAAGTAAAAAGCGCCATGATTTTAGCGGCTTTAAACGCTACCGATACGAGTACTTACAAAGAACCTCACCTAAGCAGAGACCACACGGAAAGAATGCTTAGAGGAATGGGAGCGAATATAGAGGAGATCGAAAAGACCCATATAAAAATTCATCCCGTATCTTCTCCTTTAAAACCTTTAAAAATCAAAGTCCCCTCCGATCCCTCAAGCGCATTCTTTTTCGCGGTGGCGGCTTCGATCATACCCGGCTCGAAAATATCTTTAAAAAACGTCTCCTTAAATCCGACGAGAGTGGAGGCTTTTAAAGTATTAAAAAGAATGGGAGCTAAGATAACTTTCAACGAAAAGGAGAATATTTACGAACCTATTGGCGAAATTGTGGTAGAATATAGCCGATTAAAAGGCGTGGAGGTAAGTTCGAACATAGCTTGGCTGATAGACGAACTGCCCGCTCTCTCCATCGCAATGGCGTGCGCCGAAGGAAAAAGCGTAGTTAAAAACGCAAAAGAGCTAAGAGTGAAAGAGAGCGATCGAATAAAAAGTGTTGTAGAAAATCTTAAAAAATGTGGTATAAATATAAAAGAATTTGAAGACGGTTACGAAATAGAGGGAGGAGAGATAAAAGAGGCGACGATAAACAGCCACGGAGATCACAGAATAGCTATGAGTTTCGCGATAGCGGGACTTAAAAGCTCGATGCGAATAGATGATATAGAGTGTATCTCCACCTCTTTTCCCAATTTCATAAAACTACTAAATCAAATAAGCGAGGTAAAAGTTTTTGGAAATTAGATTAGCCGAAAGTTACGGATTTTGTTTCGGAGTCAAAAGAGCCATCAACATAGCGGAGATATCTAAAAACGCGGTTACATTAGGACCGCTTATACATAACAACAAAGAGATAAACAGACTGAAAGAGCGTTTTAACGTAAATACCGCTCACGATATGAAAGAGATCAAACGAAACGACAAAGTCATTATAAGAACTCACGGCATTCCTAAAAACGAACTTAAAGAGCTTAAAAACATAGCTTCCGAAATCATAGACGCAACTTGCCCTTTCGTAACGAAACCGCAACAAATATGCGAACAGATGAGCAAGGAAGGGTATGACATCGTAATATTCGGAGACGAAAACCATCCCGAAGTCAAAGGCGTAAAAAGCTACGTCTCCACTAAAGCCGCGGTAGTTTTGAGCGTAGAGGAGCTTAAAAAATACAGATTCTCTTCAAAAATAGCGGTAGTTTCCCAAACTACGAGAAAAATGAGCGAATACTTAAAAATCATTAACTACCTGATAGAAAGATACAAAGAAGTGAGGGTTTTCAACACCATATGCAACGCCACTTTCGAAAACCAAGACGCGGCGAGAAAACTCTCCAAAGAAGCCGATGTAATGATAGTGATAGGAGGAAAAAACTCCTCCAACACCAAACAGCTTTATAACATATGCAAAGAGCATTGTGAAAGAAGCTATCTTATAGAATCCAAAGAAGAGCTTAAAAAAGAGTGGTTCGAAAACGCCGAAATTTGCGGAATAACCGCCGGAGCCTCGACTCCGGACTGGATTATAGAGGAGATTATAGAACACATAAAAAAATACGACGAGGCCGCCTAAAAGGCGGTTTTTAAAATTTAAACCTAAGAGTTGAAAGATTAGCTTTTAGCTTTAAATTTTACAAATTATCTAAAAAGGAATATGATGGAAGAGGTGAACAAAGAAGTTCAAAATAATGAAGCAATGAACGAAAACGAAACGGAGGAGGATTTCGCTTCATTATTAGAGGAATCTTTTAATAAAGAGGATAAGGGAGAGAGTATTACGGAAGGTGAAATCGTCGAAATCAAGGACGATTCGGTTTTGGTCGCGGTAGGAGGAAAACTCGAAGGCAGACTAAGAATAGACGAGATCAAAGACGAAGAGGGAAATCTGAAATTTAAGGTTGGAGATAAGATAAAAGTAGCCATTTTGGGTTACAGAAACGAAGCTCCGGTTATTTCCCACAAAAAAGCTTTAAGAAAAGAGAAAGTAAGGGAGTTTATAAAAAATTACGACGAAAACTCCGAAGAGAAAAAAGTCGTAGAGGGAGTGATTATCTCCAAAAACAGAGGCGGCTTTTTGGTGGAAGATAAAGACGGAGTGGAGTATTTCTTACCGAAATCTCAAGCGGCTTTTAGGGATCTTAAAAATCTAATAGGCAAAAAGATAAAAGCCTACATAATAAAAGTGGACAAAGAGGGAGAATCGATAGTAATCTCGAGAAAAAAATACATAGCCGCCAAAAGAAGGGAAAGAGAGGCCCTTATCAAAAAAATATTAAACAGCGAAGAGCCGATAGAGGGAGTCGTTAAAAAAATAACCTCTTACGGAATGTTCGTGGACGTAGGCGGAATAGACGGTTTGGTTCATTATAGCGAAATAAGTTACAAAGGGCCCGTAAATCCGGCGAAATATTACGAAGAGGGAGACAGAGTCCCGGTAAAAGCCCTAAGCTACGACAAAGAAAAAAAACATCTCTCTCTTTCCGTAAAAGCGGCCACTCCGGATCCTTGGGAGGATATGAAAGAGCAACTTGAGGTCGGCGATACCATAAAGGTAACCGTAAGCAACATAGAGCCGTACGGAGCTTTCGTGGATCTCGGAAACGACATAGAGGGATTTTTACACATATCCGAAATATCTTGGGATAAAAACATAAGACATCCCAAAGACTATCTCGAATTGAATCAAGAGCTCGACGTAGAGGTTATAGAGATAGATACGGAAAACAGAAGACTTAGAGTAAGCCTTAAAAATCTTCTTCCGAAACCTTTCGAAGAGTTTGCGAAAAAATATAAAGTCGGAGATGTCGTAAAAGGCACCATCACCACCATAACCAACTTCGGAGCTTTCGTAAAGATAGACAAAGTCGAAGGCCTTTTGCATAACGAAGACGCATCATGGAGCAAAAAACAAAAGTGCAAAGATCTCTTTAAAGAGGGAGACGAAGTAGAAGTAAAAATTATCAACATCGATAAGGAAAAAGAAAAAATATCTTTAAGCAAAAAAGAGCTCGAACCAAACCCGGTCGAAGAGTACATAAAAGAGCACAAAATAGGAGAAGTCGTTAAAGGAAAAGTAAGAGGGGTTAAAGATTTCGGAGTTTTCGTAGAACTCGCCCCGGACGTCGACGCTCTTATCAGAAAAGAGGATTTGGGAGAGATAAAAATAGAAGAGACCAAACCGGGAGACGAAATAGAAGCCGCAATAGCTTTTATGGATAAGGATAAGAAAAAGATAAGACTATCGGTAAGAAAATTATCGAGAATGAAAGAGAAAGAGGCCTTAAAAAGCATCAACGACGACGACAAAATCACTCTCGGAGATATCATAAAAGAGCAACTAAAATAAGCAAATGCAAAAATCGACTCTGATTTTGCTTTTTGCGGTCATCTCTCTTTCGGTCATAATAAGCGTGGCGGGAGTATTCGTCCTTATAAATCCTCCCGCCGCGAAATCGACGAATACGGATGTCTCGAAGGAAACGACACGCGAATCCTTCCGCCGTAAAACGGACGAAGATATCTGGTTAAAAGAGCTGGCTTCTATAAAAAATCCTAAAAAATCATATTCCTATCCGGTTCAAGAAATTTACATCGATTTAAATCCAAAAAATTAAAAGGGCATAAAAATGGGAAAAAGAAAAAAGATAGTCGTATGCGACGCCATACACGAAGTAGGCTTTGAAATACTGAGAAAGGAAAAAGACGTAGAGATCATAGACGCTTCTAAAGAGCCTAAAGATAAACTTTTGGATATTATAGCGGACGCGGACGTGGTTATCACGAGAAGTCCCACCGAAGTGGGAGAAGCTTTTTTAAACGCGGTTAAGAACCTAAAAGCGATAGTAAGAGCGGGAGTGGGCGTAGATAATATAGACATAAAAGGATGCAGCAAAAAAGGAATCGTCGTTATGAACGTCCCGACCGCAAATACGATAGCCGCGGTGGAGCTTACGATGGCGCATATTTTAAGCTGCGCGAGAAGTTTCACAAACGCCAACAACGATTTGAAGCTAAATCGTATTTGGAACAGAGAGAAATGGTACGGAGTGGAACTTTACGGAAAGAAACTCGGAATAATAGGTTTCGGAAACATAGGAAGCAGAGTCGGAGTTAGAGCTCTCTCCTTCGGAATGGAAGTTATCACTTACGATCCTTACATTCCTCCTTCTAAAGCCACCGATTTGGGAGTAAAATACA
>CAZPVZ010000129.1:0-13238 GCA_964590185.1 uncultured Campylobacterales bacterium
GGCGGTCGCTTTGATAAGCTCCACTTCCGCCATTAACGCCTCTTTATACGCCGCCACTCAGATAAGTTATGATTTGGCTAAAAAAGGGGAACTTCCGAAAATTTACGAATATAACGTTTTTAACAGTAGCGAGGGTTTAATCGTTTCGGCTTTGATTATCGTTCCTATGATAATTTTTTTCAATCTTGCTGAAATTGCTACGGTTGCTTCCATAATAATTTTATTAATTCAAGGATTTGTGCATTTTGGTCATTTGTTTAAATATAAAGAGACTAAGGCAAATATAATTTTAATTTTTTTGGCTGGGATCGGAGCTTTTGCCGCCGCTGGGTTTGCGCTTGCTTATACTCATCAAAAGATGCCTTTTATAGGATGGTATGTTGCGGGAGCTTTTTTCTTGGCTTATTTGTCTGAAATGTTTTTGAGATTTTTTGCTCAAAGAACAATAAAAAAGCAGATTTTATGGGATATAGAGGATATAGAAAGGAGATTAAAGGATATTTTATATAAAGAGAGATAAACCTCTCTTTATTTTTTATTTAAGTCTATTTTGATCTTATCGGTCGAGTTTTTCTCGCTTTTTTTATCTTTTTCATTCAATTTTGTTTCCGAACTTTTTATGGCGTCTTTTATTCCCATCTCAAGAGCTTCTTTCTCGGTATATCCGAGATTTGAAAATTTTACGTGTCCGTATTTGTCAAATATGATCATATAAGGAACGGAACCGAGCCATCCGCTTTTTCTTGCGAAATAGTAGATAAATTCCATAAAATTTCTTCCTTTAAAAAGCGGATAGTTGATATTGTGTTTTTTACCGAATTCTTTTAAAGCTTTTTCATCCATTCCTTTTTGAACTTGCAAAGCTAAAATTTCAAACTCTTTTTTATACTTTTTTTTCATCTCTATTAAATCGGGAATCTCTTTTAAGCAGGGAGGACAGTGTTCTCCGAACATCAAAACGGCAACCGCTTTTTTGTCTTTTAGACTCGGGAAGGTCAATCCCCATTTAACCGCCTGTATTTCGTAGCTGTTTCCGTTTACGTCTTTTAGCGTAAATTTCGGATACTCCTCTTGTTTTGATTTTTTGGCTGAAGAGACGTTTTTATCAGCCGATTTTGTCGAATTTGTTTCTTTCGCTGTTATTGTTGTTGAAAAGATCAAAATAATCGAAAAAATAGAAGCAACCGTTTTCAATAGTCTCATATAACTTCCTTTTATAAAAATTTTACCCGTTATTGTATCCAAGATGAGTTTAAGAGGGATTGAAATAGTTTTCCACTATCCACTCCGTAAAGGGAATCGAGGAGGTAAAAGCGGGAGATACGGCGTTTAGAACGTGGATGGAGTTCTCTCTCTTCTCCACTACGAAATCTTGCACGAGTTTGAGACTCTTTTTGTTTAGAAGCTGAGCCCTTATTCCGGGGGCGCTCCATTTGTTAAACGAGGAGAGGTCTCTTTTTTTGGTTAAAGCTTTTGCCAAAGAGAGAAAATACTCTTTGTTATACTTTTTCATCTCTTCTATCGCAAGATCTCTAAAACCGAAAGCGTTCGTTAGAAAAAGTTTCGCTTCGTAATATAAAATCTCCGCCATCTCCGATAGATTGAAGTTTTCCAAGCCTTCGTAATTTTCTCTCCAGAAAGCCGGAATGGCGGTAGGTCCGATTTTCGCTTCGTTGTTTACCGTCAGTGTGAAATGGACTCCCAAAAAGGGGTTTTTCAGATTCGGAACGGGATAGATGTTGGTTGAGAGGTCTATCGAGTTTAGGGAATCTTTCAGATATATTCCTTTAAAAGGGATTATTACGAACTCTTCTCCCGCGTCCCACTCTTTAGCTATCTTGTCGGCATACAATCCGGCGGCGTTGATGAAAGTTTTGAATTTAAAGATTTTCCTGTTTGTAAGAATCATCTCTTTTGATAGTTTTTGGAGATATTTCGTGTCCAAAAATATCTCCACTCCCAAATTTCGAGCCTCTTTTTCGAAAGCCTCCGTAACCTCTTTGGGATCTACCGTAGCGGTTGTCGGAGATAGGAGGGCTTTTTCGTAGGTATCGGCTTCGGGGAAGAGTCTCTCAAGCTCCTTTTTATCCAGCCATTCGAGCGAAACTCCGTTTTTCTCTCCTCTTCTTTTAAGCTCTTTCAAACCTTCGAGCTCTTCTTCGTTTTGGGCTACGACCACCTTTTGGCATTCGTTTATCTTCAAACCCCTCTCTTTGCAAAATTCTTTTAAAAGTCTGTTTCCCTCTTTCGTGAATTTGGCTTTTAGAGAGTCGGAAGTATAATAAAATCCCGCATGCAAAACGCCGCTGTTTCTGCCGCTTGAGTGCATAGCGACGCTTTTTTCCTTCTCTATTAAGGCGACTTTCAAAGAGGGCTCTTTTCTTTTTATGTTTCTTGCGATATTTAGACCGATAATTCCTCCGCCGACTATCAAAACGTCATAAACCATTTGAAATCCTTAAAAGAAGATTGCCAGCCATATCGTAGGATTTGAGGTGAAAGATACTCTATGTTTTACGCGAGAGGGAATCAAAACGTAATCTCCCTCTTTCATAGTGATCTCTTCGTTTTCAAATTCCAATCGAGCCTTTCCCTTTAGGACGATAACGAATTCGTTTTGCTCCTGATCGTACCAGAAACCGACGGGAGAAGTTTGCCCGTACGAGATAATTCTCTCTATTTTTACTCTTTCGTTTTCAAATATGGTCTCAAATATCTCTTCCTCGCCGTTTTGAGGTATGAGAGTAAATATATTTTCCGTTAGTAGCCTAATAGTTTCTTCCTTATTTTGGGATTTGTAAGATTTTCCCCTCTTAACATTTTTATTCTCATCTCTTGAAAGGTTATAAATCCCTTTTTCTTATGTTCGTAAGCTCCGAAACCGTATCCCATCGGGGTTTTGTCCGTTAGGGAGTAGTAAGCTTTTTTTGCGTCTATCCATCTGTTCGTATCTATGGCGTGAGCCCATATCGTTACGCTTTTTGGATCTATTTTGTTCTCTTCAAGCCACAAGATAACGCATCCCGGATCGTCGAAGATGTAGGTTTTGCCGTCGTTTAGCACGACTTGAACCGCATATTTTAAGGTATCGACTTCCATATGGCATTTGGGGCATTGAACTTCGTGCAGTTTGAACGAGATCGGTTTTTTCTCTTTATTTCCTTCGAAGACGAGCTCCTTTTTTTCGCATCCGCTTATAAGCAGAGAAAGGGATAGAATCGTAAAAGCAAACAGAATAAATTTTTTCATAACCAAACCCCGTTTTTTATATAAAAGACGATCGGATATAGACTGATCGTTATTACGTAAAGAGTGTCGAATATTAAAGAGAAATTATACCAAAGAGATATCCTCTTTTTGAGAAAAAAGTGCGAAAACATAACCGCCATTCCCCAAAAAGTACCGCTAAATAGAAAAAAGTATAAAAAATAGCCTATATAATAGTAATCTTTTTGCAAAAGACAAAAGGGGCAGTGGTGCGTGGGGAGCTGGTAAATGTATGTCGAGAAAAAGAGGATGAGAGAGAAGATGGAGATGATTAGAAACCAAAGATTCGCTATTGCGAAAAGTATATCGTTTTTTATTTTATACAAAACCGCTATCGATAGGAAAGAGAGATAAAAAAGTACGATAACGGGGGCGTGGGGAAGAGACATCAAAGAGGAGATTCCCGAAGTTTTAGCCGCGCTAAAGAGAGTTCCGCAACAGCTTACTATTTTTGCGGGATCTATCCCCTTAAACATAAGAAATTCCAAAACTATCTCCGCGCTTAAGGAGAAAAATATAAGTATGAAAAACAGAAATTTCGTTTTCGTAAAAGGATAGTCCGGGCTTTGCATGTCGAATTTGTGTAAAATGAGCCAAAACCCGAAAAGATATAGATTTATTATCTTTAAAATAAGCAGAGGGAAACCGTAGGAAGTGGCGTTAACGACGCCTGCGGCGCACATCGCTCCCGGTATGACGTTGGAGAGTTTATCCATCGTAAATATAAAAAATATAAAAAGAGGAATCTTTAAAAACAGAATGTATTTTATGATCGTCGCTATCAGATAACTTTGTTTTTCTAAAGAGTATTGAAGCGGAGTCGTTGCGTTTATGTCCCATTTTAGGACGATTTTAACGCTTAAGAAGAAGGCTATTAGGGAAAAAATCAAAAATATAAAATCTATCAGCAAAATCGCCAAAACTTCCGGAGTAAGAAGACTCATAAAAGTTTTCCTCTTAGAATTTCGAGCGTTTTATCGAAGAGGGGATTTTCGAAAAATATCGGATCATGAGTGGATACTATGATTGTTTTCCCCTCTTTTTTTATTTTTTTTAGAAATTCCAAAAAATTTTCGGATAGTTTTTCGTCGAGATTCGCCGTCGGTTCGTCCGCCAAAACGATGTCCGGATCGTTGACCAAGGCTCTCGCTATCGCCACTCTTTGCTGCTCGCCTCCGGAGAGATTTTTAACTTCCATTTTCTCTTTGTGCTCTATCGAAAACTCTCTCATAACTTTTTTCACTCTCTCTTCTATCTCCTTTTTGGAGAGGTTGCTCGGAAGAAGGGGAATGGCGATGTTCTCCGATACGGTAAGAGTCGGGATGAGATTGAATTTTTGGAATATGAATCCTATATGCTCTCTTCTAAAAAGAGCCGCGAAGTTGTCGGGGAGTTTGGAGACTCTTTCGTTATCCACTATCACCTCTCCGAACGTCGGTTTGCTTAAAGCGGCTATGAGAGAGAGTATCGTGCTCTTTCCGCTTCCGCTCGGACCTTTTAGCAAAACGCATTCTCCGTTTTTTACGGAAAAAGAGATATCTTTTAAAGCCACCGTTTCGTTTGCCGTTTTTTGATTGAAGATCTTCGTTACGCCTTTAAATTCTATCATCTAATCACCTCGTCCGCTTCCAGCGTTGCCGTTTTCCAGGAAGGAATTATGCAGGCGGCTATATATACGGGAACGGTCGTGAAAAATATGAGAGCCACCGTTTGAAAATCGAATACGAAAGGGATTTTAAAAGGAGGTTTCAAAACGGAATAACCGGTAAAAATGTCCCTTATCAGCGGAGCGTCGAAGATATATACGAAAGCCAAAGAGAGAGTAACGCCTATTAGAAACGCCGTTATCGAGATGATGAAAGCTTCGTAAAATTTCTCTTTCAATATATCCTCTATCCTCCATCCTATGGCTTTTAGGATACCTATCTCTTTTTTCTCCTCGCTCGTTAGTCCGCTTATTTTGTCGTAAACTATCATAAAAAAGGTGAATATGGCTACGACGAAAAGAGCTAAAAATATGCCGCTTTTATAATCGAATATGTTTTGATAGGAGACTTTCAAATCGTTTTTCGTTATGACTCTCGTATCGGGATAGAGGAGTCTTATTTTTTTCGCTATCGTTTGAACTTCGGCGGGATTTGCCACCTTTACCACTATATCGGTTGCTTTGTCTTCTTCCATTCCGAAGATTTTTCTCGCTATCTCCTCGTCCAGAAAAATTATGTCGTTCGTTTCGAATTCGTTTTCTCCTTTGAAAACTCCTTTTATATAGACTCTTTGAAAATCTCCGTTCGGTTTTACGAAGTTGAAATACTCTTTATAATAGTTTGCGGTTAAGACTCTTTTCACTCCCGCTCCGACGATCATCGAAGGTTTTTCTCTAAGTTCGGTGAAATCGATATCCTGAGCTATTTTGTCAAACTCCTTTTTATAGTTGTTTTCAAACTCCTTCAAGCCGACCACCGAAAAGTTTACTCCGGCTTTTTGATAATAATAATATCCCCACACGCGCGGGATCGTATCTTCCACTCCGGGAATCTGTAAAATCTCTTCGCTCCTATCGGTTTCTATGTCGTATTGCCTTCCCGCTTTTATTTTCGATACGATGATATCCGGGAGAGCGTCAACCGTGCTTATCAGCTCCTCTCTTAGGGAAGCGGATATGAAAAATATCGAAGAGAGGATAAAAATCAGCAGCGAAAAAATGATAAGAACGAAGAGATTTTTTACTCCTCTTCTTTTTAAAGAGTTTATGGAGTATTCAAATAGCAAGACGTTAAACACTCTATTCAATTTCAATCCTTGAAGGCGTTATTTTCAGATTTGAAGAGGGAGCGTAAACGAAAGTCGTCGGGAAATATTCCAAAAGTTCCGGACTTTCGCTAAATACCGAAAAAACCTCAACCGTGCTTCTTTGTCTGACGCTTCTGGTTTCGTTGGATACGGCAAGATCCGTTATGTGGGAGGATGATACGAGATACTTTTTGAGTTCTATCTTTTTGGGCGTTAAACTCCTCTTTGAAGAGAGATAAACTATCTCCGCCCCCAAAAGGAGGCAGAGAAAGGATATGAATATGAAAAATTTTCTACTCATCCAATTTCGCCAACAGTTTTTCGTCTATTTGGTCGAAAGTGACTATTTCGCCTTTGTGGTCTTTTATGAAGTTTTCGGCTTCTTTTTTCGTCGAAAAAGGTATGAGTTCGTTGCCCATAGGTCCTAAAACGTCGCTGTTTATGACGAAGAAGGCTTTTTTGGGATCTATCGCTTTTTGAGTGTAGTAATCGGTTACTTTCATTTTCGTGATGTTGTTTTTAACTTCGGCGTAATTTCCCCATTTTTCCGGATTTAGATAGAATTTCATCATATCTTTTACGCCGTCGAAACTTAGATGATGCTCGTGTCCGTCTTTTGCTTTATAAAATATTTGAGCCGCCCATCTGGGATATTTGTAAACGAACATTCCGCATACGGGACATTTTTCCTCTTTGCCGACGGTCACTTTATCGCCCGCTTTCAACTCTTTTCCGACTCTTTTAACCTCCCAAAGGTATAGTGCTAAAACTTGAAGCTGTTTCTCTTTTAGAGGAGATTTGCATATTTTTTTATTTACGATGTCGGCTTTCAGATCGGAGATTTTTTTGTAAGAGTTTAGATCGAGTTTGCTCGTATCGCAAAGTTTGGAGGCTATCTTTTTGCCCATAGGATACATTTTCATCTTCTTTTTCTTATTTATCATAGCTATATCGTCTTTTAAGGACTCTTGAGCCATTTTAAAAGCCGTGTCGAAATCGACGATTTTTCCTCCGAACTCTTTTTGGAAAGCTTCGGCGTCTTTTTTATTTTTAAAAGCGAGTTTGCTTACTTTGCTCATAGTTCCTTTTACCTTACTGCCGACTACGTAATAGGCTTTTTTGGCGTCTATGAGCTTTTGCGTTTTCGCATCCACCACTTTTATCTCTTTGATTTCGTCTTTTATGTTCGGATAATCGACCGCTAAACATCTAAGAGAGCAGTATTGTTTCGCTTTGCCGTCTTTTAAAATTACGGCGTGAGAGGTTTTCCAGAACATTTTCAGGTTCATACCGCATATCGGGCACCATATTTTGGAAGCTCCTTTTTGAAGAAGTTCCGGCTCGACGGTAGCCATTTTCGAAAATTTGCCGCTTGAAAACGCCATGGTCGAGGCAAACAGTAAAACAGCGAACAAAGTTAATAGTTTCCTCATTTTTTCTCCCTTTATAATTAATTTAATGATAAATTATATAACTTTAGTGTTAATTTTGTGTGAAACGGAGGTTATCTTTTTTTCAGAAACTCTTTTATGAACTCTTCGTTTTGTTTCTCTTTATCGAATTTTACGACGATTATCTCTTCCGTTTCGTTTATGTAAAAGTCGGTTATTCCTTCCACTACTCTAAGCCCGTCTATTTTCTCTTTGTCGTAATCGCTAAACGGCAAAAAGAGATTGTCTCTGACTCCCGGATTTCTCATCCCGACGATCCACGCTATCCAAAATACGCAAACGGCAAGCACGAACCATGCCACTCCCTGCTCGTGGAAATGCTGATAGATATATCCTCCGATTGCTCCGCCTATAAATATTCCGACGTAGGCGAAAGTGTTCGCCACGCCTAACGCGGCTCCTTTTTGGTGCACTTTCGCAAATTTCGAAACGAAGCTTTGCAAAAGCGGTTCGAACATATTAAAACCTATAAAGAAAAATACGGCTCCGACTCCGAACCAAAATAGAGACTTGCTAAATCCCATAAGCAAAAAAGATGCCGCTATAAAAAGAATGGAAACTATGAAAACCTCTTTTCCTCTTGCGTATTTCTCTCCGAAAACGGCTGCGGGTCCCATCGAAACGATACCGAATAAAACCGCCGGGAGATAGACTTTCCAATACTCTTGAGGAGGAACTTGAAATTTTTGTTTAAGCAGTATCGGAATGATAAAAAACGCTATCGCCATCGTGGAGCTGTGAAAGAGGAAAGTTATATACATCCTAACCAAATCTTTATCTTTGAAGACGTGTTTTACTTTAGCCTCCTCTTCGCTGTAGGAGTGGACTATCGTAGGAGGCTCCGGAACGGCGGTAAATAAAATCGCAAGCGCCGTTACCGCAAGAGCGGCGGTTAACCAAAACAGAGCGCTTACGCTGTAAAATCCTCCTATAAGCGGTCCGAAAATCATAGCGACCGCAAAACTCATAGCTATCACCATTCCCATAACCGCCATAGCGTGCGCTCTCTCGTCCTCTCTTACGTAATCCGCTATCATCGCCGTTACGACCGAGCCTATGGCTCCGGATCCCTGCAAGAATCTACCGAACAAAAGAACGTAAATGTTGTCCGCTATCGCACAGATGACGGATCCTATCGCAAATAGCAAAAGCCCTATTAAAATAGTCTTTTTTCTTCCTATCTTATCGCTTAAAACTCCGAAAGGAACTTGTAAAACCGCTTGAGTAAGAGCGTATCCTCCCACCGCTACGCCGGCTAAAAACGCCGTTCCTCCCTTTAGAGTGAGAGCGTATTGCGATAAAACCGATAAAACGATAAAAAGTCCGAAGAATCGAAGAGCTATTATGAGACTAAGGGGTAAAACCTTTTTTGCTATCTCTTTCATATAAAAAACCCTCCCGTTTTTACTTTTTGACATTTTAGGACTAATTTGTAAAAAAAACGCAAAAAAATAAAAATAAAGATTTTAAATAAGCAAAATTGAAGAAAAAGCCTTAAAAAGGCGAAAAAACGGGAGATTTTTAACGGAAAGAAACTAAAAAATTATAAAAAAGAGTAAACGATGCGATAAATTTTTAAAAAAACATAAATCGGATTTCAAATTTTATAAGAGGAAATCGTAAACGGATTTAAGATGGCCGGGGGAGAGGGATTCGAACCCCCGGAGGCTTGCGCCTCAACGGTTTTCAAGACCGCCGCTTTCGACCACTCAGCCATCCCCCGAAAAGAGAGAAGCATGGAGGCGACACCCGGATTCGAACCGGGGATCAGAGCTTTGCAGGCTCCTGCCTTAGCCACTTGGCTATGCCGCCTTGGTTTGTTCGGGTGGTGCCCGAGGCCGGACTTGAACCGGCACGGACGCAATTGTCCGAGGGATTTTAAGTCCCTTGTGTCTACCAATTCCACCACCCGGGCATTTTTGAATGGAGCGGGAGACGGGATTCGAACCCGCGACCCCAACCTTGGCAAGGTTGTGCTCTACCCCTGAGCTACTCCCGCATTTAAGAGACGAAATTATATCCAAAAAGCGAAGATTTGTAAAGGGCTTGCGTTTGTTCGTCTCGTATGAAATTATAAGGCTAAGGAGGTTGGAGAGACGAGAGAGGCAAATTTGGATATAATTTAGCAAATATTTTTTATAAGGATGGCAAATGAGAAGCGACGAAGTGAAAAAAGGTTTCGAAAGAGCGCCTCACAGATCTCTTTTACGAGCCGTTGGTTTAAAAGATGAAGATTTCGATAAACCTTTTATAGGGGTTGCGAACTCTTTTATAGAGATTATTCCGGGGCACTTCTACTTAAACAGATACGCTCAAATTATAAAAGACGAGATAAGAAAAAACGGATGCGTTCCTTTTGAATTCAATACGATAGGCGTTGACGACGGTATAGCGATGGGGCATGACGGAATGCTTTACTCTCTTCCCAGCAGAGAGATCATAGCAAATTCCATAGAAACGGTTATGAACGCTCATAAACTCGATGCGCTTATATGTATCCCAAACTGCGATAAAATCGTTCCGGGAATGATTATGGGAGCTTTGAGAGTGAACGTTCCTACGGTTTTCGTTTCGGGAGGTCCTATGCAAGCCGGGCATTTGAGTGACGGAACGCCGATAGATTTGGCTACCGCGTTTGAAGCCGTCGGTAAAAAAGCCAAAGGAGAGATAAGCGATGAGGAGCTTTATGAGATAGAGTGTAACGCCTGTCCGGGAGGCGGAAGCTGTTCGGGAATGTTTACCGCAAACTCCATGAATACTTTGATGGAGGCTATGGGTATAGCTCTTCCCGGAAACGGAACGATCCTCGCTTTGACTCCCGAGAGAGAGGAGCTTGTTAGAAAGGCGGCAAGAAGAATTTGCGAGATAGCTTTGGACGATAGATTCAAATTGAGAAATATTTTGAACGAGAAAGCCGTTCACAACGCTTTTGTCGTGGATATGGCGATGGGCGGAAGTACGAATACCGTTTTGCATATGCTTGCGATAGCTAAAGAGGCGGGAGTTAAATTCGATCTTAACGATATAAACGAGATCAGCAAAAAGGTTGCCAATATCGCGAAAATCTCTCCTTCTTTAACGACCGTTCATATGGAGGATATCCACAAAGCGGGCGGAGTAAGCGCTGTTATGAAAGAGACGAGCAAAAGAGGGGACGTTTTGTATCTCGATAACTTAACGGTAACCGGAGAGAGCATAGGAGAGAGAATAAAAGACGCCAAGATAATAGACACTTCCGTTATTCATACGATAGAGAACCCTTATTCCGAAGTCGGAGGGCTTGCCATACTTTTCGGAAACATAGCCAAAGAGGGAGCCGTCGTGAAAACCGCAGGAATAGATCCTTCTATGAGAAAGTTTAGCGGAGAGGCCATATGCTTCGATTCTCAAGAGGAAGCGATTGAGGGGATTATGGCGGGTAAAGTTAAAAAAGGAATGGTTGTCGTTTTAAGATACGAAGGACCGAAAGGCGGACCCGGAATGCAGGAGATGCTATCTCCCACCTCTTTGATTGCGGGTATGGGACTCGATAAGGACGTGGCTTTGATAACCGACGGAAGATTTTCGGGAGCTACGAGAGGGGCGAGTATAGGACACGTTTCGCCGGAAGCCGCCGAAGGAGGAGAGATAGCTTTGATAAGAGACGGAGATATCATAGAGCTTGACGTTGACGCTCATACTCTGAATGTGAAATTAAGCGACGAAGAGCTTGAGAGAAGAAGGAAAGAGTTTAAACCGAAGCTTAGAAAGATAGAGAGCAGATGGCTTAAACAGTATAGAGCTTTGGTAACGAACGCAAGCAACGGAGCGATTTTGAAAACGGACGAAGAGTAGGGGGATTTCTCCTTCTCTTTTGTGTTATAATTTTTTAAAAATTAAAGAGAGTGTTATGAGCGCGGGGATACGACATAAAAGATACGATTTTAAAGAGGCTTTGGAGCTTTACGAGCTTGATCTTTTCACTCTCGGGAAGCTTGCGAACGAAGAGAGGGTGAGACGATACGGCAAAAAGACTTTTTTTAATGTCAACCGACATATAAATCCCACCAACATTTGCAAGGACGTTTGTCAGTTTTGCGCTTTTTCGGCAACGAGGAAAAATCCTAATCCCTATACGATGACTCACGAAGAGATACTCTCGATCGTCAAAGAGAGTTCGGAAAGGGGAGTTAAGGAAGTTCATATCGTTTCCGCTCACAACAGGGATGCGGGGCTTGATTGGTATATGGGGATTTTTAAAAAGATAAAGGAGAAATTTCCTCATATACATATCAAGGCTTTAACCGCGGCGGAGATAAATTTTTTGGCGCAAGAGTACGGATACTCCTATGAAGAGATAATAGATATGATGATAGAAAACGGCGTGGATTCGATGCCAGGAGGGGGAGCGGAAATATTTGATGAAGAGATAAGAAAGAGAATTTGCAAAGGAAAGGTTACTTCCGAAAACTGGCTGAAAATTCATAAACTTTGGCACGAAAGAGGAAGAAAATCAAACGCCACCATGCTTTTTGGACATATAGAGAGCAGAGAACACAGAATCGATCATATGTTAAGACTTAGGAAGCTTCAGGATGAAACGGGAGGATTTAACGCTTTCATACCGTTAGTTTATCAAAAGGAGAACAATTATCTTAAGGTTGAAAATTTTCCGAGTTCTCAAGAGATACTAAAAACCATCGCGATAAGCCGTTTAGTTCTTGATAACATACCTCATATAAAGGCTTATTGGGTTACCTCCACGATCAATCTCGCTCTTGTTGCTCAAGAATACGGAGCGGACGATCTTGACGGAACGATAGAGAGAGAGTCGATAAATTCGGCGGCAGGGGCTAAAAGCGCAAACGGAATGAAGCTTGACGAATTTGTGGCTCTTATAAAAAATAGCGGTTTTATACCGGTTGAGAGAGATACTCTCTATAACGAAATTAGGGTTTGGGAGTGAGATATTATTATCCTTATGAAAGTTTTAGGGAAGATTTGAAAATACTCGTTAAAAAGATAGAAAAAAGTTACGAATTCGATTGCATGATAGCGGTTTCGAGAGGAGGGATGGCGATCGGTTTGATGATGGGGGAGTATTTTGACAATCGCTATGTTTTTACCGTCAACTCTATAGGTTATGAGGACGATAGGAAGCTGGAAGATGTGAAAGTTTTCAATATCCCCGATCTGAAGGGTTTTAAGAGAGTTTTGATAGTTGACGATATCGTAGATAGCGGAGAGAGTATGAAAAAGGTCGTTTCGGTTTTGAAAGAGAGATATCCGGGGCATATTTTTAAAAGCGCCGCCATTTTTCAAAAACCAAACGCCTCTTTCAAAGCCGATTTTTTTGTCAAGAAACCTCTCGGGTGGGTCGATTTTTTCTGGTCTGTGGATTTGAAAAAGTGAGATACGAGCATCCGTTCGATCCTATCGTTTTTGAAGATTCGGAAATTTTGATTTTGGGGTCTTTTCCGAGTTTGAAATCTTTTGAAGATAACTTTTATTACGCTCATCCTAAAAATCAGTTTTGGAAAATTTTGTCCGTTATTTTTAATATGCCCGTTGAGAGTAAACAAGAGAAGATAGAGCTTTTGAAAAAGTATCGTATCGCTTTGTGGGACGTTATACAAAGTTGCGAGAGAAAGAACTCTTCCGATACGAATCTTAAGAATCCCGTTATTAACGATTTCGACTCTTTTTTGAAAAAGTATAAAAATATAAAGGCGATATTTTTTACGGGAA
>CAZPVZ010000130.1:0-7699 GCA_964590185.1 uncultured Campylobacterales bacterium
ATAAAACAAATGAATATTTACACATTTTGATTAAATAATATATACTTTCTTTTTCATTAGAATACGAAGGATAAAAATGTTCATCCCCTACCTCGCTTACGAAGCAAGTGCCGGAAGCGGAAAAACTTTCGCATTGACGATCAGATACATATCTTTGCTGTTTTTGGGAGCCAAACCGGAAAACATTTTAGCCATAACTTTCACGAACAAAGCCGCAAACGAGATGCAAGAGAGGATTTTCAGCACGCTTTTTGAGCTTCACACTCCCAAAAGAGAGGCGGAACTTAAAGAACTTTGTAAAATTTTGGAAAGACCGAAAGAGGAGATATTAAAAAAAAGAGAAGAGATTTTGGACAATTTTATAAAATCGGATACGAAGATCTCCACGATAGACAAATTTCTCTCCCAAATACTTAGAAAATTTTCTTTTTATGTAGGAGTAACGCCGGATTTTGAAATAGACGAAACAAAAGAAGAGAATATAAAAATAGAACATTTTTTAAAAGAGATCATAAAAAAGGACAAATACGAAAGACTCGTAGAATTTGCGGCTTTGGAAAAGAAAAGAGTTAGAGATATATTCGCACTTTTTGATAGATTTTACGAAAAAGAGCACGAAATAGAAAACGTATCCGTAAACAAGCTTCCATATAAAAGCGAGGAAGAGATTTTAAACCTCGTTCGCGCCATTAAAGAGCTTTTTTATTCCTGTCCTTCACTATCGAAAAGCGCAAAAAAGGCTCTTGATATAGATTCGCTCGATTCGCTTCTTTCAATCACATGGATATGCAAAGAGAGTCTAAAAGAATACAATTATTTTAAAAAATGTTACAAAGAAAATTTCGATCCTCCGTTTAGGCAACTAAAAAAGGAACTGAAAAACTATTTTAGCGCAAAAGAGAGCTTTATATTAAACGAATTGTTAGAACTTTTTCGTATCTATAAAATTGCAAATAAAGAAATAGCCATAGAGAATAAAACTCTCACCTTTACGGATGTAACAAATTTCGTTTACGAACTCTTAAGCAAACATATAGAAAAGGAGTTTTTATATTTCAGACTCGATTCGAAAATAGATCATATCTTGCTTGACGAATTTCAAGACACCAGCGTAGTGCAATACAAAATCTTAGAACCGATTTTAGAAGAGATAAGATCCGGAATAGGAACGAAAGAGTTCAAAACCCTATTTTACGTAGGAGATACGAAACAGTCGATTTATCGCTTCAGAGGAGGAGCTAAGGAGCTTTTTTATCATCTTCAGAAAAAATTTTCCGTGGAAGTCTCCCGACTTAATACGAACTATAGAAGCAAAAACAAAATCGTAAAATTCGTAAACGAAACCTTCAAAGACAAAATCCCAAACTACCATATCCAACGCTCAAACGACGAAAAAGATCAAGGATACGTCGAAATCAAAGAGAGCGAAGAGGTTATTGAAGATATTCTAAACTCGGTGGAGACTTTGTTAAACAAAGGAGTCTGCGAAAACGATACGGCGATTCTGACTTTCACGAACAAAGACTCCTTTTTAATAGAAAATCGGTTGAAAGAGAAATTTCCCGATCTAAAGATAACTACGGAGACGACTTCATTATTGATACGCCAAAAAAACGTCAGAGCCGTTTTGGAGTTTTTAACGTATCTCTATTTTAAAAAACCATACAATTTGGAAAATTTCATCTCCCTAACCTCAATAACTCCGAGCGAAAACATTTGCGAAAATTTCGACATAAACAAACCGTTGAACATTTTAATAAGAGATATAATAAGATATTTCAAACTTTACGACAAAGACGAAAACCTTTTAAAACTTATCGAGCTCTCTTTAAAATACGAAGACATAGAATCGCTGATATTCAATATGGACTCCATAACCTCCTCCGCCGTATCCAAAGACAAAGAGGGCCTTAAAATCCTAACGATCCACAAATCCAAAGGTTTGGAGTTCGAACATCTAATAATCAGCGACAGACTCTCAAAAAGAAACCCCAACAACGCCCCCTTCATCTTCTCCTATGACGGGATAGAGCTAAAAAATCTCTTTTACAGAATGAAAAAGAGAGAATGCGTCGATAAAGAGTACGAAAAAGCCGTCGATAAAGAGAAAGCGCTATCCATAGAGGACGAACTAAACGCCCAATACGTAGCTTTTACGAGAGCAAAAAGCTCACTTTTCATTTGCAAAAAAGCAAAAAACTCCTCTTTTGAAAACCTCTCCCTAAAACCGCTCAAAATCGGAGAAATTTCCGCGGAAAAAAAAGAGGAGACGAAAATTTCAACGAACGAAAGCAAAAAAGAGGAAGAAAAAATATCCTACGAAACGCTAAAACCGGAAAAAAAGACCGAAAAAGAGGAGAAAAACGGCCAAGAGATAGAAAGAGAGTCCGTAAACTCGATAAATTTCGGAATAGCTTTGCACTATATGTTCGAAATGCTAAGCGAATTTCACCCGGACGCGGCAAAAGAGGCGTACGTCTCCATGAAAAACAGATACGGATATCTCCTTAGCGAAAAAGAGATGGAAGATATCAAAAACAGAATCCTCTGCGCGCTAAAAGATAAAAGATTTTTAAATCTTTTAAAAGGAAAAATCAAAAAAGAGCAACCGGTAATATACAAAGGAGAATTAAAACGGATAGATCTGTTGATACAAAAAGAGAATGAGTGGATAGTTATAGATTATAAAAGTTCCGAAAAAAACAGAACCGAACATCAAAAACAGGTAAACCGCTATAAAACTCTTCTAAAAGAGATTTTCAAAATTCCGGTTAGAGGATACCTTTTCTATCTGAAAGAGGAAAATATCGAGCTTATAGAGGTATAAACATTAAAAAAACCTTAATTTAAGCTATTTTTAATGTATATTTGATTAAAATCACGACTTCAAATAATTGGCAAAGGTTTTGAATGAAATCAACAAGAATGATAAAGCCAAACGAAGTTCAAAGAGAATGGGTAGTGGTTGACGCTGCCGGAAAAAGATTCGGTAGAGTTTTAACTGAAGTCGCCTCTTTGCTTAGAGGAAAACATAAGCCTTACTATACTCCTCACGTAGATTGCGGAGATTACGTTATCGTTATAAACGCAAGCAAAGTCGATATAAGCGGCTCTAAAGCCGATACCAAAATGTATCACAGGCACAGCGGATATTTCGGAGGCGTAAAAAGCGAGAAGCTCGGAGAGCTTTTGAAAAAAAATCCGGCCAAACTTTTTATGTTGGCGACAAGAGGCATGCTTCCCAAAACCAAACTCGGAAAAGCTATGCTCAAAAAGCTTAAAGTTTATCCGGGAAGCGAACATCCTCATACCGCTCAAGTTAGCAAGAAGCAAGAAGGGTAATTAGATGGCAAAAGTTTATGCAACAGGGAAAAGAAAAACCGCGGTGGCTAAAGTTTGGCTACAAGCGGGATCCGGGAAAATAATCGTAAACGGAATGAGTTTGGATCAATGGTTAGGCGGTCTCGAAACTATCAAAAAAAGAGTTATGCTGCCTTTGCAAGTTACGAAACAAGAAAACAGCGTAGATATCGTAGCTAAAACTTTAGGTGGCGGATACTCCGCTCAAGCCGACGCTTTAAAGCACGGAATAGCAAAAGCTCTCGTAGCCTTCGACGAAGATTTCAGAGCGATTCTCAAACCTAAAGGTCTCTTAACGAGAGACGCAAGAGTCGTAGAGAGAAAAAAATACGGAAAGAAAAAAGCGAGAAGATCTCCGCAATTTTCAAAAAGATAATTTCTCTCCTTTGCGGGATTTTCTCCCGCTCTCTTCTTTTTTTAAAAACGCCTTACGACTGTAAAGAATACTTTCGAAAAAACCTCTAAACCGTCATATATACGATATTCAAATCATAGATAAAAAACTTTTCGAGTAACTTGAAGAAACGGCAACTTTTCTCGTCTTATATTTTTTAACGAAACTTTTCCTCCGCATATTTATAAATTTTTTGACCCGCCGATATATTAGGTATATGGAATTTTAATTAAGGAGAAAAGTTATGACACGACGCGGTTTTACGATGGTCGAATTGATATTCGTCATTGTTATCATAGGTATTTTGGCGACGATGGCTATGCCGAAATTCGGAGACACCACCAAAAGAGCCAAAATAAACAGCGAGCTTGCGGGAATGGAATCTCTAAACGCGGCTATGAAAGGAGCGATAGAGTTTCACATGGAGGATTACGGAAACGCCGAAGTTAACTGGCACGATTATCCCGATATGAACGACTCTACAAGAAGCGCGGCGGTTAGAGCCAACCACTATAAAAACATAAACGAATCCAAAAAAGTTTTGAAAAAAATAACTAAAAAGAACGACAAATTGAAAATAACGGGATGGGCTTTAATAGACGGCAGAGGAAACTGGGGGTATGAAGACGGACTTTATTACGATATTCTGATGATAGAAGGAGAAGCGTCCAACTCCCAAAACGGAATAAATCCTCCTAAAGACGCTCCGGGCAACGACTTTAAAGGCAAACCGGACAAAAACGACTTTTGGATATTCAATCCTTCGTCCGTAGATATTACCGTAGTCGGAAGGGACGCCAACACTCCTATAAACCCCATAACGATAGAAGCCGGCAGTTTGGCTTTGGTTGACGTAAACGGAACGAAACCGGTCTATCCCGGAAACGTAAGATTTACGGGTCCGAACAACAGCAACGGAGATCCAAAACAGTTCTACTTCATAGCTCCGGCAAAATAACGGGACGATCTCGCGTCCCGCCTAACGGATAAAAACGATGAAAAGAAAAGCTTTCACTTTCATAGAACTTATAATAGCCGTTACCGTAATAGGTATCTTGGCGGCCGTAATAACTCCGAAATTCAAAGATTTCATAAATCAGGCGAAAAAATCGTCCGAATTGGCAACGGCGGCGGCCGTATCCTCGGCTTTGAAAAGAATAGAGGGAGAATGGAGCATAACCGACGGAGATTTCGACTGGGATAACGACAAAGTCATAGACGACATAAAAAGCGAACTCTCAAAAGACGGATATCCTTACCGCCTCGACAAAAACGGCAAAACTTTCGGAGCCGTTTTAAAAGGAGCCGGAGACGACGGTTTTACTCTGAAAGTGCCTCCCACCGCTAAAAACAACATAGTCTATTCCATCTTTACCGGAAAAGCTTCGGACCCGAAAAACGGAGTATCGTTTACTAAAGAGAGCGGATACGATTTCGATATCCCCGGAAAACCGGATAAAAACGACTTTTGGCTATACGTCATAGAAACAAACGCCACCAAAAACGGCTGTTTCATAGAGGGAAACGGAATAGAGAAAAAAGAGATTTCAAGCGGAGATTTCATACTCGTTGACGTAAAAGGAAAAAAGCTTGAAGATTTCTCGAAAGAGGATCTTGGAATCTCCTTTCAAATAAAATGTGATTAAGAAGCGCCGTTTACGGCGTCCGCCATAGACCACATAGGCAAAAAGATTCCGGTTGCCAAAAGCAAAACGAATCCGGCTATCGCAAATATCAAAATCGGTTCTATCAAAGTGGCGACGTTATCCACCAAATTTATATAATGAGAGGAGTAATAATCGCTTATCTTTTTTAGCATAACGCTCAAAGAACCGCTGGTTTCTCCGGCGGAGAGCATCTGAATTATCATGCTCGGAAACTCGCCCGTCTCTTTAAATCCGACAGTCAAGCTTTTCCCTTTTTCGATATTTCGTATAATTATGCGCATTCTCTCTTTAAGATAACTGTTTTCAACGATTCCGATAGCGGTTTTCAAAGCTTCTATGATCGGAACTCCCGAAGAGGAGAGCCTTTCCAAAACGTATATGAATCTTCCCATCATAGCAAGTCTTATAACTTTTCCTATAATGAAAACTTTTAATATGAATTTGTCGAAATAATATTTAAAAGAGGCGTTTTTCCTATACAAGTATATCGATATCAAAACCCCTATACCGGTAAAACTCAATATTAAAGGAGCATAATTTCTTATATTTTTCTCAAGAGAGAGCAAAATCTTAGTCGCCATCGGAAGTTCGCTGTTAAACTCGTTAAAAACCTGTTGAAATTCGGGAACGACCATAACTATAACGAATCCGAAGGCTATCATCATAGCAACGATGGTAAAAATAGGATACCTTAAAGCTTTCTTCAGTCTAACTCTGTTATCGTAGATATCTTGCAAAATATCGGCAAGTTTGTTAACGGAATCGTTCAAGGTTCCGGTCTGCTCCCCAAGATGCACCATAGCGTAGGAGATATCTCCAAGCTCGTATTTATGACGGGAGAAAGCGTCGGCAATACCTACGCCGGACTCCACTTCATTTAAAATATCCTGAAAAATCTCTTTTAAATTTTTATCCTCCGTAGCCTTTACGACCTCTTTCAGACAAACCGTTACGGGAAGTCCGGCATCGAGCATAATCGCAAACTGCCTTAAAGCGGCTATGTAAGGCTCTATCGAAACCTTTTTGGCTTTCAAATAACCGGAGAAATTATCTAAAAACTCTTTAAATTTATACTCGAAAGGCTCGTTAACCTCCTCCACGTTAACGAAAACGCCCAAAGATAGATTTTTAAATTTCTTAACGGCCTCTATTCTGTGATGAGAAGGAATGACGATCTTTCTTTTCTCTCCGTTTTGAATATATTCCACTTCAAAGTATTTCATATAACTTTAACCACTCTCAATACTTCTTCCAAAGTAGTTATACCCTTCAAGGCCTTTTCCACTCCGTCGCCTATCATAGGAACGTATCCCTCTTTTTGGGCTTCCCTCATAATCTCGAACTTATTTGCGTTGGAGGAGATAAGATGAGATATCCTATCGGTTACCTCAAGTATTTCGCTTATTACGATTCTTCCGCTATAGCCCGTGAAAAAACATTTCTGGCACCCTTCTCCCTTATAAAAAACGGGATTTTCCGGAAGATACTTCTGCACTTTTTTAATTATCTCCTTATAAGGCCTATATCTTCTTTTACAATAGGGACATACTTTTCTGGCAAGTCTTTGGGAAACTATTCCTATCAGCGAATCGGCTATCAAATAAGGTTCCAATCCCATCTGAATCATTCTCGTTATAGCGCTCGGAGCGTCGTTGGTATGAAGGGTGGAAAAAACGAGATGTCCCGTCAAAGAGGCTTGAACCGCCGCATTTAGAGTCTCATAGTCTCTAACCTCTCCTATCATTATGATATCGGGGTCTTGTCTTAAAACCGAACGCAAAATATTGGCGAAAGTGAAATTTATCTTTTCGTTAACTTGTATCTGCTGAACCAAAGGGAGCTGATACTCTATCGGATCCTCTATCGTAACGGCTTTGTTCTCAACCCTCTTTATCTCGTTCAAAGAGGCGTAAAGAGTCGTCGTCTTACCGCTTCCGGTAGGTCCCGTAACGAAAACTATCCCGTAAGGAGTTTGCAAAAAGTTCTCCATCTTTTTCAGATTTATTTCGCTAAAACCGAGCTCGTTTAGCTTTAAAAGAACCCTTTCCTGATCCAAAATCCTAAGAACTATCGATTCTCCGTAAAGAGTCGGAACGGTCGAGAGTCTGAAATCGTAAACCTTGCCCATGATCTTTAGAGAAAAACGCCCGTCTTGCGATTTTCTTTTTTCGCTTATGTCAAGATTTCCAAGAATCTTTATTCTCGAAGCAAGAGCGTTGTAAACGTCCTTTTCGAAAATGAAATTCTCCCTCAACACTCCGTCTATCCTGCTTCTTAC
>CAZPVZ010000131.1:0-11406 GCA_964590185.1 uncultured Campylobacterales bacterium
ACGACTCCTTTTTTAAAAAGTATCCTGTCGGCGGAGACCAGTCCCATCGCGTTGCAAACGATCTCGCTGGTTTTTGTCATCAAATCCCTTTTTTCTATTTTTACTCTGTAATCTCCGCCTAAAAGTCTTGAGGTTAGGGGAATGATGATGACCGAATGGTAGAGATTTAGATAAACGGCTCTGTTTAAGTCGTCGTTTTGAAAGATTAAAACCGGTCTTATTTTGCCGCTTTTGTCGGGAGTTAGGTCGCTAAAGTAGATCTCTCCTTTGAAAAACGGTTTCATCTTAACCGTTTTTTCGTTTGCGTTCATCTCCTCTATCGCGTCTATGTAGGCTTGTTTTTGCGTTTTGGGACGGCAGATGAAAGTTCCTTTGTTTCTTACCGCCCACTCTTTATATTTTTGATCCTCTATGGAGTCTATTATCTTTTGAAACCGCTCTTCTTTAGATTTTTTGAAATTCATCTTCGGTTATTATCTTGTCTATTAGCGTTAAAGGAGTTAAATCGAAATAGAAATTTATCTTTTCGCAATTTTTTTTCGGCGATATTTCGTCGGGATTTTTGGGAATCTCTTTCTCTATTTCGTGCCCTTTTTCCCAAAATTTTAATTTCGTGGCCACGCTTACGACTTTTTTCCCGAAATGTTTCGCGGCCAACGCTATGGGCAGAGTTCCTATTTTATGTATCAAAAACTCTTCGTTTATCCCGTCGGCTCCTATTAAAAATAGGTCGGCCTCTTTTATCGAAAAACCGGCCTGAGCGTCGGTTACGAGAAGAGAATCCACTCCGTTTTTTTTAAGCTCTTCGCAAAGTTTTTCGCCTTCGTTTTTCGGTTCCGATTTCGTGCAGATGACTTTGAGTCTTTTACCGCTCTCTTTTGCCGAAACGAGTGCGTTAAAAACCAACGAGCTGAAAGAGTGCGTTAAAATCGTGCAGTTTTCGGGAAGGTATTCGGATGCGTTTTTTGCGGCTTCTTTCGAAAAACGCGCCGATTTTTCGGAAAAAGAGTCGCAAAATTCGATAATTTTTTCCCTATTTTCGTTTGCGTCCAAAAGAGTTTCGATCTCTTTTATAAGATTGAAAACGGAGGCCATCATGTTTTGTCTCGTTTTTATAAGCGATAGATTTTTCTTGATTTTCTCGTAAGGGAGATTTTCCAAAAGGGCTTTTTTAGAAATTTCTACCGTCTTTTCGGTTATGAAAGAGGCTCCGTTTACGGTATCGAAAGCTATTTTTTCAAACTCTTTTTCAATATTCATCGAAATCTATCTTTTTGTATTTCTCTTTTCGGTAGCTTCTTAATCTTTTCGTTTTTCTAAGTCTGTTGGCTTCGTATAATATGTAAGATTTTATCTCTTGGGTATCTTCTTCGCTTTTTGAGCAAGAGACGATTTTTTCTACGAAGTTTTCCATCTCGGAAGGATATCCTTTGCTTAGAATCACTTTTTCGCACTTATTGAGTCTTTCGAGTTTTTTATCTACGAAAGATGCGAACTTGTCTTTTGTTAACTCTTTCTCCGTATTTAGGAAATTGACTGTGGAGTTTATGAATCTCTCTATCTCTCTTAAATATCTGATTCTTAGATATTTCTCTTTTCTTTTATCTTTCATGAAGAAAATTATAACATTTTATTTTGATTTGGGTTTAGAGAATCGAAAAGAGCCTTCTCTTTTTGCGTTGGGTCCGGTTTGAAAATCGTATCTTGTTTTTACGGTTTCGCCCGATTTATTCGTTTTAGCCTCTATTTTTGTGGAAACAATCATCTTTATTGTGATATAATCCTATCATTTTAAAAAACGTGTTAAAAGGGGAGTTATGGCTTTTTTTGACGAAGATATTTTCGAGGGAACGCCGGAGGGGAAGTATTTCGATATAGTTTTTAACGCAAACAGAAACGTGGTGGAGAACGAAATAGGAAATCTTATCGGAAAACTTGCCGCTATGGAACTGTTGATAGAGGAGATGCTCGGCGAGGATAAAGACGTGGATACGATAGTTAGAAACTATATATTCAATCATCAAAACGAGATAGAGCAGAGAAAAAGAAATATTTATATAGAAAGCATGGGAAACATTCTTTCTCAAAGTGAATAGATTTTTTGCGTTTCTCTTTTTTGCCGTTTCGTTGACGGCGACGGATTGGGAGTACACTTATACTTTCCGTCTAAAAAAGGACGAAACGGCGAGAATAGAGGTTCACAAAAATTTGCAAAACCCTTCTTCGTTGTCGGGGGTGATGGAGTTTAGATGGACTCTTTACAAAAACGAAGGATTGGTTCTTTTGGTAAAATATGAAGGTTTTCCCCGTCAATACGTTTTATATAGAAAAAACGACAGGGATTTTATAAAGATATCTCTTTCGAAAAAACCTCCTAAGGAGTGGCTTGAGAGTTATCTTTTGATGAAGTTTGAAGATTTTGATGAGAAGTCTTATACGGCCGTTTTGGGCGTTTTTATAAAGAGTCCTTTGAAAGAGTTTGAAGTCAGTTTTATAGAACCTAAAAGGAAACAGCGTGTTAGATAGAGTGGATTTTTATATGAGGGAGATAGTGGATAGCATAGGGAGCGAATACGTTTCGAATCTTTTTTCGAAACTGCCTTCCGGAAAGAAGTTGAGATCCAAATTGATTTTGCATATCTCTCGCGACGAAAAAGCTCCGAAACTCGCCGCAATCGTAGAGCTTATCCATTTGGCGAGTCTTTTGCATGACGACGTGATAGACGAGGCGGATATGAGAAGGGGAGTGGCTTCCGTAAACTCGGTTTACGGAGACAAAAGCGCCATAATGCTCGGGGATATTTTATACTCTAAGGCCTATTTCGAACTCGTCTCCTTTAAAGAGGAGATAGCAAAAACGATATCCAACGCGGTTTCTCTTTTGTCGTTGGGAGAATTAAACGACGTGAGGCTCTCTAAAGAGTTTACTCCCGACGAAGACGAATATTTTAAGATGATTTACCAAAAAACCGCCTCTTTGATAGAAGCGAGCGCCGTATCGGCCGCCGTTCTTTCCGGCAAGGACGCGGAGGCTTTCTCTCTTTACGGAAAAAATTTGGGGCTTGCCTTTCAGATAATAGATGACGTGTTAGATGTATCTCAAGACGAGAAAAAACTCGGAAAACCGGCTATGAACGATTTTAAAGAGGGGAAAACGACTCTTCCTTATATCTATCTTTATAATTCTTTGGACGAAGATGGGAAAGAGAGGCTGAGGTCTTTGTACGGGAAGGAGATAAGCAAAGAGGATAAGGCTTGGATAAAAGAGAATATGGTAAAAACGGGAGCTTTGCAAAAAGCGATGGAAAAGGCCAAAAAGCTCGGTTACGAGGCTTTGGAAGCGATCGATGGGGAGAAAAACGAAGCTTTGTCCGAAGTTATAAAAGAGATGATAGAGAGGGATTTTTAGATGCACTATTTGACGGTTAGCTTTTCTTACAAAAATACGAATATTGTCATGAGAGAGAAATTGGCTTTTAACGACGATAGAGTTTTAAACGAATTTTACAAAAAATTACTCTCTCATGAAGATATAAACGAAGTGATCATATTGTCCACTTGCAACAGGGTCGAGATTATAACCAGCGTGAAAGATTGTCAAACTTCTTTGGAACACATATTTTGCGAGCTTTCCGAATTTACCGGCATCTCTAAGGAGGAGCTCGAGGGAAGGGGAGACGTTTTCGAAGACAACGGAGCGATCCACCATCTTTTTACGGTCGCCTCTTCTTTGGACAGTCTCGTTATAGGAGAGACGCAGATAGTGGGGCAGGTTAAAAAAGCCTTTTTATACTCTTACGAGCACGGATTTTGCGGGCAAAAACTTGCAAGAACGATGCATCACGCTTTCAGATGCGCGGCCGAAGTTAGAAATTCTACGGATATTTCCAAAAATCCCGTCTCCGTAGCCAGCGTTGCGGTGGCGAAAGCCAAAGAGATTTTCGGAGGAAGTTTGGGAGGTTACAGCGCCGTTGTAGTGGGAGCCGGGGAGATGGCCGAATTGACGGCGAAGCATCTTGCCAACGCCGGCGTGAATCTTATCATTATAAACAGAAATTTGGAAAAAGCTCGAAAACTTGCCGAAAGCGTGGAGGGCGTTTCGGTAAGAGTGGAGCCTTTTTACGAGCTTAAAAACTTCATAAACAGATATAGGCTTTTATTTAGCGCTACGGGCGCTCCGCATACCGTTATAACCAAAGATATGGTGGAAGATACCGAATTTAAAAGATATTGGTTCGATATAGCCGTGCCGAGAGACATAGAGGATATTCCTCATCCGGACATTGAGATTTACGCGGTTGACGATCTTGAAGAGATAGTAAATACCAATATGGCTCTAAGAGAGGAGAACGCAAAGAAAGCGTATGCCATTATCGGAAAGGCTACGACCGATTTTTTCAAATGGCTTAAAACTTTATCGATAGATCCAATGATAAAAGAGATAAGGAAGAAGGCTAAAGAGTGTTCGATGCAAGAGCTTGAGAGAGCCGTTAAGAAAGGGTATCTTGACGAAAAATACAAAAAACAGGTCGAGAAGATTTTACATCAGGCTTTCAACCGCTTTTTGCACGAACCTACCGTAAATTTGAAAAAGATAGCGGATAGTCCGAAAGCCGATACGATAGTTCAATCCATGCAATATGTTTTTTCTCTCGAAACGGAGGTGGAGAAAAAACTTGACAGTTATAAATGCGAATATCAGATAGAGAAAAATTTAAAAGGAGAGTAGGTTGAGATTTTCCAAACTTTTCGTTCCCACTATGAAAGAAGATCCTAAAGACGCCGTATTGCCGAGTCATAAATATTTGGTAAGGGGCGGATTTATAGCGCAGGTAGGAAGCGGGCTTTATAACTTTTTGCCTTTGGGGAAAATCGTTCTTGACAAAGTAAGAGCCGTAGTGAAGGAGGAGCTGGATAAAGCCGGATGCGAGGAGGTTCAGCTTAGTTTCGTAACTCCCGCTTCTTTATGGAAAGAGAGCGGCAGATACTTAAAATACGGCAAAGAGCTTTTGAGATTTAAGGATAGAAAAGATAACGAATTCGTTTTGGGTCCGACTCATGAAGAGATGATGGTCGATCTTGTAAGAGGAAGGGTTAAAAGTTACAAGGAACTCCCTTTGCATCTGTATCAGATAAATCTTAAATTCAGAGACGAAGTTAGACCGAGATTCGGACTTTTAAGAGGCAGAGAGTTTTTAATGCAGGACGGATACAGTTTCCACGATAGCGAAGAGGATATGCAAAGAGAATACGCTTTGATGGAGGAGACCTATTCTAAAATTTTTAGGAGGTTGGGACTTGATTTCAGAGCCGTGGAAGCGGACAGCGGGGCGATAGGGGGAAGCAAAAGCAAAGAGTTTATGGTATTGGCCGAGAACGGAGAAGACGATATCGTAATATGTAAAAATTGCGAATATGCGGCTAATGTCGAAGCCGCGAAAAGAGCGAAAAAAGAGCCTCCTTTAAGCGGAGACGACGCTCCTTTGATGAGCAGGGATTTTTTTCATACTCCCAATATTAAAACCATAGAGGAACTAAGCGAATTTTTCAGACTCGATCCTTACTATTTCGTAAAGGCGGTTGCTAAAAAGGCCGTTTACGAAGACGGAGAGGAGATAGTCGTTTTCTTTATAAGAGGAAGCGATACTTTGCAGGAGACGAAAGCTTTAAACGCCGTAAACGCGATGGAGCTTAAGGACGTTAGCGAAGAGGAGCTTGAAAAGGCCGGATTGGTTCCGTATTTTATAGGTCCTTTGAACGAGAAATTCAAATTCGTTATAGACGAGGAGCTTAGGGACGAAGATAATTTGATTTGCGGAGGCAACAAGAAAGATTATCACTATGTGGGATTTGATTTCAAAACTCTTAAAAATCCTCGTTATGCCGATCTCGTTACGGTTTCCGAAGGCGATAAATGTCCTAAGTGCGGAGGCGCGCTCTCTCTTACTAAAGGGATCGAAGTCGGACACATTTTCCAGTTGGGAGAAAGATATTCCGCGGCTATGAACGCCACTTTTTTGGACGAAAACGGAAAGGCCAAACCTTTCGTTATGGGAACTTACGGTATAGGAGTAAGCCGTCTCGTTGCCGTAATCGTGGAACAGCATCACGACGATAGGGGGTGTATCTGGACTAAAACTACGGCTCCGTATATTTTGGACATTATCGTAAGCGACGTTAAAAATGAAGAGCAGTTGCAATTTGCCGAAAATTTATATAATAAATTGAAAAATGAGAATAAAGAGGTTATAATTGACGATCGTAAAGAGAGATTCGGATTTAAAATGAAGGATTTCGAACTGATAGGTTTTCCTTACGCTTTGATAGTCGGCAAGGGGTTGAAAGAGGGAAAGGTTCAGCTTGTGGACAGACGGACTCTTTTGAAAGAGGATATCTCCGTTGAAGAGATAGACTCCAAACTCTCAAAGGTTTTTGATTGATCTATTTTATAATTTATCTTTTTATAGAAATTTTCGTAAGCGTTAACATAGCGAGCAAAATAGGAGCTTTGGCCACTTTTTTCGAAGTCGTAATTTCCGCTATGGCCGGTATTTTTTTGCTTAAAAACACTCATTTTAGGGTGTTTGAGAGCATGAGGGCTTTGGCCGAGGGGGAGATAACGATGGAGGAGTTTCAAAGACTCAATCTTTTTAGCGTAATAGGCGCTTTTCTTCTTATAATTCCCGGTTTTTTTAGCGACATATTGGGAGTTTTATTTCAGTTTAGCTCTTTCGGAACGCTTTTTGCAAGAAAAATACTTCATTTAAAAAGCAGAAAGAATAAAAAAGAGACTTTTAACGGCGAATACGAAGAGATTATAGACGTGGAAATTATAGAGGAAAAAAAATTATAAGGAGAAAAAATGAAGAGGTTTTTAAAATTAATCCTGATAGCTTTTATTTTTAACGGTTTTCTTTTATCCGCTTTTGCGAAAGAGAAACCTCTTAGCGAAAAGGAAGTTAAGGAAAGAATAGTAAAGGCGGTGAAGAAAGCCATTAGAGTCGGCAAAAATTACAGTTTGAAAGACGTTAGAATAAAAGCGGTGAAAAAGCTTCAAAAACCGAAAGGCTGGAGCGCTTATTTTCTAAACATAGTGCTGGAGATAAAAAAGCCGGACGGAAAGAGCGAAGTTATAGAAGCGGTGGATACCGTATTTTCCGACGGAGAGTATCTTGCTAAAGACCTTTTGAATTTAAGAAGCGGAAGGAGTATAAAAAAAGAGGTCGCTTTGGATATAGATCCTAAAAAATATTACAGAAAAGATCATTTGATTGCGGGAAATTTTAACGCAAAGCATAAACTCGTCGTATTTAGCGATCCGGAGTGTCCCTTTTGTCAAGACTTTGTTCCCGGCCTTATCAAATTCGTTAAAAAACATCCGAAAGATTTCGCTCTTTTTTATTACCATTTCCCGCTTGACGTGATTCATCCCGCATCTCCGACTCTTATAAAGGTTATAATGGCGGCGGAGAAAAAGATTAAGAAAAACAGAGCGGATTTTTATATAGAGGTTTACGAGAAATATTTCGACATACCTACGACTAAAGAGGAAGAGATTATAAAAGCTTTCAATAAGGCTTTCAATATGAAAATTACTAAGAGCGAAATTCATACGAAGGATATAGAAAAGAGATTTAGAGAGGATGTGAAAATGGCCACGGATTTGGCCTTAAGCGGCACTCCGACTCTTTATCTTGACGGCAAAAAAGATCCTACGAGAAAGAAATATCTGGAACTCGTAAAAGATAAAAACGGTAAAAAAAACGATAAAAAATAAATTTCCGAGAAAGATTGAGAGATGAAAAAACTGATTATCGCAACGAGAGGAAGCAAGTTAGCCCTTTGGCAGTCCAATCATATTAAGGAGCTTTTGGAGAAAGCTCACGAGGGCTTGGAAGTGGAGTTGAAAGTCATAAAAACCAAAGGAGACAAGATTATAGATACTCCTTTGGCGAAAATAGGAGGCAAAGGGCTCTTTACCAAAGAGCTCGAAGAGGCGATGTTAAACGGCGAGGCTCATATAGCGGTTCACAGTCTAAAAGACGTGCCGGTCGAGTTTCCTGAAGGTTTGGTTTTAAGCGCCGTAACCAAAAGGGAAGACGTAAGAGACGCTATGCTTAGCGAGAAATACAACTCCATAGACGAGCTTCCCAAAAATGCGGTAGTCGGTACGACGAGTCTCAGAAGAAGAATGCAGCTTTTGGAGGTTAGAAGCGATCTTACCGTCAAAAATTTAAGGGGCAACGTCGATACGAGGATAAAAAAACTCAAAGACGGAGAGTACGACGCAATCATATTGGCGACGGCCGGAGTGAAAAGGCTCTCTTTGGAAAATAGCGTCAACTTTTTCTCTCCCATTTCCACTACCGTAATGATTCCGGCCATGGGACAGGCGGCTTTGGGAATAGAGAGCGTGGATGACGAGGAGATAAAGAAAATAGTTTCGGTTTTGCATGACGAGAAGGCTTTTATAGAGACGACGGTAGAGAGAGATTTCGTGGAGATTTTGCAAGGAGGGTGCCAAGTTCCGATAGGAGTTAACGCTCAGCTTAAAGGAGAGCATATAGTTGCGAGAGCGGTGGTCGGACTTCCGGACGGTAGCGAGGTTATAAGAGAGAAAGTCATGGCTTCGAAGATGGATTATAAGATGATAGGAAAAGAGCTTGCCGACGCGATGATAGAGGCCGGAGCCGTTAAACTTTTAAAAAGAGCCGAGGAGATGGCTTTGAGAGATATTTTGTAAAAGGCGTTTTATGTGGGAGTACATAGAGCTTTTAAAAGAGAAGAATCTTCTTAAAGAGATAAACGAGGAAGTGGATATAGATCTTGAAATTCCGCATATAGCTTATATAGAGGTGAAAAAGGAAGACTCCAAAGCTCTTTTATTTAAAAATCCCGTTTCGAAAAGACTCGGAAAAAAATTTGACGTTCCGGTTTTGATGAATCTTTTCGGCTCTTTTTACGCAACCGAGCTTTTTTTGGGCAAAAAAGCGGATGAAATTGCAAAAGAGATAGAAGAGCTTTTGCATCTGAAGCCTCCTTCCTCCTTTACGGATAAACTTTCGATGCTTTCCAAACTGTTTCATCTAAAAAACGTTTTCCCGAAAAGGATTAAAAAAAGGGGAGCCTCTCAAAAAAACGTCATTCCTAAGGATAAAGTAAATCTTTACGATCTTCCCGTTTTAAAAACTTGGCCCAAGGACGGAGGGCCTTTTATTACTATGGGACAGGTTTATACGAGGAGTTTGGACGGAAGCGTAAACAATGTGGGAATGTATCGCCTTCAGGTTTACGATAAAAACAGGCTCGGTATGCATTGGCAGATTCATAAGGATAGCGCTCACTTTTTTCACGAATATAAAAAGGCCGGCAAAAAGATGCCCGTTTCCGTTGCGATAGGAGGAGATCCGCTCTATACATGGGCGGCGACTGCTCCTTTGCCTCACGGAATTTTCGAACTTTTGCTTTACGGTTTCGTAAAAAATAGAAATCCTCGTCTCGTAAAGTCTTTAACGAACGATATTTGGGTACCGGAAGATGCCGATTTTATCATAGAGGGTTTTGTGGATCCCTCGGAGATGGAGATCGAAGGACCTTTCGGAGATCATACGGGATATTATACTTTAAAAGAACCCTATCCGGTTATGAGAGTTGAGTGCGTGACGCATAAGGATTCTCCCGTTTATCTCGCGACGGTAGTTGGAAAACCCCCTTTGGAAGATAAATATATGGGATGGGCTACGGAGAGGATATTTTTGCCTCTTTTAAAAACCACCGCTCCGGATCTTATAGATTATGTCATGCCGGAAAACGGCGTTTTTCACAATCTGATAATAGCGAAAATGAAAAAAAGGTATCCGGGACACGCGAAGCAGTTTATGCACGCTTTTTGGGGCGTGGGACAGATGAGTTTCGTTAAACACGCTTTCTTCGTCGGAGAGGATGCTCCTAATTTGCACGATTACGACGCTTTAAGCGATTATATATTAGATAGGGTGAGCGTTGAAAATATTTTGATAACGGAGGGAGTGTGCGACGCTTTGGACCACTCCTCCGAAACTTACGCTTACGGCGGCAAACTCGGAGTGGACTGTACCGAAGATAACGTCTCTTTTCCCAAAAAGGAGATTTTATCGGATGAAGAGCTTTTTGAGAAAATCTCTTCTTTGGACGATAGCGTAAAGGGTTTGAAACAGTATAAAACTCATACGAAAACTCCGATTTGCGTTTTGGCGGTAGATAAAAAGGCGCCCATGAGAGAACTTTATAAAAAGATATCCTCCTTGAAAAAACATTTAAAACTCGTCGTTTTCGTGGATGCGGAGAAAAACGATCCGGAGAATCCTTATATGCTTATTTGGAGAGTCGTAAACAATATCGACGCAAAAAGAGATCTGTTTTTGCAAAAGGAGTATATCGGAATAGACGCGACGAATAAGAATGAAATCGACGGCTTTAAAAGAGAGTGGCCCGACGATACCGATTGCGATCCCGCGGTGATAAAATCTCTGAGAGAGAGAGGATTGTTGGACGTTGACGATAATTTTTTAAAAAGGTTTTATATCTAATGAGGGCGCTGGCTCTTTTTAGCGGCGGTCTTGACAGTATGCTCGCGGTAAAACTTATAAGAGAACAGGGTATCGAGGTTACGGCTCTCTTTTTCGATACGGGTTTCGGAAGCAGTAAGGACAGATTCGAGATTTTGAAAAAAAGAGCCCAAATCGCGGGGGCCGATTTCGAAGTGATAGATACCAAAGAGCAGTTTGTAAGAGAGATCCTTTTTAATCCCAAATACGGTTACGGCAAAAACTTCAATCCCTGCATAGATTGCCACGCCAATATGATTAGGATAGCCAAAGCCCTTCTTCCCAAATACGGAGCCTCCTTTATCATAACGGGAGAGGTTGCGGGACAAAGACCTATGAGTCAAAGAGTCGATGCCATCAGAAACGTTACCGCTCTCGCTACGGAAAAGATGGAGGAGGGGCTTGTTCTTCGTCCTTTAAGCGCCAAGCTTTTTCCTTTGACGAAACCGGAAAAAGAGGGCTGGGTGGATAGGGAGAAGCTTTTGGGAATCAAGGGAAGAGATAGGAAAGTTCAGCTCTCTTTGGCGAAAAAATACGGATTTGAGGATTACGAGAGTCCCGGCGGCGGGTGTTTGCTTACGGAAGCGGCTTTTGCGGCTAAGATAAGGGATTTTATCAAATACGACAAATTCGAGCCGGAAGACATAGAGGTTTTGAAAGTTGGAAGACATCTAAGACTTCCAAACGGAGCCAAGCTCGTTATAGGAAGAAACAGAGAAGAAAACGAAAGGATCAAAGAGATAAAAAACGATAAATTCGTAAAGGTGAAACTTCTAAACGCTACGGGTCCTTTGAGTCTGCTTTCTAAAAACGCTTCCGA
>CAZPVZ010000132.1:0-6758 GCA_964590185.1 uncultured Campylobacterales bacterium
AGGGAAGCTTACATAGCCGAAACCGAAACGAAATACATCGTTTTGATCGCGAAAAATTACAACATATACGCTCAAAACGCCCTTTTGAAAATACTCGAAGAGCCTCCCAAAAACATCGTTTTCATATTGGCGGCTCCCTCAAAAACCGTTCTTTTGCCGACTATCAGATCGAGAATGCCGATAAAAACGATAAAAACGGAAAAAGAGGAGTTCAAGATAGACATTGATTTAAGCAAGCTCTCCTTAAAAGAGGCTTTCTCTTTTTTGCAAAAGCACAGATACGCCTCAAAAAGCGAGCTGAAAGAGATAATCTCCGCTTTGTTGAAAGAGGCTCTTTTGGAAAAAAATCTAAAATTAACCAAAGAGGAGATGAAAGAGTTTGAAAAAGCTTTTCGGCTTTGCGAATTAAACACGAGAAGTTCCGTTTTGCTAAGCGATCTTATATTGACGATAGCTTTAAGAGAAAACAGATGAAAATCACTCTTTTGGACGAAAGAAGCGACGTAAGAGAGATACTTAAAAAGCTCCGAGTATCTCCCGCCGGCATAGAAATTATGGAAAAAAAAGCGAAACTCTCTCTTATCTTGATAAAAGATATGAAAACGGCGGCGGCAAACATCCTAAAACAGGACGCGCTCTCGGTAGGAGCCGAACTTGCGGTATCGAAAGATACCGTGCTTTGCAAAAAAGATAAAACGGACGCTCTTTTGATAGCGGATCTGAAAAGACTTCAAATCCTCTCGGAAAAGGAGCTGAGCCAGCCTTTCGGACTGAAAGAGTTGGCGAAAAAAATAAAAGAGTTCATAAACCTCCCCTCCCGCCCCGTAAAAATCATGGGAGTTATAAACGCAAACGAAGACAGTTTCTACGAAGGAAGCAGATTTTCGGGCGAAAACGCCCTTAAAAAAATCGTCTCCATGATCAAAGAGGGCGCGGACATTATAGACATAGGCGGAGTTTCGAGCCGCCCGGGAAGCGTATATCCGGGAGAAGAGGAGGAGTTTAAAAGAGTAAAGCCGGTAATAGACGCGATATACCAAGAATCTCTATACGAAAAAGCTCTATTTAGCATAGACAGCTACTCTCCCAAATGCGTTTCGTACGCTCTCGAGAGAGGATTTAGGATAGTAAACGACATAACGGCTCTCTCCAACGACGAAACGGCAAAGATAGCCGGAGAATTCAAAGCCAAAACGGTATTGATGCATATGAAGGGAACTCCGAAAGATATGCAAAAAAATCCCTTTTACGAAGACGTAATAAAAGAGGTTGAGGAGTTTTTCGAAAAGAGAATAGAAAAAGCTTTAAAATTCGGCATAAAAGATATAATCTTGGATACAGGAATAGGCTTCGGAAAAAGGCTGGAAGATAATTTGAAACTTATAAAACATCAAAAACACTTTTTAAAATTCGGATACGAGCTATTGGTCGGAGCGAGCAGAAAATCGATGATAGACAAGATCCATCCCTCGGAAGTTGAAGAGAGACTTCCCGGCACTTTAGCAATTCACCTAAAAGCCGTCGAAAACGGAGCCTCCATCATAAGAGTTCACGACGTAAAAGAGCACGTTCAAGCCCTAAAAGTGTGGCTGGCGATAGAAAATACAACCGTTTGAAAGGAAAAATCATGTTAAAAAAGATCTCTATTTTACTATTTTTTATTTTCGCAACTTCGCAGGCTCAAACTCTCCCGAAAGAGCTTACGAATAAAAAGATAATAAATTTCATAAAAGAAAACGATATAAAAATAGCCTCTTTCGACGAAGTTAAGGAGGCGGTACTTAAAAACATAGAGGGAAAAGGCGATACGGTAATTATAGATTCGAGAACGAAAGCCAATTTCGAAGAGTCTCACATACCCACGGCTTTGAATTTCGACAGCGCCGACAAAGTGAAAATGGATAAAAACCGAAAGATTATCGTCTATTGCAGAGGTTACGGATGCGGATCGGCGGCGGTTTTTACGAAAGCGTTGATGAACTTGGGATACAAAAACGTAAAAACCTATCTCGGGGGAATGCCCGAATGGAGAAAGAAGTTTTTTCGTGAAGCGGGAAGAAGCGATTTTATAAACGGTTTTTACAAACATACCGTTTTGTTTATAGACGTTAGAAGTTTCGACGAATTTTTAAAAGGCACGATTCCGGGAGCTTTATGGATCGAGCAAAAGAGTATGGAAAAATTCGAAAAACTTCTGCCGATAGATAAAAACTATCCGATCGTCATATTCGCCAAAGACGAAAACGACAAAAGAGCCTTCTACGGAGCGTGGAAACTATTTTTCGATTTCGGATACAAAAACACAAAATATTACAAAGGCGGATTCGAAAGCTACAAAAACGAAAGAATGCCGATAGCCGTTTCGTTTTCAATGTGATTTTAAGGAAAGAGGGATGATAAAAAACGAAAAAGAGTATAGAGAAAAAGTAGAGCTTCTAAAAAAATACGCTTACGCCTACTACGTCGAGGACAATCCTTTGGTAACCGACGAAGAGTACGACAAACTCTACAGGGAAGTCGAGGAGTTCGAAAAAAATCATCCCGATATAATAGATCCGAACTCCCCGACCCAAAGAGTGGGATACGAAGTCGCTTCCGAATTTAAAAAAGCGAAACACCTATCCAAAATGTGGAGTATGGAGGACGTTTTCAACGAAAACGAACTTAGAGAGTGGATAGATAGAGTTTATAAAAACGCCGGAAAAACGGAGTTTTACTGCGAACCTAAATTTGACGGAGCAAGTTTGAATCTAATCTACGAAAACGGCTATCTCAAACAGGCGATAACCAGAGGGGACGGAGAAATCGGAGAAGACGTAACTCAAAACGCAAAAACGATTCAAACCGTGCCTTTAAAAATAGAGTATAAAGAGCTTATAGAGATAAGGGGAGAAGTGATTATCAGAAAAAGCGATTTCGAAAAACTGAATATGGAGAGAGTGAAAGAGAATCTCCCCACTTTCGCAAATCCGAGAAACGCCGCCGCCGGAAGCTTAAGACAGCTCGATCCCAAAATTACGGCTAAACGAAAACTTGTCTTTCAGCCGTGGGGAGTCGGAACGAACTCCCTAAAATATCAAAAACTAAGCCGAATGATGGAGTTTATATACTCTTTGGGATTTTTGCCTCCTCCCGTTAGAAAAGTGTGCCGAGAAGAAAAGTGCATAATCGAAGTTTACGAAACCCTGCTTGAGAAAAGAGACGAGATTCCTTTTATGATGGACGGGATGGTCGTTAAGGTAAACGACATCTCTTTGCAGGAGATTTTAGGATATACGGTCAAATATCCCAGATGGATGGTGGCTTACAAATTTCCGGCGATAGAAAAAAGCACCGTCGTAAAAGACGTAATATTGCAAGTGGGACGAACGGGAGTCATAACGCCGGTGGCGGTCGTCGAACCGGTGGAGATAGAGGGGGTGACGGTCGAGAGAGCGACTCTTCACAACTTCGACGAAATAGAGAGAATGGACATAAGAATAGGCGATAGAGTCATTATCATAAGAAGCGGAGACGTAATCCCGAAAATCACGAAAGTTTTAAAGGAGTTCAGACCTCCAAACGCCAAAAAGATAGAGCGTCCCACCCGCTGTCCCGTTTGCCACAGCGAACTTTTGGACGAAGGAGCATTGATAAAATGCCAAAACTTGGAGTGTCCCGCGAGAGTAGTAAACAGCATAATATATTTTGCGAGCAAACAGTGTTTGAACATAGAGGGACTCGGAAACAAAATAGTCGAACTTCTATATGAAAAAAAACTCGTAAAAAGCGTAATAGATCTCTATTTCCTAAAAAAAGAGGATCTTTTAAAACTCGAAGGCTTCAAGGAAAAAAAGGCTCAAAATCTGATAAACGCTATAGAAAACTCAAAACACACGGAGTGTTGGAGATTTGTAAACGCTTTGGGAATAGAGCACATAGGGGAAGTCGCAAGCAAAAAGATTTGCGAAAAATTCGGACTGAACTTCATAAGCGCCTCGAAAGAGGATCTTTTATCGATCGAGGGATTCGGAGAGGAGATGGCAAACTCCTTTTTGGAATTTATGAAAGTAAACAAAGAGAAAGTTTTAAAACTCCTAAAAATCATACAGCCTAAAGAACCGCAAAAAAAGACGACGAAAGAATCTCCGCTAAAAGGCAAAACGGTGGTTATAACAGGGACTTTGAGCGTTCCGAGAAACAAACTGAAAGAGATTTTAGAAGAACTCGGAGCCAAAGTAACCAACACCGTCTCGAAAAAAACCGACTTTCTAATCTGCGGAGAAGATCCCGGCAAAAAATATGAAAAAGCCAAAGAGTTAAATATAAAAATACTTTACGAAGAGGATTTGAAAAAGATTATACAAATATAAATACTTTTCTAATTTTTCTATTCTTTTTTCCCCTCTTTTTTATTTTAAATAATATTTTTTGCAATTTTAAATATTATTTAATGTTATTTTATTAAAGTTTAAGTTATTTATATTATATTAAATATAGTTTATTTTTAATCATCTTTAATAAGGAAGATTTATGGAAAAAATATTAAAAGTATGTTGGCTTCCTTTTATACAGTTTAGAAAATTGAGAGATAAATTATGCGAATTATATAAATCACAATGTGTTCTAAAAAATAATGTTCATAACAATTTAAAAGTGATTTTTATACAATTTTCAGAGTGCGAAAAAATCATTATAGATTCTTTAGGATACATATATTACGAGATATCCGCATCAAAAGAAAAATCCAATCACCAAGATACTATAATAGAAAATATTATTTCATCTATGTCAGAAAAAAATAAAGATTTTTTAAGATTAACTATTTTTAATCCGACATTAAAAGATAATAAAAAAAATCCTAACAACCCAAAAGAGCAGTTTCAAAAAGAATTTAAAGATTTTATAAAAAAAATGTTTGAAAATAATGTTTTTACCAAAAATTCTATAGAAAATATATCTTTAGAACTATTGAAATATAAAATAAAGAAAAGTAATTCCAATACCAGTATAAAGCTTTCAACAAATGCTCAAAACAATGATAATGATAATTTATATAATATAATAAATAGAAATATAACAAAACTATTAGAAAAAAGTCTTTTTTTTACAAAAGATTTAAAATTTGAAGAATACGAAATATATGATCTGGACATAATTAATAGTAGTAACATACGAAAAATTATTGAACAAACCGTAAACTTAATTAAAATATACAGATATGAAGAAAACAATTATAATTTAAATTTAATAGGAAACGATAAAACTAGAGAAATAGCAACTAATTTAATAAAGAAAGCAATACAAGATTCCATAGAGGAAAAAGTTATTTTAAGCTTTTTAAGAGAAGCAAAAAATGAATATATCGTTAAGATTTATGATAATATTCATAAAATTAATGAAGCCATTAAAAACAAAAGTTCAACTCTCTTATCTGTAATTTCTCACAATGAAAATAATCTTACGGAAGAAGATATTGAATTGTTTATACACCAGCTTTTACAGTCCCTACCTCATTTTAAAGCCATAGATAACAAAATAAAAAAAGCTTATTATATAAAAATAGGAAATACGACTACATATACGCAAATACATCAAGAAGAGACAATAGAATATACAATAGATTATCAAAATTGGAAAAACGCAATTATTTACTTTGAGAATATGGCTTTTGAAATTGAAAATTCTCTATCGATTTTTCATCAAAATAAGAGCCTTAAAGAACTTGAAAATATTTCGTACTTTCAAAATTATCAAACGGACATAGACGACTTAAAAAATATCCAATCTACAAAAGAACCATTACATGAAGATACAAAAAGTTACATTAATAGAGTTACTCTTTTTATAACTACGATGACCTTAGCCGCTTCTTCTCCTTTAATTAAATTACTTGACAAAAATACATCTATCATTAAATCAATTGACATAAATTCTTCTGCAAACGGAGAAAATACATATAATTTTAATTTGGACTATACTTTATTTTTACCTCAATTAGGAGAAATAATTATTAATTCGGTAATATACAGTATAATAATTCTTTTACTTTATTTATTATACAAAAAAACAGTTATTCTTAAAGAAAAAAATAAAAATTTTTATACCTTTGACAAAAACGACTTCGATAAACACGAGCATCGTTCGATAAAACCGATATTAACTTACGAAAATAACGAATTGCAAAGAAAAACAATTTCCTACAACGATTTATACACAGCCTACAATTTAATAGATAAACTAAAAAATACGATTATTTCCTATAAAAACGGCTATAAAATTAAATTATTTCCAGAACTTTTAAACGAACCTCCAACAAATATAGATTCCGATATAAAAATAAGAGAAACTTACAGAGTATCGAGACAAGACAAAGTTACGACCCAGATTATGCTAAGATACAAGGTATTCGATCTAAAAATAGATTCTTTCCTAAAGTTTATACAGCAAGAAACAACACAAAAAGATAATAACCGATATATAAATTTTTTAAAAGAGATAGAAGAAAACACTAATACCGGTCATAGAAAAATAGAAGAACACGAAAAAAATCTACAAATTTTAAAAGATAAATATAATAAAGAAATATCATTAACACTATATATAGTTTATTCTTTCAACCTAAGATTAAAAAAATTTAAAAATGAAAATAATGAAAACGAATATATATACGAAATATTCAAAGATCATTTTAGAGTCCACTATCATATAAACAAATTACCTACTGAAAATATAAAGTATTATCAATCGGCAATAGCCGAATTTATATATTTCTATTT
>CAZPVZ010000133.1:0-16162 GCA_964590185.1 uncultured Campylobacterales bacterium
GTTTATAGGGATGGTTATATTTCCGGGAAGAAACTATGTTAAAAAAGATAGCGACACTATTCTTTTTAGAGTGATTTTTCAAACTGCGGGTAAAATTCAGAAATATTTGGGAATCAAAAAGTTTATAGAGCTCGGCGGAGATATTTATACTTCTTTGATTATGGTGTTTTTGGCGATGTCTTTTGGGGCTTTGGCTCACTATTTCGGTTTTCATCCCGCTATAGGAGCTTATTTAGCGGGGCTTTTTTTGCAACAGGAGTATTTTATACTTCATAAAAGAGAAAAAGACAAAAACTTTTTTAAAGATGCCAAACACGTTATAGACACTTTGGCTTTTATCATTTTAGGTCCCATATTTTTCGTAAATCTCGGAGCGAAACTCGTTTTCAACCTAAAGATTTTAAGCGACGTTATCGGAGGAGTTTTGCTTCTTTTCTTTCTCGTTTTCACTCTTCAGGTTTTGTCGGCTTCTTTAGCCGCAAGATTTACGGGGGGATACAAATGGCATGAAAGCGTGATGATAGGTTTCGGAATGCTCGGAAGAGCGGAACTTGCGTTTATCGTTATAGACATAGCTTTCGTGGACAATAAAATCATAGATTTAGAACAGTTTTACACGCTGATAATGGTTACTTTTTTATTAAATATCAGCGTTCCTTTGGTTATAAAGTGGTGGAAACCGTATTATACGGGGGAGAAAGAGTTGAAAATAGCGGGAGTGAAACTCTCAAGATAGTTTGCGCGGGCGCTTTTTAAAAGATTTTATGAAATATATTATTACGGCAAGCTCCACCGCCAAAAGGAGAAAATGGAGATCGTAAACCTGCTCTTTTTTATCGGAAACGGAAAAAAATTCCGCCGTTTTATAAAAAAGATATGAAACGCCCATGCCGGATAGATATCCGTATTGTTTGGCGACGTCGACGATCGTTAAAAGCTTTTTTTTATGAACTATCAAAGTTTCGGCTCTTACAAGATAGGCTCCGAATATGAAAGTCAGCTGATATCCGCCGTAGATTAAAAGAGCCGTATGGTAGGAGTAGGGTTTTATCAGAAAATAGAGTATTAAAAAAAGCATTACAAGCTCCACTAAAAGGGCTATGAGAAAATATTTTTCGACGTTTAGCAAAACTTCGTAAAATTTAGCCACTATCAGCATTCCGATTGCAAGCAAAATCCCTCCCAAAGAGAAGACGGAGGGATTTAGAGGTTCGTAGATGACGAAAACGGAGCCTACCGACAATCCCGTAAAAAGGGAGTTTAAGAACTTATATTTTACGTAGGGAGTCGGGATTAGCTTCAAAACTCGCCTTTTATGCCCGCATAGAAGCTTCTTGGCATGCTCGAATATCCGTAAACTTCCTGATATCTTTTATCGAAGAGATTTTTAACGCCGAAATATCCCGTAAAATTTTTCGCAAAGCGGTGAGAGAGGGTCAGATTCGTTACGCCGTATTTTCCCGTCTGTCTCGTTTTTCGGGAATCGTCGAATCTCTCTCCCAAATAGTATCCGTTTACGTTTATCGTATCGTCTTTCGAAGGGTAGTAGGTTAGGGAGTAAGAGTATCTGTTTTTGGCTCTTCTTGGCAGATCTTTTCCGTCGGAGTCTTTTGCGTTTATATAGGTGTAGCCGATGTTGATTATGAAGTTTTCTCCTATCGCCTTTTCGAGACTGATCTCGACTCCTTTAAATCTGCTCTTTCCCGAGAAGTTTTTATAATATTCGTCTCCCCAACTGTTTATGTCGGGATCGTACCATCCGATGAGATCTTTCACTCTTTGTTCGAAAAAAACGGTTTTAAATCCAAAATATTCGATTCCGATATCGTAAGAGTCGATTTTTTCGGGCTGGAGGTTCGGATTTGATTTTCCCCACGGGTTTAAAATCTTCATTTGATTGGGAACATTGTAGGCGGTGGAGTAGTTCGTAAAAAAGGAGGCGTTTTTGAAAAAGTATTTAAATCCTACTTTTCCGGTCGTCTGGTCGTCGAAGTTTCTATAGTTATCGTATCTTAGGTTTAAATTTACGAGCAGATTGTTAAATCTCTTTTTGCTTACGGCGAAAACTCCTCTTGAATCGTAGGATACTTCGTTCTCTTTGCCGCCTATTTCTCTATATAGAGTTTTAAACTGCTGATAGTCGGCTCCTATCAAAAATTTTACGCCGTAAAGGCTGAAATCGTCTTTTAATTCGATGTTTTTCGTTCTGCCTTCGTAGCGGTTTACTCCCCACGAAGCTTCCAAAAATCTCCTTTTCGTTCTCGTTTTGTCAAGATGAAGAGAGAGTTTGTGGGAGGAGAGGGAGTAGCGGCTATTTATGAAAACGGAGGAATATTTAAAAGTGTCGTCGTTTCTGCTATTCGGATCGGGTTGAAAAGTTGCGGGATCGTAACCGTCCGCTTTGTTGTATCCGTAAATCTTGTTCGTTCCCATTTCAAATAGGGCGTTTTCGCTTTTGTATCCTCCTTTTAGATATAGGTTCGTGTTTAGATATCCGTCCCTTTCGTAATTTTTCGGATTTTCGCCGTATGGAGTTATCGCCGAGACTCCGTTCGTATTGAAAAACGAGAAAGAGGCTTGATAAAAGGAGTTTTCGGAACTTTGTGAGATACGGGCTTTGAAATCGTTCGTTTTGAAACTTCCTCTTTGATAAAAGAGGGATGCTTTCGCTCCTTTTGTCGCCGGTTTCGTGATTATGTTTATAACGCCGCTTGAGCCGTCCGCTCCCCAAACTCCGCTTTGAGCGCCTTTGATGATCTCGACTCTGTCGATGTCGTTTAAAAAGAGATGTTCGATGGAAGGACCGTTGAAATTAGAAGGATCGTAATATCTGACTCCGTCTATTAAGATTAGGACCTTGTCGTTGGATAGACCTCTTAAGTAGAGAGAAGAGGATTTTCCGACTCCCCCGTTTGAGGTTACCAAAGCTCCGGGTATGTAGTTTAAAAGCTCTTTTAGATTTTCTATTCCCATCTCCTCGATCTCTTCGGACGAGACGACCTTTATATCCTCCGTTGTTTCGCTTAAGGGCTCTTGCGTTTTATCCGCCGTTACGACGATCGTTTGCAAAGAGTTTATTCTCGAGTTTTCCGCATGAAGCTGGATCATAGATACGGTTGCGGTAATCGCCGCTAATGTGAAATATTTTTTTTTGAAACCTTTTGCCACCATTTTTTCATTCCTTTTTGAGCGTTTTTAAAAACGATTTTACCATAGTGGAGATTTAAAAAGTTTTTATTCGGTTTTTATATATTTTTTTATGGTTTTTATGATAAATTCGTTAAAAATCTAAAATTCGGCGGAGCGGATATGATAAAAGAGCTTTTAAAAGAACGCATTCTCGTTATAGACGGGGCTATGGGAACTCAGCTTCAATCTAAAGCCAAGGAGATTCCTCCTAAGGCGTGGCGAGGAAAGGAGGGGTGCAACGAGCTTTTAAACGAGACGGCTCCCGAAATTATCAGGTCCGTGCACGAAGCTTACGCCTCCGTCGGAGCCGACATAATAAAAACGAACACTTTCGGTTCCATGCCTTGGGTTTTGGAGGAGTACGATCTCTCGGACAAAGCTTACGAGCTTACTTTTTTGGGATGCAAGATCGTAAAGGAGGTTTGCGAAAAATTTTCGACTCCCGATAAGCCTCGTTTTGCGGCGTGTTCCTTGGGACCCGGAACGAAACTTCCGAGTTTGGGGCATATAGATTACGATTTGATGTATAAAGGGTATTGCGAATCGGCTAAAGGAGCGAAAGACGGGGGAGCGGATCTGTTTTTGCTCGAAACCTGCCAAGACCCTTTGCAGATAAAAGCCGCCATTCACGCTTGTAGCGACGTAGCTTGCGATATTCCGATTATGGTCAGCGTTACGATCGAACAGACGGGAACGATGCTTATAGGCACGGATGCCGCCACCGTCGCAGCCATTTTGGAGCCTTTCGATATTCTCTCTTTGGGATTTAATTGCGGAACGGGTCCCGATATGATGGAAAAGCACTTAAAAGTTCTCTCCCAAGTGTGGGATCGTCCCATAAGCGTTCACGCAAACGCCGGACTCCCTCAAAATAGGGGAGGCCATACCTACTATCCGATGGGTCCGAAAGAGTTTACGGAACTTGAAAGCAGATTCACCAAATATGACGGAGTGGCTCTTCTTGGAGGATGTTGCGGCACCACTCCCTCGCATATCAAAGCTTTGGTCGATGCGGTGAAAGGCAAAAAACCTCTTCCTCCCAAAGGAAAACAGCCGAGATCTTTAGCGAGTCTTTTCGAAACTCGCGCTCTTTTTCAGGAACCTCCGCCTTTTTTGATGGGAGAGAGATCCAACGCTACCGGAAGCAAGGCTTTTAGAGAGCTTCTTTTAAACGGCGATTACGAAGGAACTTTAAGCGTAGCTCAACAGCAGGTTAGAAGTGGAGCGCACGGGATAGACGTTAGCGTCGGGTTTGCCGGGAGAGACGAAACGGAAGATATGAGAGAGGTTATAAAACTTTATAACGAGAAGATTCCGATTCCTCTTATGCCGGATTCGACTCAGGTGCCCGCCATAGAGATCGCTCTTAAGCATATAGGAGGCAGACCCATTATAAATTCCGCAAATCTTGAAGACGGAGAGGAGAAATTCGACAAAATCTGTTCTCTTGCCAAAAGATACGGAGCGGCTCTCGTGCTTTTGGCGATAGATGAAAACGGTATGGCGAAAACGAAAGAGAGGAAAGTGGAAGTTGCCGAGAGAATGTATGAAAGAGCCGTTAAAAAGCACGGATTGAATCCTAAAGATTTGGTTTTCGATCTTTTAACCTTTACCGTAGGAAGCGGGGACGAAGAGTATCAAAACGCCGCCATAGAGACGATAGAAGCCATAAGGGAGTTAAGAACCCGTCATCCGGAAGTTGGAGCGGTGCTTGGAGTGTCGAACATAAGTTTCGGTCTCGCAAAACACGCAAGAGAGTATTTAAACAGCGTATTTTTGCATCACTGCGTGGAAGCCGGGCTTACGATGGCTATCGTAAACGTTAAAAACTTGATTCCTTATCACAAGATAACGAAAGAGGACAGAGAGGTTTGCGAAGATCTGCTTTTTAATAGAAGGGATAAGGGAGATCCTCTTTTCAGATTCATAGAACATTTTAGCAAAGCTCAAAAAAGAGAGGTTCAAAGCGAAGACGAGTTTTTGAAACTTCCGATAGAGGAGAGGATTCGCAAACTTCTTATCGAGGGGGACAAAGAGAGAATGATGCCTCTTTTGGATGAGGCTAAAGATAAGATCGATCCGGAAAAGATAATTAACGAAGTGCTGATAGACGCGATGAAGGAGGTCGGAGAGCTTTTCGGAAGCGGAAAGATGCAACTTCCTTTCGTGTTGCAGAGCGCGGAGGTTATGAAAGCGGCGGTGGATTATCTAAACAGATTTCTTCCCAAAAAGGAAAAGAGCTCCCAAACTACGCTTATTTTGGGAACCGTCAAGGGAGACGTTCACGACGTCGGGAAAAATCTCGTTGATATTTTGCTTACCAATAACGGTTTTAACGTCGTAAACATAGGAATAAAAGTTGAGCTTGAGGATTTCATAAAAGCTTATCGGGAGCATAAAGCCGACGCCATCGGTATGAGCGGATTGTTGGTCAAATCGACTCAGGTTATGCTTGAGAATCTGAAAGAGATGAAAAAGATGGGAATAAGCGTTCCCGTTTTGTTGGGCGGAGCGGCTTTGACCAAGAAATTTGTGGACGATTTTTGCCGACCGGCTTACGAAGGTCCCATATTCTACTGCCGAGACGCTTTTGACGGAATAGTGGCTATGAGCCGAATAGAGGAGGGAAATTTCGATACGAGACTCGGAAGCGACGCCGATGTGAAAGAGATGGAGAGCGAAACTCCCAAAAAGAGGAAAAAAGAGGTGAAGATAGATCCTAAAAACGTCGTATTGCCTCCGTCCGTTCCCGTGCCGACTCCTCCGTTTTGGGGACGAAGGGAGCTTAAAATAGATCCCGATATCGCTTACGAGTGGATTAACAAAAGGATTTTGTTTAAGCAAAGATGGGGATATAAATCCAAAGGATTAAGCAAACAAGAGTATGAAAAACAGCTTGAAGAGAAGGTTATTCCGGCTTTCGAGAGTTTGAAAAAAGAGCTAAAAGGCGTTTTCAAACCGGTTCTTTTATACGGTTATTGGCCCGTTAGAAGAAGCGATGAAAAGCTTTGCGTTTTCAAAGAGGAGTTGGGTTGGCGAAGCGAAGAGGAGGTTAACGAAGAGCCGATAGAAAATATTTTAAAAGACGCGATAGAGATTTTCACCTTTCCCAGACAAAGCAAGAAGCCTCATAGATGCATAGCCGACTATTTTCGCGACGATAGAATGGACGTGTGCGCTTTCACCTGCGTAAGCGCCGGAAGCGGTTTTAGCGAATATGAGGCGGAGCTTTTCAAAAAGGGAGAATATCACAAATACCATCTCGTTCACGGACTCAGCGTCGAGCTTGCCGAAGCTTTGGCGGAGATAGTTCATAAAAATATTCGTATGGAGCTTAAAATCTTAAGAGACGAAAAAGCGGAACTTTCGGACGTTAAAATGAGCGGATACGTAGGGGCGAGATACTCTCCCGGATATCCCGCCTGTCCGGATTTGGAGCTTAATAGAAAGATTTTCAATCTTTTGAAACCGGAGGAGTTTGGAATCACTCTCAGCGAAACTTTTCAGATGCATCCGGAGCAGTCAACCTGCGCTATCGTGGTTCATCATCCGGACGCGAAATACTTTAACGTTTAGGAAAGGTGCGGTAAAATTGAAAAGTTTATCTGTTTTAAAGATAATTTTTTGTATTATTGCACGTTTTCTTAAAAAACCATTAAAATTATAAGGAATCGTAAGTGTTTGAAGCTTTAACCGACTCTTTTCGATCCACGATAAATAAAATAAGATTTGCGGATGACGAGAAGGCTTTAAAAAAGGCGCTTGACAATTTAAAGAAATCTTTATTGAAAGCCGACGTTCATCATAAGGTCGTAAGAGAGCTTTTAAAAAAAGTCGAGATAGAAACGAAAAGAAAAGGAATAGGCAAAGAGAGCTTTTTAAGAGCGTTGAAAGAGAATCTGACGGAGATTTTAACCGCTCCGGGAAATTACGGTTTCGTTTTCGCTTCGAAACCTCCCACCGTCGTTTTGATGGCGGGACTCCAAGGAAGCGGTAAAACAACAACAACCGTAAAGCTTGCCTATTATTTGAAACTTAGAAAGAAAAAAGTTTTGATAGCGGCTTGCGATTTGCAAAGACTCGCCGCCGTCGAACAGTTAAAACAGCTTTGCGAACAAAACGACATAGATCTTTACTACGACGAAAACGAAAAGGATCCCGTAAAAGTCGCGAAAGAGGCTCTTAAGAAAGCCGAAAGCGGATTTTACGACGTTCTTTTGGTGGATACCGCCGGGCGTTTGGCTATTGACGAAGAGCTTATGCAAGAGCTTCAAAAAATCAAAGACGCCTTGAATCCTCACGAGATTTTTTACGTAGCCGACTCGATGACCGGACAGGACGCCGTCAGAAGCGCGGCGACTTTCAACGAGAAACTCGGCATTACGGGAGTTATACTCTCAAAATACGACGGCGACAGCAAAGGCGGCATAGCTTTGGGAATCGCAAAGCAGATAGGCATACCTCTCAGATTTATCGGTATAGGCGAGAAGGTTCCCGATCTTGAAGTTTTCGTTCCCGATAGAATCGTGGGAAGATTGATGGGAGAGGGAGACATAGAGGGGCTCGCGGAAAAAACGAGCGCCATTATAGACGAAAAGAAGGCTAAGAAGCTAACCAAGAAGATCAAAAAAGGTTCTTTTAATTTCAACGACTTTTTAGAGCAATTGGAGAGTATGAAGAAGCTTGGAAATCTAAAATCGATTGTTGGAATGATTCCCGGGCTTTCTCAAATGGCCGGCAAACTTAAAGATATCGATCTTGAAAACTCCAAAGAGATTAAAAGAATAAAAGCGATGATCTATTCCATGACTCCCAAAGAGAGGGAGAATCCGGCGTTGTTGAATAACAGTAGAAAAAGAAGGATAGCCAAAGGAGCCGGTCTTTCTCAAGTGGAAGTGAACAGATTTTTGAAACAGTTTCAAAACGCCGCGAAGATGGCTAAAAAATTTTCCGGCAAAAAGGGGATGGAGAGCCTTCAAAATCTTTTGGCTCAACAGCAAAGACCTTTCGGGAGATAGACTCTCCCTTTTTTCGTAAAAAAATGTTAAAAGGGAGGTATAAAAATATGATATACTTCCCTTTTAATATTTTAATTTTATTATAGGAGAATAGATGGCAACTGTTATCAGACTTACAAGAATGGGTAGAAAAAAGAGACCTTTTTATAGAATCGTAGTAACGGACAGCAGAAAAAGAAGAGACGGAGGCTGGATCGAGAGTATCGGTTATTACAATCCTCTAACCGAGCCCGAGACTATAAAATTTGACGAAGAGAGACTTAATTATTGGCTCGGAGTCGGGGCGAAAATGAGCGACAGGGTAAAAAAAATAACCGGTAAATAGAAGTTATGGTTGAAAAATTTATAGAAGAGTTTGCCAAGCTTATAGTCGATAAGCCGGAATCCGTAAGAGTAACGAGAGAAGATATAGAATCCACTTTTAGCGAAATAATTATCTATACGGATAAGAGCGACGTTGGCAAACTTATAGGAAAAGACGGTAAGATGATAAGCTCTTTGAAAACCGTCATAAGCGGCTGTAAAGCCAAAGAGAACAGATCTTTTAGAGTTTTGGTAAAAGCAAATCAGTAAAGATGAGAGAACTTGTAGAGGTTGCTCTTATCGGAAAAGCGGTGGGATTGAGAGGCGAGCAGAAGCTTCATATCCTTACCGATTTTCCGGAACAGTTTAAAAAGGGAGCCGTTTTTTATCTCTCAAACGGCGAAAAGATCGAGATAGAGAGATTTAACAAAAACAGAAACCTCGTCAAATTCAAATCCTGCAACACTCCCGAAGAGGCTAAAAGATATACCAACAAAAAACTTTACGCCACTTTCGAAGATACCAAAAAGAATTGTCCTTTGAAAGAGGGGGAGTTTTTTTGGTTCGAGGTGGTGGGATCCAAAGTTTTGGAGGGAGAGAGGATTTTGGGAGAGGTTAAGGATATAGAGAGAATATCCGGTACCGATTATCTTATCGTAGCGACGGATAAGTCTCTTATTGAGGAAGGGTTTGCCAAGAGATTTTATCTTCCTTATATAGACAGATATGTAGATAGGTTCGATTCCGATAGCAAAACGGTTTACGCAAAAGACGCTTTCGCCATTTTAGAGAACTCTTAAATGAAATTCACTTTCGTTACTCTCTTTGAGAATTTGATAAAGCCGTATTTTCAAGAGTCGATTCTAAAAAGAGCCGTAGAAAACTCTCTTATAGAGATAGATTTCGTAAATCCGAGAGATTACGCTTTCGATAAGCATAAGAAGGTTGACGATTATATGATAGGCGGAGGCGCCGGGCTTTTGCTAAAACCTCTTCCTCTCTCTCTCGCTTTGGAGGATATTTTGAAAAAAAATAGCGACGTTCATATCGTTTTCGCAACTCCCGTCGGAAAACTTTTCAATCAAAAAGACGCAAAGAGACTCTCCGAAAAAGAGCATATCGTGTTTGTCAGCGGAAGATACGAAGGAATAGACGAGAGGGTGATAGAAAAATACGCCGACGAAGTTTTGTCGATAGGGGATTATATTTTAACGGGGGGAGAGCTTGCCTCTTTGGTTATGAGCGATGCGATAAGCAGAAATATTAAAGGAGTTTTGGGAAACGAATCGTCTTTGGAGTGCGAAAGTTACGAAAACTATCTTTTGGAAGCACCGTCTTTCACTAAACCGAATATTTTTGAAAAAAATCCCGCCCCCTCAGAGTTTTTAAAGGGAAATCATGGTAGAATCACCGCCTTAAAGAAAAATATGGCTTTGGCTAAAACTAAATTTCACAGAATAGACCTATATTTAAAAGCAAAATATCAAAAGAGGATAACGGAAAATGAGAAATCAATACATAGAGGCTTTTGAAGCCGCGCAGCTTGGAAAGAAAGAGATCCCGGATTTCAGAGCCGGCGATACGGTTAGAGTCGCTATCAAGATCAAAGAGGGAGACAAAGAGAGAATCCAAAATTTCGAAGGCGTATGCATCTCAAGAAGAGGTCGAGGAACCGGCGAGACTTTTACGGTTAGAAAGATCGGAGCAAACAACGTCGGAGTCGAAAGAATTTTTCCTCTCTACAGCGAGAGCATAGAGAGCATTACGGTAGTTAGAAGAGGTAGAGTAAGAAGAGCTAAACTGTTCTATCTTAGAGAGAGAAGAGGAAAAGCCGCAAGAATCAAGGAGCTTAAAAGAAAATAGGCTCTCTTTCCCTCTTTCTTTCAAAAACTTCTTTCCGATTGAATTATTTATTGACATAATATTCTCCCGTCGATATAATATTTCGCATTCCTTGCTTTTTTAAGGCGCTTATATGATAAAAATCATAGAGTATTTTATAAAACATAAAAGACTCAATTACACTCTTTTGTTTTTTCTTCTATTTTTGGGAATATACTCTTATCAAAAGATTCCGAAGGAGATTTTTCCCGTCATAGCTTTGGACAAGATAATGATAACGGGCGGATATCCCGGAGCGAGCGCCGATAATCTCGATAAAATGGCGGTTAGGGACATAGAAGACGGTCTCGGAAGCGTGGAGGGGATAGAGAAAATAGAGACTATCGTCATGCCGGGAAGTTTTTCGATAGTCATATCTTTGGAAGAGGGAGTCGATAAGATAGACGCCCTAAATAAAGTAAAAGACGCGATAGCCAACGTCAGGCAGTATCTTCCCAATGACATGAACGAACCGGTAGCCAAACTTCTAAATCACGCAAGACCTCTTATAAGCCTTTCTCTCTCTTCCGATAAGATTCCCTTTTCGAAGCTGATAGAGAGCGCAAAAGAGATAAAATCCAAAATAGCCCGGATAAATCACATAAGCGAGGTCAAGATTTTCGGAGACAGCGACGAGGAGATATCGGTTAGAATCGATACCGAGGCTTTAAGAGCCTACGGCATCTCTCCCCAAAGCCTAATAGAAGCGGTTTCGAATCTCTCCTACATATATCCGATAGGAGAGATCAAACAAAGAGGGCATTTTCTTTTCATCTCCACCGTAAACGGAAAAAAAGACGCCAAAAAGTGGGAAGAGACGATTGTAAGAGTCGAAGGCAAATATCTCCGTTTAAAAGATGTTGCTCAAATCGTTTTTACATATCCGCAGGAGAAGACTCTATCCACTTTTAACGGCAGAAGAAACGTAACTTTAAAGATTTCGAAGGGAGAAGAGGGAAACGCGATAGAGCTTTCTAAAAAATTAAGGGAGTTTGTTAAGAAAGAGATAGCTCCCAAATATCCTTTGATTCATTTCGATTTTTTCAGAGACTCTTCGAAAATCGTAAAAAATCGTCTTGACATAGTTATCTCCAACCTTATGCTCGGTCTTATTTTGGTATTTTTGTCGATGGCGCTTTTGATAAATCTCAGAATAGCGACCGTCGTGGCTTTGGGGATACCCTTTTCTTTCGCGATAGGATTGATAGCGATCTATTATAGCGGCTATTCGATAAACATCATCTCTTTGCTCGGAGCTTTGATCGTCATAGGAATAGTGGTTGACGACGCTATCGTCGTTTCGGAAAACATCCAAAGATACATAAACGAAGGATACGAGAAGCACGAAGCGGTTATGAGAGGCTTGAGAGAGATGATTTTGCCGGTAACTTTGGCTACGGTTACGACGATAGCGGCTTTTTTGCCTCTCTTTATGATGAGCGGGGAGATTAAAAATTTTATTATTTTGATACCGATAGCGGTTATTATGATACTTATCGGCTCTTTGATAGAGAGTTTTCTATTTTTGCCGCTTCACGCTAAGGAGCTTTTGAAAAAGCAGAAAAATTTCGTGGACTGGAAGCCTTTGCAGGATAGATACGAAGCTCTTTTGCATTTTTTGATAAGATACAAAAAGAGCTTTTTGGCGGTTTTTTTGATTTTTATCCCTCTTTTTACCGTAATGACGGTAAAGTCGATGCATTTTCAGTTTTTCCCCACTTTTGACGGAAACTATCTTTTCATTACCGGCAAAACCGATATCAATACTCCGATAAGAGATACCGAAAAGATAGCTTTGGAGATAGAAAAGGAGATATTGAAAAACAAAAAGAGATATTTCGTAAAATCGGTCTCCACGGTTGTCGGGACGAGAAGAACCACGGGGGGAGAGAACGAAACGGGAGAGAACACTTTCTACATAACGGTGGAACTTTTCGAAATGAAGCCGCAAGATTTTATAAATCGCTATTTAAATCCCGTATTGAATCTCTCTTTCGATTTTAACGACCCGAATAAGATAAGAACGATTCATACCTACGAGCTTGCCAAAATCGTAAAAAAGGATCTTGAGAAGTTTGAAAAGAGATACGATATAACGGATTTCGGCGTTATGGAGGAGAGAGCGGGACTTATAAAAAGCGACATACAATTAAACTTCATAGGAAAAGACGACAAAAAGATAGTTTCGGCGATCCATCGTTTGGAGAAAATTTTGAAAAAGGACGAAAGAGTCAGAGAGATAAGCGATAACGTCGAATACGGTAGAGACGAATATAAGATAGAGGTAAACTCTTACGGAGAGAGACTCGGTTTGAGCGAAGGGTATGTGGCTAAGGTGCTTAGCGGATATTTTCTCGATAACAGAAAAGCCATGAGTTTTAACGAAAACGGGGTTATGGAGATAAAAACGAAAGCTTTGAACAGAGACGAGATAAAGACTCTTTACGATTTTCAGATAAAGACTCCCGAGGGCGTTTTCGTCGCTTTGAGGGACGTAGTTGATTTTATTAAGAAGAGAGATTATCAAAAGATAGAAAAAAGGGACGGGGATGTCGTTAAAACTCTTTTTATAAACGTTGATAAGGATCTCATCACTCCCGAAGAGATGCTAAGCTATCTCTCTCCTTTCATAAAAGAGATAAAAAAAGAGGGGATAGTGGTTAAAACTTACGGAGAGAAGGAGAAAAACAGACAGCTTGCTAACGATATGAAAGTCGCCGTTACTTTGGCTATGTTTTTGATATTGATAACTCTTTTGTTTATTTTTCCGAAATTCAAATACGTATTTATGGTGATGTCGGTTATCCCGCTTTCGCTTTTGGGAGCGTTTTTGGGGCATAAACTGCTCGGAATACATCTTACCATGCCCTCTTTGATAGGACTTTTGGGACTTGCGGGAGTCGTTATAAACGACGGAATAATCATGCTTGATTTCTTGCACGGGACGCATAAAGCCAAAGAGTTTTTCGAAAGAGCCAAACTTAGGCTAAGACCCATTTTGATAACTTCGATAACGACTTTTTTGGGGCTTTTCAGTCTGATATTTTACGCTACCGGACAGGCTATCATCCTTCAGCCGATAGCCGTATCTTTGGGATTCGGTCTTCTTTGGGGAACGATTTTGAATCTCGTTTATCTTCCGACTCTTTATGCGGTTGTAAACGGGATAGATTTTAAGGAGAATAGGGGATGAGGATTTTCGTTTTTATGCTCGCTTTTTCTTTTTCGCTTTTTGCCGGAATTTATAAAGGCGTTATAGAGCCTTACGATAAGATAACGATAAAAAGCGAAGTATCGGGGAGGGTGGTCGAGCTTGACTTGAAGGACGAGATGAGAGAGGTGAACAAAAAGGTTATGGTTATAGATCACGCTTTGGAGAGCGAAAAGCTTAAAAACTACGAAAATAAGCTTCGCTTTTTGAACGAAGAGATAAAGTTGAAAAAAGGGCAGTATGAGAGATTGAAAAATCTCGTCGGAGAAAATCGCTTTACGAAAGAGAGATACAAAAGCGAATTTTTAAATCTTTTGATGCAAAAGCAGGATCTTTTGAATATCATAGCGGAGCTTAGAGACAGAATTTCGAAAAAGGAGATAACGGTAAAAAATCTTTACATAAAAAAGTTTTATGTAAGAAAGGGGGAGTTCGTAAATCCCGGAGAAAAACTTATGAGTCTGGAGGATCAGAGAAAAAGCAGAGTGGTTATCTTCGTTGACGGGGAGGATTTGGATCTTTTTAGGAAGGGAAAGTTTTCGGTTGACGGAAAGAAGGGGCTTTTTTACGCCGAGAAGATCGCCGACTCTACGGATGAGAAATATCTCTCTTTGTATAGGGTGGAGCTTGTTTGCGACGAAAAGCTTCCTTACGGAAAAATCGTGGAAGTAGAGACCGAAAAATGAGAAAGATTTATCTTTTTTTGATTTTGGTTTCCATACTGAATGCGGACTCTCCCATTTCGAAGGAGAAGGAGGAGATTTTAAGGCTCAAAAGGGAGAGCGTTAAAAAAGAGAGCGAAAAACTTAAAAACGACTGGATATCTCCCCTCATTTTAAAAGGAAGCGTTCAAAAAAGCAAAAGTTCGGTTAACTCTTTCTCGAACTCCTTAACGACCGCAAAAAACCTCTCTCTTTCGCTAAATCAGGATATTTTTAGAAGCGGAGGGATTTTTTACGCCGTAAGATATGCCCGAAGTTTGGGAAAATCTAAACTTTTGAGCGTAGATATTCAGGAAGCTTCCATTTTGAAAAAGATATATGTTTTAAAAGCTCAGATAGATAGAGATAGAGCGAAAATAGAGCAGGCGAAACTCCTTTTGAAAAATAGGGAGATCGACGTTTTGGTGGTTAAGGAGAAGTATAAAGCAGGCAATGCCGATATAGCGAGATTAAACGGAGCGGTTTTGGAGGAGGAGAAGGCTAAAGAAAATCTCGTTACGCTTCAAAACGCTCTAAAAAACGAACTTTACGAAATAAAAAAACTTATAGGGGACAAAGACGAAAAAAAGATATCTTTAATCCCCTTTCCTCTTCCTTCGAAGGAGGAGTATATTTCGAAAAATCTGTCTCTTTTGTCTTTGAAAGAGTCCTCTTTAGCGAGCAAAAATAGACTGAAAGTAACCCAAGCTTCCTATCTTCCGAAAGTGTATGTAAACGCCGATTTCGGATATAGCGAATATGAAAGCTCCCGTTTTAAGAGAGAGGGGAAAGAGTACGGATACGGGATAGGTTTTAGGATACCTTTTGATTATAACTCTAAAAACGATATAGAGGTTTCCCGGCTTGAGTATCTCCAAAAAGAGAGCGAAAGAAAGGATAAAATAAGAGAACTTGAGTTTGAGTACGAAAAAAGACTTTCGAATATAAAAAGCTACGAGGAGAAGATAAAACTTTCGGATAAAATGATCTCTCTTTACAAAGAGCTTTACGATTTTACAAAAAGAGAGGTTGAAGCGGGGTTTAAAACCGAGCTTGAGCTCGAATCTCTCGCCAACTCTTTAAAGATAGAGAAACTTCAAAAAGAGATTCAAAAATATAATATTTTGATAGAAAAAGCCAATCTCTATTTCGATATGCAAAGAGGTGAGAAGTGAAGAAGGTTTTGGTTTTGTGTACCGGCAACAGTTGCCGCTCCATTATCGCGGAGGCTTTGATAAATCACTATTTGAAAGGTAAAGTGAAAGCTTTCAGCGCCGGAAGCGATCCCGCGGGTAGAGTGAACGAAAACGCAAAGAGAGTTTTGAAAGAGGAGGGAGCTTGGAGGGACGAATACCGCTCTAAAGGCATAGAAGAGATAGAAAAATACGCTCCCTTCGATCTTTTGGTTACCGTGTGCGATAACGCTAAAGAGTCCTGCCCCGATTTTCATCTTGCCCGAAAGAAGATTCACATCGGTTTTGAAGATCCGGACGGAAAAGGGTATTTGGAATTTGTAAAAACCAAAAATCTTATAAAAGAGAAACTGCTTAAGGCGATTTTGCGAGAATTTGAAGTGTGAGCTAATTGAAGTATCGCCAAATTAATATTTTGGCGTAACTATATCCGTGCCTCCTTCGAAAAAGATAGGTTTTAAAAATCTTATTTGATGACTTCCATAATAATGGAGGCGGTAAGTCCATCCGTTTTTACATATCCCCCATAAAGGAGATTGAAATTTTGTTATAATATTTAAAAAACTCAAGGCAAAATATGAAAAAAAAACTGCCCATAGGAATATCGACTTTTCAAAAGATAAGAAGCGATAACTATATCTATATAGATAAAACGAAAGAGGCGCT
>CAZPVZ010000134.1:0-3324 GCA_964590185.1 uncultured Campylobacterales bacterium
CTATAACGGCATAAAACTTCTTCCCACTTTTCATCCGAGTTTCCTTTTGAGAAACCCTTCCGCCAAAAAAGACGTATATCAAGATATGCTGAAAGTGAAAGCGTTGCTATGAGAAAGATATTTCTTCTTATAATAAGCGCAGTGCTTCTTTTTTCGTCCGGAAAAGAGTTAAATACCAAAATTCCGCCCGCAAAAAATATAATAATCGACATAGACCCTTACGAATGCTCCCATAGCTGTCTTGAAGAGTATCTCAAAAAAGGTTTTATATTCTCATTTTTGGCGAAAGCGAAAAACGAAGAGTTCAAAGAAGAGTACATCGTTTACGCAAGAGAGATAAATCTCGAAAATCCCAAATCAAACTCCGAGGGTTTCGAACTCGCAAACGAAGAGGAGCCGTATGATTATGAAAAAAGAGGAGCTTACGTAAAAATAGCTCTTTTAGTTCCTCAAAAAGTGATAGGCAAATACGCCGTCTCGGTAACGAACTCGGTTCTTGCCTACCTCCTGTATAAAAACGGCGACTTCGATATGGAAATATTTAATTGCGAAACGGAAGAAGAGGAAAATATCTTATCCTCCCTAAAAGAGATAAAAGAGAAAGGCTATCAATACGTCATAGCTCCCGTTACCGATAGAGGAGCCGAAACGATTTTCCAAAACGAAAGAGATTTAACCGTATATATTCCCACCGTAAATAAGCAAAACATCTCTTTCGCAACCGCTTCGAACATAAACTTCGGAGGAATAGACTATAAAAAACAGATAGACAAACTATCTTCCTATATAAACGATAAAATCGTCGTTTTCAAAGACCAAAGTCCGGCAAGCAACAGAATATCAAATTATCTAAAAGAAAAATTTGAAGATTTCATAGTGTACGAACCGGTCATAGCGGGCAAAAACATAAACTACGCAAGCATAATCAGAGGACATTTTGCGAGTTTGCAGGATTCATCCGTATTTTTAAACACGCCGCTGATAAAAACGAGCCTAATTTTATCTCAGCTTAGACTTTACAAAATCAAACCCTACGCTCTTCTATCCACGCAGATAAACTATCATCCCCTTTTGTTAACTCTAACCCAATACGGAGATAGAAAAAACCTCCTTTTAGCAAACTCCATCCATAACAAAAACTTCGTCCTAACGGACATCAACAAAATTTTAGACAACAACATTCTATTTGATTGGATAAACTATTCAACTTCCATCGGTATGGATTTTATATACACAAGTTATATAGACCAAAACGATTATCCGATTTTCGAAGAAAAACTCATTGACAATCAGATAAATTACTCCGTTTCCATAGTAAAACCGGGACTATCCGAATTTATAGAGATAGAAGACGAAAACTCCTCTTTTTAAAAGAGGAGTTTAAAAACTCATATTTTAGGAGAAAAAAGAGCTCCCATCACGATAGCGAGCAAAGTTCCCAAAATAAAAGAAGTTATGAGAAACAGAATGAAAACTTTAACCTGATGATTTTTCGGAACGCCTAAAAATATCGGAAAAGCTTTGAAAAGCAAAACGAGAGAGTAAACCGACAAAATCAAAGACAAAATCCCTCCTATTACCGGAAAAGCTCCCAAAATCTGTCCGGCCAAAGAGGGAAAGGAGATAAAAAAGAGCATGGAAAAAGCCTTCTGAAAATCTCTATCTCCCCCGAACTTTTCGGCTAAAAAAGAGCCTATCCATCCGAAAACGTACAAAAAAACAAAAAAACTCACGATATTTCCGACGGCCATCCACAAAGTTTGGAAAAAAGAGAGTCTAACGGCTCCGTGTATCGAAGGATAACCGAAAATCATATTTAAAATAAAAGTTATTAAAGAAACTCCTATCACTATCGGCGCCACGTATTTTTTCAAAACATCTTCGAACTTAAAAGAAGAGCTTAAAAACTCCTTCCAAACCTCCTCCGGTTTAACGATACCGTCTTTAAAAAGATTGAATAAAACTTTAAAATCCATAAACGCTTTCCTCCTTTTTCGCTATTATAACATAGTGTGCCCTCAAGATGCGCTTTTATGAAAAAGATACTCTTTATTATAAGAAACTCTTTTTAAATACTTCTCTTTTACGGCGTGAAGAACGAAACCGGCGTTTTTTATATCATACTTCTCGACAAAATCGGAAATCCTTTTTATAAACTCCGTTTTCGAATACTCGCTTTTTAAAACGAATATCGTCATATCGCTATATCTGCTCATTATAAAAGCGTCGGAAACCAAATCCACCGGAGGAGTCTCTATAACGATATAATCGAAATACTCTTTCAAATTATCCATTAAAAGCTTCATGGTTTTCGATTCCAAAAGATCGTAAGGATTATCGACTTTCGAGCCGGAAGGAATTATCGTCAAGTTTTTAACCTTCGGAAAACGCTTCATAACCTCTTTTATTTTAACTTTTCCCGTCAAAAGATCGCTAAGTCCCTTATCGTTGGAAATCCCGAATTTGTTATGCATCTCCGAAGTCCTAAGATCCGCGCACAAAAGAAGAGTTTTCTTATCTCCCATACCGAGTATCGCGGCCAAATTGGCGGCTATAACGCTTTTGCCCTCGCCCGGGACGGTGGAAGTTACGGTCACGACTTTGCACCCGGAACTTTTTATATACTCTATGTTGGTTCTTACGTTTCTGAAAGCTTCGCTTTGAGAAACGGTCTGACTTTCGATAACATAGATTTTATTGTAAAGTCTATGATCGTTTACATACGGAATAACGCCGTAAACGGGCAAATGAGACAAAGCTTTCACATCCTCAAGACTTCTTATCGCATCCTCCTCTCTATTTACCAAAAAGGCCGCAAATAAGGAAAGAAAAGCGCCCAAAGAGAAACTTTCGGTCAACACGCCGAAAATATTCGGTTTTACGGGCTTATCGCTTTCAATCGGACTATCGACTACGAAAACATCGAAATCTTTGGAAACTCCGTTTAGGAAAAGAGAGGATTTCTCTTTTAAAAGATACTCGTAATACTTTTTAGCCACTCCGTAATTTTGTTCCAAAGCAAAAAGCTCCCGCTCGTTCTTAGGAAGCTTTTTTACTTCCTCGTTTTTCATACCTATCGATTTTTTGATGGAAGCCCTTCTTTTATAAAGAGTGTTTTGAATATTTTTGATAATGGAATCCATACTGCTTTTAAGATCGTCTATCTTTCTTTTCAAAAGTATGACTTCCGCCGAAAGCTCTCCCGTCCTTTCCGCAACCTCCTCTTTTTGAGAAAGAAGTTTTTCTATGTTTTCGGCAAGCGAAACGACTTCCGGATATCTCCTCTCGTAAGCCTTCACTACGGCATAATTTCCTTTTTTTATC
>CAZPVZ010000135.1:0-8290 GCA_964590185.1 uncultured Campylobacterales bacterium
GTCGGCGTTGACTCCTATTACGAAAGTCGGAGTATCGTCTTTTGCCGGTGCCGAGAAAACGACCTTTTTCACTCCGTTTTCTATATATACTTTGGATTTTTCTTGAGTCAAAAACGCTCCGGTGCACTCTAATACCACTTCCGCTCCGTAATCGGCGAAATTTAGGTTTTTCGGATCTCTATCGGATAGAAACTTAACTTTATCTTTGCCTATTTGCATATAATCGTTTTCCAATATTTCAAGCTCTCCGTCGAAAATTCCGTGGACGGAATCGTATCTTAGCAGATATTTGGTCATCTCTCTCGCGGCGGTATCGTTTACCGCTACAAGTTCGACGTCGTCTCTTTTTGCGATGATTCTCGCAGCGCATCTTCCTATTCTTCCGAAACCGTTGATAGCAACTTTTACAGCCATAATCATCCTTTATTTTTAGTATAATATTCTCAAAATATTTTATCGACATATTATACAAATAGTTTTAATCAGGATTGTATCTAAAGAAAGGTTTAACAACAATTAAATGAAAATAGCGCTCTTTGGAGGTTCGTTCGATCCTCCCCACAAAGGACATATTAAAATTATTCAAATGGCATTAAAAAACCTTGATATTGATAGGGTTTTTGTGTGTCCTACTTACCTTAATCCCTTTAAAAGAGAGTTTCACGCTCCTCCTCGTTTAAGAATCTTATGGCTTAGAAAAATTTTGAAAAAATATCCGGGTGTATCGATTTGTAACTACGAGATAAAAAAGAACAGACCGGTTGCGACTATTGAAACCGTAAGGCACTTTTATAAATATTTTAATGTCGAGAAGATATATTTGATTATAGGAGCGGACAATCTGAAGTCTCTTTCCAAATGGAAGGAGTATGAGAAGTTAAAAAAAAGCGTAACTTTCGTAGTGGCTACGAGAGGAGGCGAAAAGATTCCTAAAAACTTGAAAAAACTTCCCGTTAATGTTAATATCAGTTCTACGAAGTTAAGAGAAAAACCGGATAAAAGATATCTGCCTCGCGAAATAGCCCAAGAAGCGGAGAAATATTACGGAAAAAGGGAGTAAATGGAAGAGAGAATAGGTAAAATAGTATCTTTGCTTGACGAAAAAAAAGCCGAGAGTATTCAAGTTTTCGATATGAGAGATAAAGATTATTTCGTAGAGGGGGTGATAATCGCTTCCACTATGGGAGACAGACACGGCTATGCGCTTTTGGACTATTTGCTTGAGAAGCTGAAACCTTTAAACGAGACGTTTTTACACATAGAAAAAAGCGATGATTGGATAGTCGTGGATCTCGGTGACATTTTAATACATTTGATGAGTTCGGAATATCGTTCAAGATATAACATAGAAGAATTTTTACAAGATATAAGCGCGAAAATAGAATAAAATTTTTTACTTTTGAAACCTAATTTCATTTTTACCTATACGATTTTATAGTATAATAGAAATAATACAATCTCCAAAGTAAGGTAAAACCATGAAAAAGCTTATGAAAGTGGCGGTAGCGGCGGTTATTTTTGTAACCGTTCCTTCGTTCGCCCGTCCCAAATATCAATTAACGCCGTATGCCGGGTATAACTTTAGCGATAGCGATTCGGAGGTTAAGGATAGCTTTTTGTTAGGTGCGAGCTTGGATACCTTTTTGAATGAAAGATACGGTATAAGGCTCGGTTTCGAGAGCGTTTTGAACGCGAAATATAAAGGATATCCCTCTTCGGTCGGAGTGAAGGATACGAATATTTACAGATATTACGCAAACGCCATAATTAACGCCGACGATACTTTTATGACCTATTTCAGTATGGACCCTTACATTTTCGGCGGGATAGGGTATGAGGATTTCGATAAGGCTTGTGCCGGAGAAGAGGCCCAAGGGTTTACCGACGTGGGACTTGGGATAAGATTCCCGTTAAGCGAGGGCATAAACGTCGTTACCGAAGCTAAAGCGATACAGAAATGGAAAAGCAAGGACGTGGACGTAGTCGGAAATATAGGAATAGGCTACACTTTCGACGTCCCGTTTGCCAAAACCGCGAAAGTTTCGCCTCCGCCTCCTCCGAAAGTGGAGCCGAGCCCTCCTAAAGAGGAGAAAATCGTTATATATAATCAATTTCCAAGCGGCGTGGTTCAGCAGGTTCGACCTTACGAAAAAGTCGAGACGGGGGAGTGCGTTTATGCCGATACCGTTCCCAAATCGAAAGATATTTGCGATAACAGAAATTATATTCAGGTGGCCGCTAAACTTAGATGTTTGCCTAACGAAGAGTATGACAATAAAAAGTTCTTAAACAAGATTAAAAGATACGGATACGACTACGTTATTTACAATACCGTAAATTCTCGCGGAAAAAGGGTTTCTAAAGTATTGATAGGACCGTATCGATGTTTTAGCGACGCAAAAAGAGATCTTTGCGGCGTAAAAAAGAAGATTGCTAAAGACGCTTTCGTATTTAGAAAAAGATAAATTTTTAAGAGGAGTGTTGAATGGTTAAGAAGATAGTGGGAGCGTTGCTGATAGGAGGGTATCTTTTCGCTCAGAACAATAGTGTGGCTTTGTATGTAAATAACGAGGACTTCGAAGCGAGAGCGGATCTTTTTTTGGTTAGCAAATCGGAACAGATAAAACTTGAATCAGGTTATTACGTTACCGCAAATATGCTTAGAATGGACGAAGGTTTTACCCAAGGGGACGACGCTACGGTATTCGGTATAGGAGCTTACATAAAAAACAACGTGATAGGAACGGAAGGGCTTTGGATGGCTTTCGGACTTAGAGCGGAGTTTTCGGATATAGGGGAAGACAAACTTTTTGCGATTCCTTTAACCGCCGCTTTAACTTACAGGCTTCCGATAGAGTATTATAACTATACGACTCCTACCACTTTTAACGCGGAAGTTTTATATGCTCCTTCTCCTCTTGCTTTTAGCGATAGCGACGAATATTTGGAGTATAGATTTTCCGTAGAAGTGGAGATGATAAATCAGATAAGTGTAACTTTAGGTTACAGGTATATAGATGTGGATATGGCTCACGAAACGACTAAGTCAAGAGACGCTATTTACGGAGGATTAAGGTTTTCTTTCTAAAAACCTCCCTTCCTCTCCCCATTTTATTTCCTTTTACTTTTTCTTTCATAAAATAAAAAAATTTTTCTGTCCGTCGATCTAACAGTAAAGGCACGAATCGTTTGCCAAATTTATAAAAAGGATCTCTAATGAACGGTTTGCGAAGAAGTTTGTTACCTCTTTTTTTGCTCTCTTCGGCGGTTTTTTTGGGAGGAGTACTTTTTCTGACTAAAAATCATTCTCCTTATAAACTTTTATATAACGAGAGCTCTTTCGAGCAGAAGGCGATAAAAGCGGACGGCAAGATAGAGAGTTCGAGTTTTGATTGGAGAGGAAGTTTTAAAAAGAGGGGAGACGTTACGGTTGTGGCTAATGTGGAGAACAATTCGTATCTTAAAGAGATAGGTTTGAAAAACGGAGACGAGATTATAAGGCTGAATTCTTTTTATAAACCGTCTTTGGAGCGGACCGTAAATTTTTTAAAAAGCGACAAAAATCAAGTCGTAAGTTTGATTTTGAAAAGAGGCGAAAAACTTTATAAAATTAGAGCACTGCCGCCTCTTTTGTATAACGAATAAAAAGATAGCGAGAATTTTCTCGCTATCATTTTTTTACCGCTATATCCTTTCTTGCCGCGTTTATCGAGATAACGAATCCTCCTATGGCATCGAGAAAAGACATAAGCATAAGTATTAAAAATTCGGCGTTGTGAGCGCATTCCATTATTAAAAACAGAGCCAAATATGCGACCGCTACGAAAAAGCTCACAATCGTTTCAGCGGTGCTATATTCACCCGTCGTTGCGGCTTTGTAGATCTCTACGAACAGAAAAAGTATTCCGACTATCGTAAAAGCGTCTCTTGTCGTTATAAAAAGAGTCTTATCGTGAACGTAGAGTATGTAGTTCATGTCCAGATACGGAATGTCGAGATTGACGGTAGCGTAGTGAGCCGCGCAAAAAGCTATCAAAAGCCATAAAAATAGGGAAATATCTCTGATTAGAAACATGATTCGTACCTCTTTTTTATTTAAATTTTATAGGTTTTTTCGTTAAAGGCAGGTTAAAAAGCGGGCTAAAGCAAGATAAAAATTTATTTACTATTTATTTGTTACGCTACTCTTTGGTATTTGAAAAATTTTTAAAAAATCCTTTTAAACTGTTTTGAAGATCGGCGGGATAGACGACGAATTTGGAGTTATCCGAAAAAGATAGGGATTTCAAAGCCTCAAGATATCTCTCTCCAAGCAGGAAGTTTATGGGAGCGTCTTCGCTCATACCGGAGATCTCTTTGATTTGTTTTATGGCTTCGGCCGAAGCTTTTGCGAGTATCTCTTGAGATTCGGCGTTTTTTTTCGCCACCTCCAAAGCGGCTTCCGCTTCCAAAATTTTTGCGTTTTTCTCACCGGTAGCTTTAATTTCCAAAGCTCTTCTTTCTCTCTCCGCCGTCGCTTGTTTTTCCATCGCTTTTTGCATGGACGGAGAAGGACGGATATCCACTATCTCTACGGTTCTTATCGTAACTCCCCAGCTTACCACGTCGTCTATAATTTTATTTTTAAGGGTGTTTTTTATTCTCTCTCTGCTCGATAAGGCTTCGTCGAGTTTCATGTTACCTACTATCGATCTTAGGGAGGTTTTTACGAGATTTAATATGGCTTTTTCATAATCTACTATACCGTAAACGGCATCGTAGGGGTTGGTGACTTTTATGAAAGCCACCGCGTTCATCGTTATCATGACGTTATCTTTCGTAATAACGTCAAGATGAGGAACGTCTATGATCTGATCTTTCGTAACTACTTTTTTTCTGATTCTGTCGAAAATCGGTTCGAATAAAATGATTCTGATTCCGGGTTTTGCGGTTCTGTGATATTTACCGAGTCTTTCTATGACCCATACTTCTCCGTGAGGAATTATGTTTATAGTCAAACCGAGAAAGATGAAAAGGAGTAATACGATTATAGCCATTATCAACCATATGATATTCATCTTATTCCTCTTCTTTTTTTACGAGAAGTATCTGTCCTCTTATTTCGTCTATAACCACTCTCTCTCCCTTTTTTATGTATTCGTCGCTTAATGCGTTCCAAATTTCGTCTCCCAAAAGGGGTGCGTCCAAAAGCACTTTTCCTTTTTTCCCTTTTTTAATGTCCTCTATCGCTCGGCCGTGGTGGTTTATCTGAAAGTATTTGGGCGTATAAGGATCGGTTTTAGACGTTATGAAAATGTAATGAATTATCTCTATTATTATAACATTAAATATAAAAAGTGAAAAGCCGTTTAAAAAACTCATATCGAAAGCGAGCGAAAATAGTAAAACTATCAGTAAAGATAAACCTATGGATAAAAATATATTTGTTTTAAATTTTTTATATAAAAGTATGAATACACCTCCGCCTACCAACAACCCTAAATATGCGAGTGATGAAAGAGGTTGCATCATATTTATTTCCTTAAAAAAATTTCTTCTTGAAATCTTTTAGGTATTTAAAACATTATATATTCTTTTTTCTAAAAAACTATTTAAGTGTACAATAGAATTATACCTTTTAATTAAATAGATAAAATATTGTATCTTTTCGAAGCAAAAGGAAGCAAAAGAAGGAGTTTTTAGAAGAGAAAAAATATTTAATTTTCTCTCTTCTTGCTAAAAATTATGGAATTACCTTAATAGGCCCCCAATATCCTATGTAGGAATGTTTTTCTTCTTCGGTGGCTTCTTCGTCGTTCATTAAAGGGTGCTGAACTCCGTATATTAAATAATCGTATCCTTTTAAGTCTCTTCTCCAATTTATCGCTACCGGATGCGCGTTTATCGGGTGACTCATTATTCTCGTTAATTTGTTTTCGTTAAGGTCGTAGTTCCAGACCATTTGGTTTATATGTTTATTCCCCCCTTCCGCAATCGTGAGAATGTTTTTTCCTTGCAAGTAGGAGAGAGACTCGGGATCGGCTATGTAGTTTACGGAACATTCGTTTCCGGCATATTCGCTCGTTACGGGATATTCCTCTTTTTTCCCTTCCAAAATGGGATAAATTTTGTTCAATATAAAGTTGCTGTTTATCACTTCTCCGGAGGTGTCTATTTTGGAGCCGGTTAGATTTCCGGCAAATACGAAACCGCAGGGATTGGAATGAAAGACGGGAGAGACGTAGCCTTCGGCGGCTATGTAGATTCTGTTTCGATCCCCGTCGTAAGTTAAGCCTCTGGGACGGATAAAGTTTAGATCCGCTCCTTGCATCTGGGCGTATCTTACCGTTTCGAGTCTTGATAAAACGCTTTTGTTGACTTTGAGTTTGTCTCTTACGCACTCTATCGCGGAGCTTCCTATTACCGGTTTGAAATCGAAAGGACATTCAAGGTCGCTGTTTGGAGGCGTTATTTCCAATATGTCGCTAAATTTTAACTTTTCCGATATGTTGAGTTTCATCGTTCTGTTTGAGATGTGTCCCAAATTTATCCAGTCAAACTCTACGGCCGTTAAATTGCCTTCTTTAGTTATTTTCTCTTTGGGAGCGTAGAGAGTTCCGACGCTTAAGTCGTCCTTTTTGTCGGCTACGAACATAAATATCGCGCCTTTTTCTTCGTTGTCGCTTAAATATACCGTTCTTCTATCGGGCATGACTATTTGGGTGTGGTGAGAAAATCTGCCCATACTGTAATGTTTTCTAAAATGCGGAACCTCGTTCGCATCTACGATGATTTCGTTCGCCCAGCCGTAGAAGTAGGGATTTGATTTGCTAAGATCTCCTCCCCAAAAAAGAGCCGTCTCTTCGTAGTACGGATCAAATACCGGCTCCTCTCCTCTTTGTAGCGAATACTCCTTTTCTTCTATGATTCTTGCATCTGGAGCGTATCCTTCGCTTCCGAGATAGGATTCCCAAGGTGTTACGCTTCCGTTTTGATGTCTGTAACCTCCGAATTCGTCCTTTTGACTTATAAATTTCATCGTATCTCTTTTTACGATAAGCTCCCCGGTGCTTAATTTTTCCACGTCGGCTATGTAAATCGCGCCTATCGCGCAATCGAATTCGCTTATGAAATAGAGTTTGTCGTTTTGTTTAATGACGGAAGAGAAATTGACTCCGTTTCCTACGACGTCTTTTTCTTGATTGCATATGTAAGCTCTTCCGTCCGGATGATATATGGGCATATCTTGAAAATCTTTAAGTTGTCCGTATATAACTTGGTGAGAGTTCGGTTTGCCGTCAACGGTTATTAGTTTATTGCATGAAGCCGCGTACTCTTTGTCGTCTATTTTCATTTTGTCTATGCAGATGAATCTTCTTTTATCGTTGCCGACGACGGGAACTATCACTCCGTCGTTTATTACGCTATGCGGGGAACCGCCTCCGTTTCCGTTGCAATCGTCTCCGTCGCATCCTCCTCCTCCGCAGCCGTTTAATAGGAGTAAAAGTCCGGCCGTTACGGACAGTAGAGTCAATTTTTTCATAATGTACCTTTCTTAGAAACTTTCGTTAAAGGATATTTTTATACTATGATAACATAAAAAAGGAAAAACGAATTTTAGTAAAAGAAGTTAGAGTTAAAATTTTTAAGACGCAAAAACGGAGAGTGCCGAAGTTACACAATGCAAAGGGAGAAAGCCCTTTACATTTTATATTTTGCTTCTATTCCTATAAGTTTTAGTCCGATTCTTAACGAAACGGCCACTGCGGCGAATATTTTTAAATATTCGTTCTCCTTTTCGCTTCCCAAAACTCTATATTCGTTATAGAATTTGTGCAAAGAGGCCGCTAAAGCTTTTAGATAGTCCGTTAGCTTTTGCAAAGCCCTCGTTTTGAAAGCGTCTTCCAATATTTCCGGAAGAAGCAAAGCGGTAAAGAGAAGATTTTTTTCATCTTCGTTCATGTTTTTTAGTTTCGTATCCGCCACCTCTTTGGGCGTTTTGCCGCTTTTTTCAAATATTTGATTTATTCTCGCGTGAGCGTATTGAATGTAGTAGATCGGGTTGGAGCTATCCTCTTTTTTCAGGATATCAACGTCAAATTCCAGATGCGTATCGCTCTTTTTGCTTAGAAACATAAATCTCAAAGCGTCGCTTCCTATCTCTTTTACTACGTCGCTCATTAAGATGAAGTTTCCGGCTCTTTTGCTCATTTTATAAGGTTCTCCCCCTTTTAGGAGAGAGACCATTTGAGAGAGGATTATCTCGAGTCTGTTTTCGTCGAAACCCAAAAATTTAACCGCCGCTTTGACT
>CAZPVZ010000136.1:0-2976 GCA_964590185.1 uncultured Campylobacterales bacterium
AAAATATTTTTCCAAAATGGCTTTAGCGGCTTCCCTGCCGTCATAAGCCGCCGTTACCACGAGATCGCTGCCTCTAAAGCAATCTCCTCCGGCAAAAACTCCCTCTCTCGTGGTTTCATATTTGTCGTTTACGACTATTCCGCCCCAATCGTTTAACTCTATGCCGTTTTCTTTCAAAAAGGAAGGAGCCGCCGGATCAAATCCCAAAGCGAAAATCACCACATCCGCATCTACGGTAAATTCGCTGTTTGGAACCTCTCTTACTCTTCTTCTTCCGCTTTCGTCCTTTTCGGTAAGCTCGGTTTTTATCATCTCTATGCCTTTGACTCTTCCCTTCTCGTCAACGAGAACTCTTTTGGGAGAAGCGTTAAAGACAAATTCCGCTCCCTCTTCCTTGGCGTTTTTATACTCTTTCTTAGACCCCGGCATATTCTCTTCGTCTCTTCTGTAAAGACATTTTACGCTAAGAGCGCCTTCTCTTATAGAGGTTCTAAGGCAATCCATAGCGGTATCTCCGCCTCCTATAACGACGACTCTTTTTCCGGCAACGCCGTATTTATCTTCATGAGAGAGCGAAAAAAGTTTTCTTTGGATATTTACCAAAAAGTCGATAGCAAGAAGCGTTCCCTCGGCGTCTTCGTTTTCTATACCGGGTTTTTTGGATTTTTCCGCTCCTATACCTATAAAAACCGCTTCGTATTTATCCAAAAGCTCTTCAAAAGAGACATCTTTTCCGACCTCTTTATTCAAAAAGAGATTCATTCCCGCCTCTTCAAGCCATTTAAATCTTCTAAAAACGACCTCTTTATCGAGTTTGAAATTGGGAATGCCGAAAGTCAAAAGTCCTCCCGGTTTGGGAGCCTTTTCATACATATCGACTCCCACGCCTCCCCTAAGCAGATAAGTGGCGGCCGCAAATCCCGCCGGTCCCGAACCTATAACCGCGACTCTTTTATCCGTTTTCAAAGGCTTAAATTTCGGTCTTAATCCTTTTTTAAACCCTTCTTCGCTTATAAAAGTCTCTATGGCTCCTATCGTAACGGCTCCGTATCCCTCATTCAAAGTGCATGCCCCTTCGCACAATCTATCCTGAGGACAAACTCTTCCCGTAATCTCCGGAAAAGGGTTGCTTTCGTTGGAAAGCTTAAAAGAGAGATCCAAATCCGAACCGGCCGTAGCTTTAAGCCAAAAAGGTATGAAGTTGTGAAGCGGACACTTATTGTGACAATAAGGATCTCCGCACTGAATGCATCTATCGGCCTGAGGCGCGGCCTCTTCCGGCTTGAAAATATCGTAAATCTCTTTGAAATCCTTTTTTCTTTCGCTCGATTCTCTCTTTTTAGGTTCTATTCTCTCAATATTTATAAAATTTTGCATAATTAGTCTCCTTCCTCAGGATTTAGAGGCACTTTCGTCATATCTTTGGGAATAACCATCCAAAAATCCCTTATAGCGTGTCTGAAATTATCCAAAATGCACTGAGCTTTTTCGCTTCCCGTTTCGTTAATATAATCTCTCAACTGCTTCTTGATAAAATGTCTCTCTTCGTCTCTATTGTCCGTATCTATTCTCGTAGCGTAAACGAGCTCCTGATTTAGTTTGTCTATGAAAGAGTGGTCGGTATCGTAAACGAACGCCACTCCTCCCGTCATTCCGGCTCCGAAGTTTATACCGGTTTTACCTAAGATGATAACGATTCCGCCGGTCATATACTCGCACGCGTGATCTCCCGTTCCCTCGACGATGGCGGTAGCTCCGGAGTTTCTAACGCAAAATCTCTCTCCCACGCTTCCGGCTACGTAAAGTTTTCCGCCCGTCGCTCCGTAAAGACAGGTATTTCCCGCGCAACTGAATTTCTCTCCTTGAGTTTTAGGAGTAATGACGATCTTTCCTCCGTTCATTCCTTTGCCGACATAATCGTTTCCGGCTCCCTCAAGATAGATGGAAATTCCGTTTATCAAGAAGGCTCCCAAAGACTGTCCGGCAACTCCTTTTAACTTAAAGGTTATCGTATTTTCGGGAAGACCGTTGTTGCCGTAGTATTTGGCTATCTCTCCGCTTATTAAGGCTCCGAAACTTCTGTTTAGATTTTTTATGTTCTCTTTTATCACTATCGATTTCGAAGGATCCTCTATCGAAGGATAAACTTTCTTAAGTATCTCTTTCTCAAACTCGTTCTTATCGAAAGGCTCGTTTCTCTCCACTTGGCAAGTATTTATTCCCGGAACCTGATGGAGTATGGAAGAGAAATCGAATTTTTTCGCTTTGGGATGATCCACGACTTTCAAAAGATCGCTTCTTCCTATTATGTCTTCAAGTCTCTCGTATCCCAAAGAGGCGAGTATCTCTCTGACCTCTTCCGCTACGAGAGTGAAATAGTTTACAAGCCTATCGACCGTTCCCACAAAATGCTCTCTCAACCTCTCATCTTGCGTGGCGATTCCGACGGAGCATCTGTTTAGATGGCAGATTCTTAAAATCTTACATCCTATAATCGTCAAAGCCGCCGTTCCGAAAGCGTAGCTCTCGGCTCCCAAAAGAGCGGCTTTTACGATATCCATTCCGGTTTTCAATCCTCCGTCGGTTTGGAGATGAACCATCTTTCTAAGATCGTTGGCTTTTAAAGCGTTATGAGCTTCGCTAAGTCCGAATTCCCAAGCGTTTCCGGCAAATTTTATCGATGAAAGAGGAGCCGCTCCGGTTCCTCCGTCTCCTCCGGAGATGATAATCTTGTCCGCATACGCCTTAGCCACTCCCGCCGCTATCGTTCCGACTCCGGCTGTGGAAACGAGTTTTACGGTAACGTAAGCGTCGGGATTTACCTGTTTCAGATCGAAAATAAGCTGAGCCAAATCCTCTATCGAATAGATATCGTGATGAGGAGGAGGCGAGATGAGCGTAACGCCCGGAATCGTATATCTCAAAGAGGCTATCAAAGGAGTTACCTTATGACCGGGAAGCTGTCCTCCCTCTCCC
>CAZPVZ010000137.1:0-5652 GCA_964590185.1 uncultured Campylobacterales bacterium
CCTTGCTTGGAGCTGCTGCGATACTTATCTTGACGATAGGTGTTTCAGCCAAATATTTCAAGCAAATTAAAGAGGGGAAAAGCGAAGGTGAACTGAAAGAGGAGAATTGGGACGGAATAGGCGAGTATAAAAACAACTCTCCCATCGGTTGGTCTCTTGCTTTCATAGGAACTATTATTTGGGGAGTTTGGTATTGGTTTATGGGATATCCTTTAAACGCTTATTCTCAAATCGGAGAGTATAACGAAGAGGTTGCGGCTCATACGAAAATGTTCGAGAAAAAGTGGAGCAATCCTACTCAAGAAGATCTTTTGGGAATGGGAGAAGGCGTATATCTGGTTCAATGTTCTCCTTGTCACGGAATTGACGCTACCGGAATAGAGGGTAAGGCTCAAGATTTAACTACTTGGGGACATAAAGAGGCGATCGCAAATACGATAAAAAACGGTTCTAAAGGACAAGGATACTCTTTAGGAGAAATGCCTGCGGGTCTTTTGCAAGACGAAGGTGAAATTAATGCCGTTGCCGAATATGTTGCGAACGGTTTGAAAGGCAACGGTAAAGGAATGGGCGGAATGGCTCCCGATTTGACCGCTTACGGAACGCCGGCGTTCGTTGCTTCCGTTTTGCAAAGAGGTAAAAAAGGAGATATCGGAACAATGCCTTCTTTTAAAGGAATGTTGACTCCGATTCAACAAAAAGCGGTAGGCGCTTATATCCTATCACTTGGCAAATAAGGAGAGAAGATGGAAAATACTACGAGAAGATTGTGTATGAATTTACACGGATTAACAGGGTATTTTATAGCGGTAGCTTTATTATTGGGTATTTTAGGATTTTTAACTTATGCCGCTATCAATACGCAACAAGCTACCGCACAACAATATTATGAATTGAAAGATCCTTTGACTATTAAAAAGATAGGTCCTAATCTCGAAAACGAAAAACATATAGTGGTTCACGGAAGACCTGTAGGCGGAGATACTAAGCATAAGTATCAATTTGTGGAGAAATAGTAGAGTTTGAAACTCTGTTAGCTTAAGGAGATTGAAATGGTAGATAAATTGGAAGCTATAATAAGTTGGATGTTGGTCGGAACAGCCGTTATAACTTTATGGGCGGTTCTTACATCAAATCACGCATTTGTAGGTTAAATGTCGTCATTTACTAATATGTTAAAGAGGAGCCTTGTGGCTCTTCTTTTATCGTTGTTGTCTTTTTCCGCCGTAGAGGCTTCTTTCGTTATAAAAAACGATGATATTCTTCCTCAAAAGACGGTTTCTAAAATCGACGAAATGGGAGAAGAGTTAAAAGCAAAAACCGGTGTCGGAGTTTATCTTGCCGCCGTAAACGATAAGAACGAAACTTCTATTAAAGTTTTTGAAGAAAAACTATCCGCAAAATTAAAAAAACCTTATATATTATTAACCATTCTTCTTGGAAGTAAAAAGGTGGATATAGTAAATTCTTCCGATATGGAAGGTAAATTCGATAAAGAACAGATTTTAAGTCCTCTGCCTTGGAGCGGTTCCATACTTCCTTTAATTACCTCTAGAAGCAAAGATTTTAAAGCCGCAGTAGAAGCCGCTTTGTTAAACGGTTATGCCGATATCGTGGATCAGATTGCTTCTTCTTATAATGTTTCTTTAGATTCCTCTATAGGTAGTCAAAATAAAACCACTTATAATATTATTAAATTTATCTTCTACGGTACTATTATTTTAATATTTTTTAATTTTCTCTATTATAGATTTTTTAAAAAGTAGTTTTAAAGGCTTACTTTGGCAAAAATAGCTTGTAGTCATTGCCATTTGGAATTTGACGAATCGGTAATGATAGAGGATGAGATAGACGGAGAGAAGAAGTATTTTTGTTGTAAAGGGTGTCAAGGGGTTTATCACCTTTTAAAAAGCGAAGGACTTGATACCTTTTACGACAAACTCGGAGATACGAAACTTCAGCCCGCCGTTAAAAAAGATGACGATTTGGAGAAGTTCGATCTCGAAGGCTTTAAGAAAAAGTATATTAAAGAGAGAGATGACGGTTTTTATGAAATCAATCTGATTATAGAGGGTATTCACTGCTCCGCTTGCGTTTGGCTTAACGAAAAGGTTCTCCATCAAACTCCCGGAATTATAGAGGCGGTTATAAACTATACCAATCATAAAGCCAAAATAGTATGGGATCCGGACGAGATAAAGCTTTCGAAGATTATAGAAACCGTCAGATCGATAGGATATAACGCATATCCTTACGATCCCGCTTTGCAGGAAGAGAGAGCCGTTAAAAAGAGAAGAGATTATTATGCGAGGATTTTGGTAGCCGTTTTCGCTACGATGAATATTATGTGGATAGCCATAGCTCAATACGTCGGTTTTTTTACCGGTATGAGGAGCGATATCAAAGATATCTTGAACTTTGCGGAGTTTGTTTTAGCCACTCCCACTCTCTTTTATAGCGGATGGGTTTACTACAAAGGAGCCTATTACGGTATAAAAAACAGATTCGTAAATATGGATCTTTTGGTGGCTTCCGGAGCCACTTTGGCTTATATATATTCGGTATATGCGATGATTACGAGAACCGGAGAGGTCTATTTCGATTCGGTTACTATGATCATCACTTTCGTTTTAGTAGGAAAATATCTTGAGGTTCTTAGCAAAAAGCAGGCGGTTGATACTCTCGATTCGCTTTTGGGAACCGCTCCTACCGAAGTTACCGTAGTGATAGGAGACGAAAAATCTCTTGTTTCCGTAGAGAACGTAAAAGTCGGAGATATCATAGAGATAAAACCGGGAGAGAAGGTGGCGATAGACGGAGTTATCGTTTACGGGAGTGCCTCTTTCGACGAGAGTTCCCTTACGGGAGAGAGCGAACCGGTTTTTAAGAAAGAAGGGGATGAGGTTTTAAGCGGTTCTATCTGTTTGGATTCCGTCGTTAGATATAAAGCCACCAAAGATTTTTCAACCTCTTTGCTTTCGACCATAAGCGATCTTTTGGAAGATTCGATAACGAAAAAGCCTAAAATCGAACGACTTGCCAATGTGGTTTCTGGTTATTTTTCGGTTACGATTTTAACGATAGCCGTTTTAACTTTTATAGGATGGTATTTTATCGTCGGAGATTTTGAGAGAGCGTTGATAGTCGCCATTTCGGTTATAGTCATAGCCTGTCCTTGCGCTTTGGGACTTGCCACTCCTATGGCGACTCTTCTTGGAATCTCCACCGCCGCTAAGAGAGGGATACTTTTTAAAGAGGCTTCCTTTATAGAGACGATGGCTAAGAGCGATATTCTCGTTTTGGACAAAACGGGAACGATAACGGAAGGAAAACCGAGCGTGGTTTCTTACGAGAAGTTAAAAGAGTTCGACGCAAATCTCTTATACTCTCTTCTTCTAACCTCCAATCACCCCATAAGCAAGGGAGTTTTAAATTATATAAAAGATAAATTTAAAAATTTAAAAGAACTGAAGTTAAAAGATGTAAAAAGCGTAGAAGCGAAAGGGATGGAGGCTAAATACGAGGATAAAAAATTGATCGGCGGTAATTTGGAGCTTTTGAAAAAAAACGGCGTGAAATTTGAATTGGAAAGCGAAAATTCCGTTTTTATTTTCGCTTATGACGGAGAGGTCAAAGCCGTTTTCGAACTTAGGGACAATATAAAAGAGAGCGCCGCGGAAGCCGTTTCGAAGATAAAAAGTCTTAATGTAGATGTGGTTATGCTGACGGGAGACAACGAAAAAGTGGCGGAAAGAGTGGCTAAAGAGATAGGGATAGATAAATTTTACGCCAAACTTCTTCCGCAGGAAAAATTCGCTATGATAGAGAAGTTTCACAAAGATGGGCGTATCGTTGTTATGGCGGGAGACGGCATAAACGACTCTTTGGCTCTCTCCTCAAGCGATATAGCCATAGCTATGGGAAGCGGAGCCGATATAGCAATAAGCGTTAGCGACGTCGTGCTTATGGATGAAAAGCCCATAAATCTTTATAAAGCTTTTAAAATCAGCAAAAGAGCTTATAAGGCGGTAAAGGAGAATTTGACTCTATCGGTGATTTACAATGTTTTTGCCGTGCCTTTAGCGGTTTTGGGATATGTAAATCCTTTGGTTGCGGCTCTTTCTATGTCGCTTAGCTCTCTTTTGGTTGTCGGAAACTCTTTTAGAATAAAAAAGGATAGATTATGAGTAGCGGAATCATAGCGATGATGCTTGGCGTTTCTACCTTTTTGGGGGCGTTGGGACTTGCCGCTCTCTTGTGGGGACTTAAGACCGGCCAGTTTGACGACACTTCCAAATTTATAGACGGAGCTCGTTTTGACGGGGAGGAGGAGCTAAGAGATGCGGTTATGATGGAAGAGAAAAAGAAAAAGGCGTTGGAAAAGAAGAGAAAAGATAAAAGAGTAATGCCAGATTGAAAGGATGCATATGAGCGATAAGAAAAACGAAAAAAATTATTGGCCCCATTTTATAGTGGGACTCGTTCTTTTTACTATAGGAATGGGAGTTTGGACGGTTATGACGGCCATAAACAATCCGGTTGAGTTGGATAACAGCTATATGATGAATTATCATCAAGTGGATGCGGATATAAATACGATTATAGCCAAAGGCAAAGCTTTCGATAAAAAATATGATCTTAATCTTTTGACGAAAGAACTTAAAGAAGGAAAAAATATTCTCGTCGTGGAGGTAAAAGATAAAAACGGAAATGCGGTTGAGGGAGTTAAAGTCGATATTTTGGTAACGAGACCGGATACCACGAAATTCGATAAAAAATTGAAAGCCTCTTTTGACGGAAAAAATTATAAAGCCGAGGTGGTTTTGGACAAAGTCGGAAGATGGAATATCATTATAAAAGCTTCCGTAGGAGAGACGGAAAAGTTTAAAACTTACAAACTTCATACTTCGTAAGGATCGTAATTTGGTTACGATTCTTTTCGATCTTGACGGAACTTTGATAGATTCTACCGAAGCGATACTTCTTAGTTTTCACGACTCTTTTAAATATTTCGGTTTAACCCCTCCTAAGGACGAGAGGATTTTGTCTCTTATAGGACATCCTTTGGATTTTATGTTCGAGCATTTGGGAGTCGAAAAAGAGAAGGTGTGGGATTTTGTGGATGTTTATAAAAGCTACTATAGACAAAGATCCAAACCTATGACGAAATGGCTTCCGAAAGCGAAAGAAGCGATAGAAGAGGCTTATAAGTTTGCCAAATTGGGAGTGGTAACGACGAAAACTGGAAGGTATTCCAAAGAGCTTTTGGAGCATATGGGATATTTGAAATATTTCGAAGTCGTTATAGGAAGAGAAGACGTTATCCATCCCAAACCGCATCCAGAACCCGTCTTAAAAGCTTTGCATAAAATGGAATCCTTAAAGGAAAAAGCTTGGATGATAGGCGATACCTGTCTTGATATCGTATCCGCCAATAGAGCGGGAATTAAAAGTATTGCGGTAGAGAGCGGTTATGCCTCTAAAAAGGAGCTTTTGAAATGCTCTTTAGAAATTAAAAAGTGTGTTTTCGAAGCAGTCAAATTTATAGAAAAAACTATTTAATATATATAAAGCTTATATTAAGATATCTTTCTTTACAATAGAGAACAAAATCAACTAAAAATAAGGAGAACTTATGCTAGAGATGAGATG
>CAZPVZ010000138.1:0-12986 GCA_964590185.1 uncultured Campylobacterales bacterium
GTAAGCCCGCTTAGAAGCCCTCCTATAATCGTCGAGCCCGCTCTTGAAGTGCCGGGTATCAAAGAGAAACATTGAGCCGCTCCGATCCAAAAAGCCTGCTTATAACTTACGTCCTCCACTCTTTTTACGAAATGGTCTTGCTCTTTGTAAAAATACTCCACTATCAAAAAAACGACTCCGCCTATTATAAACATCCACGCAACCACTTCCACGCTAAAGAGAGCTTTTATCTGCTTGCTGAACAAAAACCCGACCGCTCCTATCGGAATAAAAGCCAAAATCAGCTTTTTCCAAAGCTCGATCTCTCTAAAAACCTTATCCCTATACAGCAAAACGACCGCTAAAATGGCGGCAAACTGGATAATAACCTCAAAACTTTTTTGAACGCTATCTTGCTCTATACCCATCATCCTGCTCGCAACTATCATATGTCCCGTGGAGGAGATGGGCAAAAACTCCGTAAAACCCTCTATTATTCCTATAATAACGGCTTGAAAAATATCCATCAAATCCCTTTATATAAGTTCTTCAAATTCCTCTTTTTTATTTTTTCCCTTCAAATATTTGGATATGTTTTTGGAAAGGCTCTTTTTATCTATTTTGTAGTTTCCTCCGTTATAAAGATTTCCTTCCAAAGCGAAAACTATCTCTTCTATCTCCTTCGAACGGTTTACATAAGGCAAAAGAGCCTTTAAAAGTTCTTTATCGTTTTTGGCCTCTTTAATCTTTTTTTCGATAGGCAAAACTCTCTTATCGTTTCTTCTAAATTTTATATTCTTAACGAAATACCCGATAACAAATCCCATAAAAAAAACGATTCCGGCAAAAAGATAGAACCTAAAACCGGAAAAGTTTCCGAAAACAAGCTCTTTCCGCTCCGCGGGAGCTTTCTGCAAAGATATCCGCTCCTCTTTATTATTTAACGCACCCCTTACCTTAACCAAAATCGGCTCGCTTCTTAAACTCTTAACTCTTTTTTCGTTTTTATCGAAATAGGAAAAAACAAAAGAGGGAATCTTAAAGCTCTTATCGGAAACTACGGCAAATTTCTGTTTAAATTCTCCCAAATATCTTCCGTTTTCAAAACGCCCTCTTTTAACGGGCTCGTCCGTATAAACCGCCGCATCTTTCAATTTCAGTTTAAAAGGATCTATATCCTCTACGTTCCCCTCCCCTTTTATCTCTATCTCCACGTTTACCGCTTCGTTAGGAGAGACCTCTTTTTTATCGACGGTAACTCTCATGTCGAATTTTCCGAAAACTTTAACGCCTTTCGGAAGAGGTTTGACATCTATATAGAGAGGATTCGAATATATTTTTCTCCACGCCACCCTGTTAAATATCATATTAAATATGCCCTCTCCCCTCTGAGGCAGCCCTATATTCAAAACGGCGCTACTTAAATAGAGTTTTCCGTCTTTTTGGGGAAACAGAATATACTCTATCTTTTGAACCACGTAACTGCCCGTTATCTCTTTCGAAGGATGCACGAGCTCTTTCGCCCAAAAATTTTCGAAAGGGGGAGGAGTAAAATCGAGATCTTGGATATCCACTCCTATCTTTTTTCTAAAAACGATCGTCAGTTTTAACGGCTCTCCCACGTAAGCCTCTTTTTTATTGACGTACATATCCAGATAAAAGTCTTTTTTCCCGTTTACGCTCTCTTTTTTCACCTCTATTTTCAAAGGTTCGGTTTTCTCCTCTTTTCCGTTGACGACGACGGTAAAAGAGGGAACGGTCATGCTCTCCAAAGGAGTGAAAGTATAATATTTCGAAACGGATCTGAAAACCTTTCCGTTTTTGGTAACGGCGTTTTTGGAAACGGAGATCGCCTCGACGGGATACTTTCCTATCTTCTCAAGAGCGGGAAATTTTACGTTCTCTCCCTCGGCCGTAATAGTTAAAGTAACGCTTTCCCCTTTTAAAATATGACTCTTATCAACTTTAACCTCCGCCGAAAAAGCGAAAACGACGCAGAAAAAAACGATAACGGCTCTACCAAGGTTTTTCATCATAATCCCTCTTCTTTTGCGTTTTCAATTTTAAGGGGAGAGTTTTAGGTCTTTTTTTACTCAAAAGCCTATCCCACTTCTTCTCCTCCATCTCGGTAATGGGAAGATTTTTCCTCCTTTTTTCGGTTTCTTTCATCTCTTTCGCCTTATTGTTTTTTCCCTTTCCGTTTTTAGCCGCTTTTTCCCTCTTTTTTTTCTCGGAAACGCTTTGCTTTTCGTTTCTCTTTCTATTCTTTTCGCCGCCGTTTGAAGATCTTTTCTCCCGTTGCCGCTTAGAACTCTCTTTTTTCCCCTCTTTTCGACTCTTTTGCTTTTGCTTTTTCAATTCTTTCATCTTTTTGGCAAGCTCGAGATTATAAATCAGATCTTCGTCCGTTCCGTATTTTTTAGCCCGTTCATACATCTTTACGGCGTTATCGAAATCTTTGAGTTTAAAATAGGCGTTCCCCTCATTATAAAATCTTTTAAAATTCAAATCTTTATCGTCCGTTATTACCGATTCGTAAGCCTCTATCGCTTTTTTATACCTTTTTTGTTTATAGTAAGCGTTTCCCAAATCGTAATAACTCTCGGGACTCTTTTTAGCCTCCGCCACCCTCTCGAAATGGTATTGGGCTTTATGAAAATCGCCGTTTTTATAAGCCTCTTCGCCCCTTTTTATATCGAAATAGTCTATAACGGTGGCGTTTAACGGACTTTGATAAAAACATGAAAGAGAAAAAACAACAAAAACGAACCCTTTTAATCCTTTTTTGGAAGGAAGCGAGCTAAACGCAAAAAGCAAAAACAAAATCCCAAGCGCCAAAGGATAATAAAAAAGCTCTTTATAATCTTTTATCTTTCTGTTTTTAATTACGTCGGCCTTAAACTTTCTTTTTATATCATCTATAATGAGTTTAATATCTTTATCGTTATAACTCCCTTTTATATACGCTCCTCCGGTTTCCAGAGATAGAAAACGAATATTGTCGTTTAACTTCGATATAACGATGTTTCCGTTTTTATCTTTCAAAACTTTTCCGTTTACCTCTATGGGAGCCCCTTTTTCACTTCCGACTCCGTAAACGTAAACGGTTACGCCGGCTTCTTTTGCTATCTCTATCTCTTTAGAAAAATCCTTCTTATCTCCCCCGTCCGTAAAAATAATCAAAATCCTGTTTCTTTTTCTTTTATCTTTAAAAAATTTTTTCGAAATCAAAATCGGCAAAGACAAATCCGTTCCGCCTCTTATTACGGAATCGAAAGAGAGATTTTTAACCAGATACTTAATAACCTCCTTATCGGTAGTCATGGGAGAGACCATAAAAACATCCGAGCTAAACGCGACCACTCCTACGCTCGCCTCGGGAAAATCGTCTAAAAACTCAAACAGTTTTCTTTTTGCAAACTCGAATCTATCGGGATAGAGATCTTTCGCCCTCATAGAGTTCGAAATATCCAAAGCGCACAAAACCTCTATGGTTTTAACGTCAACCTTAATCTCTCCTTTCTCCTTCACCGGCCTTGCCAAAGCCACAATCATCAAAAAAAGAGCTATAAAAAGCATTATGTTTCTTCCGACTCTTCCCAAACCTCCCGCGTCATACTTTATCTTGTCGAGTATCTTTTTGTCAAAATAAACTTCAAGCTTGCTTCTGTTGGTAACTATAAGATAAAAAAGAATCAAAGAGGGAACGAGCATATAAAATATGTAATCGGGATTTAAAAATTTCATGCCACCCCTCTTCGATTGATAAGATAGATATAGCCCAAAAGAGACAAAACCGCAAGAAAAAGAGGCATTTCATACAAATAATCCTTCTTTACGAACCTATCCGTCTCTATTTCGCTCTTTTCGAGTCTATCTATCTTCTTATAAATCTCTTCGAGAGCCTTTTTATTTTTTGCGCTGAAAAACTCTCCGCCGGTTTGCGAAGCTATTCTTCTAAGCTCCATTTCGTTATAATCCCCCTGCTCCCCTATTCCTATCGTATAAACTTTCACGCCTCGTTTTTTCAAAGCCTTGAGAGAAACTTCCAAAGGTATCGCATCTCCCCTACTTTTCCCGTCGGTTAGAAAAATGGCTATCTTGCTTTTGGCTTTGCTGTTTGAAAAAAGTTTGGCGGTTTGAAAAAGAGCTTCGTTTATAACGGTGTAATTCGGTCCCGCTATGCCGGCGTAAAGAGAGTCTATAATTTCTTCCAAAATTTTTCTGTCATAAGTTAAAGGCGCCGCCGTATAGGCGAAATTGCCGAAAACGATCAAGCCTATCAGATCGTTTTTTCTCTTTTGCACGAACTTTGCGGAAAGCTCTTTGGCTATGTCGAATTTGCTTTTGGGCTGATTAGGATCGCTCGAGAAAGAGTATCTCATAGAACCGCTCGCATCCAAAACCAAAGCTATTGCGTATCCTTCCTTTTTCTCCACGTCGAAAACGTTTTCTATAACGGGAGAAGCCAAAGCGGTAACCGCCAAAACTATACTCGCCCATTTAAGATTCGTAACGAGGCGGTTTTTTTTGTAACTTTGATTGAAAAAAATATCCGCTCTCGGAAAAAATATCGCTTCTGATTTCTCCTTGCAAAAATAGGCGCAAAAAACGAATACCAAAATAATCAAAAAAGCGTAAGGATGCTCGAAAGAGAAATTATTCATCAACCGCCTCTATTAAAAGATAATAGTATCTGATAACCTTCCTCGATATCTTCTCGTCAACGCTCTTTTTATACTTATACTTTTCAAGCATTAAATTAAGCTCTTCGAAAATCTTCCTGCTCTTATCGTCATGAACGAGGTATCTTCCGTATTTCGTTATCTCGTATGCGGCTTTCTTGGGATCGTCAAAATCGACCTCTTTCAATCTCTTCAAAACCGCTTTTCTTATTCTTCTTTTCTTATCCCTCAAAATCCCGCGAACCATATTGTAAACGAAAATTAAAAGCGCAAGAGCGGCGAGAAAAAAGAAAAAAAGAAGTATATAAACCGAATAATCGGGAATATCTACGATCGTCTTTATATCTTTGATATCAGGCATGCTATTTTCCGATAAAAAGTTTGGACAATTTTACGAAAGGCTCCTCGTTAGTATAAATTTTAGCAAATCTGATGCGATTTTTCCTAAAATGGGAATAGAGTTCGTGATCGTTTTCGTATATCTCTTTTTTATAAGCCTTTATGCTTTTTCGATTGAAATCAACCTTTCCGCTCCTTAAAAGCACCGGATCGACTATCTCCATAAAACCGAGTTCCAACGGCTCCTCTTCAAAACGGTCTCTCACTATCAAAGCGATAACTTCATGCTTTTTGGAAAGAAGCCTAAGATCTATAAACTCCAAAAAATCGCCTATCAAAAATATAATCGAACGCCTCTTTATCGATTTGAAAAGATAGGAGGTGAGTTTTTTCGTATCTATCCTCTCTCCCAACGGAGAAAAATTCAAAATATTTTCTACGGCTTTCCTAACGGCGAAAAACTGCTTCGTAGGACGAATAAAACTTTTAACTTCGTCGGTAAATATCATAGAGCTGAAAACGTCGGTATTTTTTATCGTGGAAAAAGCAAGTATCGCGGCTATCTCGGCTATAAGCTCCTGTTTAAGTCTCTTTTGTCCGAAATAGACGCTTCCGCTCAACAAAGAGACTATGACTATATTCAGTTCCCTCTCTTCTTTGTAGATCTTGACGTAAGGCTTTTGCATCTTAGCGCTTACGTACCAATCTATCTTTTTAACGTCGTCTCCGTATTGATACTCCCTAAGCTCTACGAATTCCAACCCTTCCCCTTGAAAAATGGAAGGATTGCTTCCCACTATCTCGCTAAAAACCTGTCTTTTCGTCTTTATCAGAATCTTTTTTAATTTGCTCAAGGAACGGGCACCGCTTCAAGAACTTTCTCTATCAAAAAATCGCTGTCTATTCCCTCGGCTTCGGCCTCATAACTTAAAATAATTCTATGCCGCAAAACGCTTTTAGCCATTATCGCAACGTCCACCGGAGTTACGTAATCTCTATCTCTCATGTAAGCTAAAGCTTTGGAAGTTTTGTAAAGATCTATCGTTCCTCTCGGACTGGCTCCGTATTGGATATAGTCTTTTATCTCTTCAAGCCCGTAATTTTCACACTCTCTCGTAGCAAAAACCACATCGACTATATACTTCTCCACCTCAGGATCGATGTATATGTTTTTTACCTCCTCTTTCAAAGCAAAAAGGTCGCTTTTGTCGGCAACCGTCCTAATTTTGTCGGTATCTCCGTCGTTTGCTATTCTTCTTGCTATCTCTATCTCTTCCTCTTTGGAGTTGTATCCTATGACGAGTTTCAACATAAACCTATCGAGTTGAGCTTCGGGAAGATTGTAAGCGCCTTCTTGCTCCACGGGATTTTGCGTAGCGAGAGTCAAAAAAGGCCTCTCTATCTTAAAACTCTCCTCGCCTATCGTAACCTGCCTCTCTTGCATAACTTCCAAAAGAGCGGATTGAACTTTAGCGGGAGCTCTGTTAATCTCGTCCGCCAACAAAAGATTGGTAAAGACGGGGCCTTTTTTGATTTTAAATTCGTTGTTTTTAGGATCGTAAATCTCCGTTCCTATTATGTCGCTCGGGAGAAGATCGGGAGTGAATTGAACTCTTTTAAACTTTAATCCCAACGCCTTGGAAAGCGCGTTTACGGTAGTGGTTTTGGCAAGTCCCGGAACACCTTCCAAAAGAACGTGCCCCTCGCAAAGAAGGCCTATCAAAAGACCCTCTATCATCGTATCCTGCCCTACGATAACTTTTCTTATTTCGTTTTTTATCTCTTCTATTTTTCGTTTCATCCGCTTTCCGCTTTTATGAAAATTTTACTCTCCGGCAAAATGCACCAAAGCGCTTCCCCAAGTCAGTCCGCCTCCGAAAGTATCCAACAGCATCAAGTCGCCCTTTTTCAGCTTTCCGCTCTCGTACCAGTCGTTCATCGCCATCGGTATGGAAGCCGCCGAAGTATTGCCGTATTTGGCAACCGTCATAACGGTTTTTTCTTTCGGAAAATTCATTTTGCTTCTAACGGCCTCTATGATTCTGTAATTTGCCTGATGGGGAATAAAATAATCTATATCTTCGCTCTTTAAATTATTCTCTTTCATTATTTCCAAAACGTCGTTGGTTAAAGTTTTAACGGCAAGCTTAAAAGTCTCGTTACCTTTCATCTTTATAAACTGCAAATGATTTTTTATAACCTCTTCGCTACAAGGATATTTGGAACCGCACCCCGGCGTTATTAAAAAATCTTTATAAGTTCCGTCGGCAGAGGTCTTCACGTCCAAAATGGACTCCTCTTTTTTTTCGCAAGAACCTATAACGGCCGCTCCGGCTCCGTCACCAAAAAGCACGCAAGTGGTTCTGTCGGTATAATCGACTATACTGCTTAGCTTTTCCGCTCCTATCACCAAAACGTTTTTAAACATTTTAGACTCTATAAAAGCTTTAGCAATGGAGAGGGCATACACGAATCCGCTGCAAGCGGCGCTTATATCGAAAGCCGTTACGCTCCTTATGCCGAGTTTATCCGCTATCAAACATGCGGTCGAAGGCATGCATAGATGATCGGGCGTAATCGTAGCGCAGACTATCGCGTCTATATCTTCGTAAGAGACATCGGCTCTCTCTATCGCCTTTTTGGAAGCTTCCACCGCCAAATCGCTCGTGCTTTCATCCTCTGCGGCAATATATCTCGTCTCTATTCCCGTACGCTTTTTAATCCACTCGTCGCTCGTATCCACCATCTTTTCAAGATCTTGATTGGTTAACTTTTTTTGAGGGATATAGGCTCCTATCGATTTTAAAGCCGCATACACACCGTATCCTTTTTATTTATTTTTCAAAGAGGCCATCTTCTCTTCTATATCTTTGTTTATATCGGAATCGACGAAATTTATAGCCTGAAAAATAGCGTTTTTGATAGCTTTGGCGTTGCTTTTGCCGTGACTTATAATCGTGCAGGCTTTCACGCCCAAAAGAGGCGCTCCGCCGTATTCGGCGTAATCGACCTGTTTTTTCAAAACTTTAAACACTTTTCTCATCAACAAAGAACCGGCTATCGCTACCGGCGATTTTCTGATATTGTTTTTTATGAGCTTTCCTATCGATTCGGCCACGCCTTCGCTCGTCTTTAAAAGAATGTTACCGACAAAACCGTCACAAACGATCACGTCAACGCTGCCGTCAAAAATATTATTTCCCTCTACGTTTCCAATAAAACACTTTTGGCCTTCCAACAACTGATAAGCCTCTTTGGTAACTTCGTTTCCTTTGGATTTCTCTTCGCCGTTGGATAAAAGTCCCACTTTCGGCTCTTTTATTTTCAACACGTCTTTGGCGTAAGCCTCTCCCATAACGGCAAATTCGAAAAGATGCTCGGCTTTGCAGTCAACGTTGGCTCCGACGTCCAAAACCAAACTCTTTCCGCCGGTGGAAGTAGGCATCAAAGTCGCTATGGCCGGTCTCGATATTCCCTTTATTCTTCCTATTCTCAAAGTGGAAAGGCTCATAGTGGCTCCGCTATGACCGGCCGAAACTACCGCATCGGCTTTCTCTTCCCTCACAAGCTCCACGGCTTTATAGATGCTCGTATCCTTTCTCTTTAAAGCGTTAGTAGCGCTCTCGTCCATAGAGAAAACTTCGTCGCACTCTACGACTTCCACGTAGGATCTGAGTTTATGGGGAATTTTAGGAAGGATTTCGGAAGATCGTCCTACAAGAAGAGCTTTAAACTTCTTCTTTTTTAAAGCCTCAACGGTTCCTTCTACGATAGGAGTAGCTCCAAAATCCCCTCCCAGCGCATCGATAGCTATAGTTCTCATTCTTTAGATTTTTTGTCTCCGGATGCGGATTTATACTCTCCGGTATATTGATTTATTCTATGAGGCATTCTCCAAGTTCCGTCCGCATCTTTAATAGGTCTTGGCAAAGTCAATTTATAGTGGGTTCTTCTTTTTGCCGCTCTCGTTTTGCTTACTCTTCGCTTAGGTACTGCCATTGTGATTCTCCTTCGGTTTTTTGTTGTTTTTTACATTTTTCGCAATAGTGATAATCGCTTTTGTAAAGCTCTATTTCGCTTTTTATAATCTCGTCGAAATCTATAACCGAATCGATACACTCTATAGTGTTATAAAACTCTTCGTCTCGATCCGAAGTGATTCCGTCAACGATTCTAAGCTCTATCTCCTCTTCGAAAGGAAGTTCGAACTCCTCCGCGCATCTATCGCAAGAGTGAGTGATAAAGCCTTTAAACTTCCCTTTGCATTTTACCGTTTTTTGGTCTATTTTTTCAAAAGTTCCGTCAAATTTCAGATTTTCTTGAGAAAAACTTATATCGGAACCGCTTTTGGAAACTTTTTTAAACTCTACCTTCATAAATCTCTTATAAAATCTCTATTTTAGAGAAAAAGAAAGCTATCTCCTTTTCGGCGTTCTCCAAAGAGTCGCTTCCGTGAACCGCGTTTGCGTCTATACTTTCGGCAAAATCCGCTCTTATGGTTCCCGGAGCCGCTTTTTTAGGATCGGTCGCTCCCATAAGCTCCCTATTTTTAGCTACGGCGTTTTCGCCCTCCAAAACCATAACGACGACGGGACCGCTCGTCATAAACTCAACAAGCTCTCCGAAAAAAGGTCTCTCTTTATGAACCGCGTAAAATTCCGCCGCCATCTCTTTGGTAAGCTGCAACTTTTTCATAGCCGCTATTCTAAGACCGTTCGATTCGAATCTGTCTATAATTTTACCTATAACGCCTTTTTTAACGGCGTCCGGTTTAATAATGGAAAGTGTCTGTTCCATAAAACGTTTCTCCTACGATAACTTATAATAATTGAGGCTGGAATTATATCAGATGTTTTCTATATTGAAGATAAAAATCGAAAAAGTTTTTAAAAAATATTGAAAGGAGAAAAAAGGGGAAGGAAAGAGAAAAAAGTCTCTTCCCTATCCGAGAGATTATTCCACAACCGGAGTTCCCGGCTCGCCTCTATCCTCTTTGCAAGTTTGTCCCTCTTTGCACTCGTCCCAAACTATACATCCCTCGGTAGGACAAGCCTCGGCGCATGCCGGTTCGTCATGATATCCGACGCACTCTACGCATTTATCGGCATAAACGTAGTAAATCTCCTCTCCCGTTGGGTTATCCTCATCGTCAACGATAGCCTCAACCGGACACTCGTCTATGCACGCACCGCAGTTTATACAAATATCTGTAATCTTTACAGCCATTCTTTCTCCTTATTCGTTAAGATAAATTACATAATCGAATATAACAAAATAAAAATAAAACTGATATTAAAACATACGCTTTATCTCTTTTCTTTAAAAGAAAAGAGATAAATTGACACTCTTTTGACACTCTTTTAAAGGTTGAAATACTCTCTTATCTCTTCCGCCTTATCCGTTTTTTCCCATGTAAATTCCGGCAACTCTCTTCCGAAATGTCCGTAAACGGCGGTCTTTCTATATATCGGCCTTAAAAGGTCCAAACTTTCTATAATTCCCCTCGGAGTGAGTCTGAAAATATCTCTTACGGCTTTTTCTATTTTATCTTCTTCAACTTTGGAAGTTCCGTGCGTGTTTACATAGATGGAAACCGGCTCGACGACTCCGATTGCATAAGCTATCTGAATCGTAGCCTTATCGCAAACACCGCTCGCAACGAGATTTTTGGCTATGTACCTTGCCATATAGGCTCCGCTTCTATCCACTTTAGTGGGATCTTTTCCGCTAAAGGCTCCTCCGCCGTGCGGACAGCTTCCGCCGTAAGTATCGACTATGATCTTTCTTCCGGTAAGTCCGGCGTCTCCTTGAGGACCTCCTATTACGAATCTTCCGGTAGGATTGATATGATACTTTATGTTACTGCTGTCTATATGTTCCGGAATCGATTTTAAAACGATCTCTTCGATAACGGCATCTTTCAATTTCGTATAAGGAACGTCCGGAGAGTGCTGCGTGGAAATAACTATCGTATCTATCGCTTTAGGAACTCCGTCTTCGTATCTGACCGTCACTTGAGCCTTTCCGTCCGGTCTTAAAAAAGGTAAAACTCCGCTCTTTCTCGCAAGCGCCAAATTTTGAGTGAGTTTGTGAGCAAGATATATAGGAAGAGGCATCAAAGTATCCGTCTCTCTACACGCATAACCGAACATCAAGCCTTGATCTCCGGCTCCTATCTCTCCGCCTTCCCGATCGACTCCCTGATTGATATCGGGACTCTGCTCTCCGACTCCGTTTAAAACTCCCGCGCTTCTGTAATCGAATCCGAATTGAGCGTCGGTATAGCCTATCTCCCTTATAATCTCTCTCGCGATATCCTGCATGGGAGCGTAAGTAGTCGTTTTAAGCTCTCCGGCAATTACGCAATATCCGTTTGACAAAAGCACTTCGCAAGCCACTCTGGCTTTTTTGTCTCTTTCTATTATATAATCGAGTATTCCGTCGCTTATCTGATCGGCCATTTTATCGGGATGACCTTCGGTTACGGACTCGCTCGTAAATAGATATGATCTGCCCAACTTGTAATCCTTTCTGTTAAAAATTCTATTAATTCGCTATTATATCAAAATGTTTTTTAGGAGGAATATAATCTTATTTTAAACAAAATAAGATATAATTTCTCCATAGAAAAACTTTTTCTTAGAAAATTAGATTTTACATTTTAGGAGGAAACATGTTAGTTACGAAAAAAGCGCCCGATTTTACCGCACCGGCGGTTATGCCGAATAACGAAATAGTCGAAGATTTCAATCTTTACAAAAACATAGGAGAAAAAGGAGCGGTTTTATTTTTCTATCCGCTGGATTTTACTTTCGTATGTCCTTCCGAAATCATAGCTTTCGATCACAGGCTCGAAGAGTTCCAAAAAAGAGGCATCAACGTCATAGGCTGTTCGGTAGATAGCCACTACACCCACCTTGCATGGAAAAACACTCCGGTAGAAAAAGGAGGCATAGGCAAAATAAGATATCCGTTGGTAGCCGATTTAACGAAACAGATAGCAAAAGATTACGACGTTCTTTTGGAAGAGGCGGGAGTCGCGCTAAGAGGAAGCTTTTTGATAGATAAAGACGGAACGATAAGACACGCCGTTATAAACGATCTTCCTCTCGGAAGAAACATAGACGAAATGTTAAGAATGGTTGACGCTATGGAGTTTGCAAACGAACACGGAGAGGTTTGTCCCGCCGATTGGGAAAAAGGAAAAGAGGCTATGAAACCTACTCCGGAAGGCGTAGCGGAGTTCTTGGCAAAACACGCGGACGAACTTTAATATCTCGTTTTAAAAGCCCCTTTCCCGGGGGCTTTCCTCATTTAATCATCCCTCTTTACATATCCCTCGCAACATCTTCGTAATCAATAAATAATTTCGATATTTTTTTATTTTAAGTTTGTAAAAGTCAATATCTTATTAATTTGATAAAATTTTTATATACAACTATTAAAGCTAATACATCAGGAATTTATAATATTTTAAACGTTTATAAATTATAATGACTAATATCAAACCTTGCCTCTAAAACTCGGGAGGAAATTATGAGTAAAAAGTTAATCGTATTGTTCGACGGAACTTGGAATAGTCCCAAAGACAAAACCAACGTAACGAGAATCAAAGAGGCTTTGGATTCGAAAGGAGAAGACGATCCGTATCAACCCTGCTTTTACGATACGGGAGTGGGAACGCACTTTTACGACCGTTTGACGGGAGGCGCTTTCGGAGTAGGACTCTCTCGTAACATCAGGCAAGGTTACAAATGGCTGTCTAAAAAATACGAAGAGGGAGACGAAATATATCTTTTCGGTTTTAGCAGAGGCGCATATACCGCAAGAAGTTTAGTGGGGCTCATAAGAAAATGCGGACTTTTAAACGAACCTACCGACGGTCTCGTTTTGCAGGCTTACGATCTTTATCGGGACAAAACAGTCTCTCCCGATTCAAAAGAGGCGAAAGCCTTTAGAGAGAGCTTCTCAAAAGAGATAAGA
>CAZPVZ010000139.1:0-8324 GCA_964590185.1 uncultured Campylobacterales bacterium
TCCATTTTATAAGAGGGATTTTTCGCCTTAAGCTCTTTATTCATAAAAGCTATAAGCTGAGCGTCGGAATTGGGATGGGCCGAAACTAAAAATACGAAATCAAGATATTTTTTCGCCTCTCTCGAAACTCCGTTTTTACTCATTTTAGGAGGAAAAGGAAGCTCTTTAGCCACCGTAACTACCGCTTTCGTCAAATCTTCTTTGGAAGAGTTTTTAGCTTTCGCTATCTTTAGCATATCGTTAATCGTAACTTTCTTTTCATTTGCGGAATTGTTTTTAATCCCAGCGGAATTTGCCGAAGACTTTTTGGACTTTTTCATATTGATAACCAAAATGGAGACGAGAATTATGGCTAAAACCACGACTCCCACGGCTATCGTAACCAATATTGCACTCTTGCTCATAACACACCCTTTTTCCGAATAAATTTTATTATATAATATCGGAAAAAGGGACGGTTTTTTTAAAGCTTCTTCATAACCCTCTTAGGATAAGAGAAGAGTATGACCGAAACTATAACGGCGACCGCATAATAAACGAAAGTCGGAATCGGAACCGGATCTCCCGCCGCATAAGAGTGCATACCGGAGAGATAGAAATTGACTCCGAAATAGGTCATTATGATCGAAGCGTAAGCTACGGTGGAAGCCACGGCAAAAGCATACTGAGAATTGAGTTTCGGAACGAATCTCATATGCAAAACCGCCGCATAAATAAGTATGGAAATCCAAGCCCAAGTCTCTTTAGGATCCCAGCCCCAATATCTTCCCCAAGATTCGTTAGCCCAAACTCCTCCCAAAAAATTTCCCAAAGTCAAAAGACTAAGTCCCAAAATCATCGAGATTTCGTTAATTCTCGTCGCTTCCGTAATACTTTTTTCCAAAGAGAGGTTTCTTTCCGGATTTTTATCGCTTCTTAATATCATCAAAACGAGCACGAAAAATCCCAAAAGAGAACTAAGAGCCAAAAATCCGTAACTTGCGGTAATAACCGATACGTGAATATTTAACCAATAAGATTTTAAAACGGGAACGAGATTGGTTATCTGAGGATCCATACCGCTTAAATGAGCCACAAACAAAGTTACTCCCGCCAACAATGACATAAGAGTCAACGCAAGAAGAGACTTTCTCGAAAAAACGATCCCGCTTAAAGCCATCGTCCAAGCAATGTAAAGCATCGATTCATACGCCCCGCTCCACGGCGCGTGCCCCGCTATATACCATCTGAAAATCAATCCTGCGGTATGAACGATAAAAGCCAAAATGACAAAAAGAAAAGCGCCTTTTACGATAATAGGAACTCTTAAAGCAGGCTTGATCAATTTAGCAAAAACCACTATCAACAAAACGAGTCCCGCTATCAAATAAATTTTCATAGCCTGATCGAAAAGCTTGGCCTTATTATAAAAAATCTCCGCATTCACTTTCGTAGAAGGAGGTATCAATTTGCCTCCGTATTTTTTCTGATAAGAAGCTATCATATCCAGATATTTGTCGGCTTTAGAGAAGTCTCCCGTTTTCATGCCCTCCTGCACGCCGTTAAAATATCCGATCAAAATCTCCCTAATGGCGTTTCCCACCACCGGGCCGAAAGTCGATATCGCATCTTTGGGAGAATACCATTTCAAATCGGGATCGCCCGGTTTTGGAAAAATTCTGAAAATATCTCCCATAAAAACCATATACTCTATATTCAATCTCTCGTCAACTTTGATTACGTCTTTGTCAAACTGGGTTCTTAAAGCGCTTCTTTTTCTCGTAGCCTCTTCCACGGCTTTTGCCAGTTTGTAGGGCTGTTTTTTCGTATAATCGAAAAAATCGCTGAAAGAAGCATATTTTTCGCCTTTCTTCAAACCCAAAATCTCTCTTAATTTAACATCGGATCTCGGAATATAAATTATCGGTATGTTTTGCCAATTTTTAGGCTTAACCATCATACTCAAAACGATCTGATCGGCGCTAAGTCCATAAAGCTCGTCTTTTCTGGCTATTTTATTCAATATTTCATGAGAGAGAGTGTTTATCGGCTTTATCCGTCCCATATTTCCTTGTACCAAAAGATGACCGAAACGCTCCGCATGCTCTTTGCTAAGTTTCTTAAACTCCTTTATAGAAGCTTGATAGTCATCTTTGGCAAACATTGGAGAGGAATAAAGAAGCGTCAAACCAAACAGTATCGCAAACGCTTTTCCAAGATCCATATCTCTTTGAACTTTGGCCGCAAGTTTTCTAAATCTGCTATTTGGATTGAAAAGATTTATAAAAAGTCCGAAACCGAGTAAAAAATAACCTATATAGGTTATCAACGTTCCCGGATCGTGATTTACCGACAAAACGGTTCCTTTCTCGTCCATATCGTAAGAGGATTGAAAAAACCTAAATCCTTTATAATCCAAAACGTGATTCATGTATATCCTATAATCCATAACTTTTTTACCGTTTTCCATAACCGTAACTTCGCTTGCATACGAAGAAGGGGCCATGGAACCCGGATATCTTTCAAGTTGAAAATCTCTAAGTTTCAAAGCAAAAGGAAGTTTTATGGTCTTGGAACCCCACTCAAGAGCGAACTTCACTCCTTCAAACTCGAATCTTTTGACAATCCCTTTAACTCCTCTTCCGCCTCCGGGAAGAACCACTTCCTTATGTTTTCCTCTAAATTCCAAATCCACCACTATAGCCACTACGTCCTTTTTGGAACTATCCTGTTTATTGGGTCGAGTAACGAGCTTTTTGAATCTAACCACCGCTTTTTCGTCTCCCATAGGCAAAACGAGAGTAAAATCGTTTCTCGAAATTTTGGAGATAAGTTTTTGCATCTCGGCGTGATAAACCTTCCCGTCTTTCAACGCGGTTACCTGAACGTAAGGCTCGCTGGAGATAATCGTATCGGCCGTATTTCCCTCCCGTATATGCATAATCCCTTCATATCCTATATATCTCGTTACTCCGGCTCCGACCAAAATAAACAAAAATCCGACATGAAAAATAAAAGCCGGCAGCTTCTCCTTTTTATAAAGTTTGAATCTGAAAATGTTTCCCAAAAGATTTATTCCCAAAACCACCTGTATAAGTTCGAACCATTTGGCTTTATAAACCACCGCCCAAGCCGTCTCGGTTCCGAAATCGTTCTCTATAAAAGTAGCCACCGCGCAGGCTATCGCAAAAATAATGGATAAAATTACCATAAGTTCCATGGAAATTACGGTTTTATAAACTTTTTTCACAAATTGCATATTCCCCTCTTACTTCAAAAAAATTAGTGGTTCATTATACAAAATTAGTGTTAACGAAAGAATAATAAGCGGGAGTTATCTCGAAGAAGCCGGTTAAAATTTATACTTAGCCTCGAAATGGAAGGTACTTTGATCTATCTTCGGAGCGTCTTGCGAATCGTCTTTAAAAATTGAGTACCAAGTTTTAAAATTCAGCTTCTTATTAAATCTATATTTTCCTCCGATAACGAACTCTTCGGCATCTCTATCTTTAGAAACTATCGTATTTTGAACGTTAACGTAATCGGCTCTCAAACTAAGCCCGGAAATCGGCAGAATATTAACTCTCGTCGTAACGAACCACGTCCTCGTCTCTCCGTAATTCAAATCCAAAGAGAGACCTTTTTTGTATTTCATAATCTCTCCGGCCGTTATGAAAGACCCCACGTCTTGAATGGCTATGAAGCCTCTTTTGTCATTTTCCGTCTCTATATAAGTATATCCGGCTTTGGCATTAAAAATCGTATTGCCGACTTTAGTGCATATTCCGTAATAGGTGGTATCGTCCATCAAACCGCCGTCTTTGATTTTATCGTTCAAACTGCTATTGCAATACTGTCCCTTAACCCCTATGTTTAAACCGTTAAAAACGAGACCGTATTTGGCTTCCGCGAAAATATTGCTGGTTACGTCGGCAATATTGCCCACCCATACCTGTATAGGTATCTCTCCGACTTTACCCTCCGCTCCGAATCCGTAAAATCTTTTATCCTTTATATCGTCTTTTTCGTCCGCTTTTATGTCGGAAATGTAATAATAAAGTTCGTCGTTTCTATCCTTTAGGTTTTTAAAAGCCATAAAATTAAAAACCCATCCAGGCAAATCCTTATTGGTAACTTTAAAACCGGTCGAGATGAGTTCGTTCGTAAAAGGCGTATCGACATACTGCCTTCCGACTATAAAATTGGTTTTGCTATTTGAAAAAATGTAGGTTCCGTAGAGTTGATGAACGCTAAAAAGTCTGTCGCTATCGGGAATATTTTCAACATGACCGTTTCTTGTCTGATAAAGCCCCTCCATCACCACTTGAAGACCGTCTATTATGGGAGAAGCTATATTCAAAAGGCCTCTATACTCTATCCGACTCGAACTTTTTTTGTCTTTAAAATCAAGTTCAAAAGAGGGATCGGTTATCTGATGTTCGTATTTCGCACCGATTTCTCCCTTTATCTTAACCCTCTTTATACTCTCTTCAAGAGTTTCGGCATGCAAAGAGGAAAGAGACAATACACCCGATAACAAAAGCGTAGCTAAACCGATTCTTTTTTTCATAACTCTTTTTCGAATATAAATTAATTCTTATATAAATATGATATCACAATCTCTCTAAATTATTCATAAAATTCGCCGACTTCTAAAGGAGAAGATGAAGGTTTGAAGATATAAATATAATTAACTTTCTAAAGAAGAACAAAACATAAACTATTTAAAATACAAATTGAAGATTCCCGAAATTGCGAAAATTATGGAAAACCGATAAAAAAAACGCAAAGAATATAAATTTTCCCGTAAGCGCCAAATAGTTAAAAAATTGAGAACAAATAATAATTTTTTTAAAAAAATAGAATATTAGATTTATATTTATAGTTTGTTTTAAAAATCAATTTGCTACAATGGTTTTGTTCAAAAGAATTGTCGGATGGAATATTATCTGCGGGCAAGTAACCGGCGCCGGGCAAAACGCCGGTTATCGTTCAAAAGGAGTGTCGGATGATTTCCATCATTGCGTTTAGCTACAACGAAATTATATCTCTCCAAAGTAAACGGATGGTAAATCCGCTTCACCATCCTTTTTCTTCGGCGGGCATGGGCAATGCTCTCGGGCAAAAGCATCGCTTACGATCAAAAGGAGTGTCGAATGAATCGTCATCGTTTAGCTACAGTGAAATTATATCTCCATAAAGTAAACAAACGGTAAACAATAATATTTTTTATTTAATATCTATTTTCTCTTCTTTCGGTAGGCCTATTTTCCAATTGACTCTATCGAGCGTTCTTTTTTTAAGCTTTCTCTTTTTGCGAATCTCGTCAGAAGATATGGTTCGTATATATCTGCTTTCCTGATAATTTTCCACTATCAAAACCACGTCTTTTAAAAATTTTACCCCATTTTTTCTCTCAAGGGAAATCTTTATCAAATCTCCGTCGTATCCGAGTTTCTTATCGTAATAAAATTCGACGTTTTCCCCCTTGTTAACGGGCTCGAAAGTATATTCCCAAAGTTTCAACGACGGATCGTATCTTTTATAAATGATAAATCCTTTATATTCGTTCTTTTTCTCTAACGAGGCCTCTTTGGAAGGAGTTATCCATTTGATGTCGTCTATACTCTTTTTCTTCTTAGTATCGGAAGCGAATTGGGAAATCTTTTTGGGAGTCATAAAATAAGTGGGTTCGAAAAAAGAGCATCCCGCAAGAAAAAGAACGAAAAACGGTAAAAAATATTTTTTCATAAACGGCTTCCTTTTTATTTTCTCCATATTCCGAAACAATCGCTTTTGTTCACATCGACTCTAAAAAGAGTTTTTTTACTCTTAAAACTCTTATATATATAAGATAAAGTTATATCGCTTTGCAAAAATCTCTTCGCCGAAACACAAGAACTTCTTTTAAGCTGAGAAGTCATTCGCTTTTTCCCCTCTTTTATCAAATCCTCGTCTTTTTTTCCGGGTACGTTTAACTCGTAAATGTATATCAAATTGGTGCCGTTATGATCTACGCCCACCATCGTCGTAAATTTATCGACTTTTTGAGGCAGATGTTCGGAAATATCTTCGGCCGCCATTTTAACGATGGTTTTATTCTGTCTTTTGAGATTTTCCATAAATTTGCTCTTTAAAGCTTCGTTTTCCTTAATCGCCTCAATTCCGAAAAGAATAACGGGAATTACCGCCAATACCATTTTTTTCATCCGAAAAACTCCTTATTCGTTTATGGTTTGTTATAGATTCTAATTCGAAGAATTTACAGAGAAGAAGAATTTTTCCACGAACTCTTTCTCTTTATCGTTTTTAAGAACTATCTCTCCTATTTTTTCCCCCTTATCGTTCAAAACCACGAGTTTGCTCTTATCTTCCGAAAGCTTCAAATGAGTTTTCCCCCACTTCTTCATCAAGTCGTCAAAAACCAAAAACACTTTGGCGTTCTCCACGTCCAAATCTTTTCCGGTTCTTTTATCCTCTATATCCAATCCCCCGAACTCTTTTTTGATTTTATACGGAAAATATTTCATTATCTCCTGATAAATCCTTTTATTTTTACTCTCGGGCATATTCGTATAGAAAGCGACGAAACTTAGAAATACGAAAATAAAAAAGAAACCGTAAACCATTTTTCTGCTAAACATTTTAATCCGTCCTTTTTTTTAAATTCTATAATATCATAAGAGTGCTAAAATAGATTTGATACATGTCAATGAAGGAAAAAGCTCTTTTTCAATATAATCGGAGTAAAAGATAAAGGAGAAGCATGAAAGAAGATCTGTTAAATCTTATCCAAAAAGAGTTCCCCATAGAGGAGCGTCCTTTCAAAACTCTCGCAGAAAAATTAAATTCTACGGAAAAAGAGGTTTTGGATCTATACGGCAAACTGAAAGAAGACAAAATAATAAGACAAACTTCCGCCATTTTCGATACAAAATCTTTAGGCTACAAATCTTCCCTCGTAGCTTTTAAAGTAAACGACATAGAGAATGCGGCTAAGTTTATAAATACTCATCCGGGCGTAAGCCACAATTACGAAAGAGATAACGAATATAATTTATGGTTTACGATAGCCGTCGAACCCGACAGCGTTTTGGGACTCGAAAAAACCGTAAAAATTATGGCCGAAAAAGTAAACGCCATAGACTATCTAATACTTCCTACGAAAAAAATGTTTAAAATCTCCGTTCAACTCGACGTTAAAGGAGACAGAGCAAAAAAAGAAGAGGTTAAAAAAACGAAAAAACAAAATATCTCCCTTACCAAAGAGGATAAAAATCTAATAAACCTTTTGCAAAAAGATATAGAAGTGAAAGAGAAACCGTTCGAAGATATAGTTAAAGAGCTCCAAATAGACTACGAAACGCTGCAAAAAGAGAGCCGAAAACTAAAAGAGGCCGGAGTTATGAGAAGATTCGCATCCATCTTATACCATAGAAAAGCCGGCTTTAAAGCAAACGCAATGGTGGTTTGGAAAATACCCGAAAATCTTGAAAACGAAATAGAGGAGATAGGATACAAAATAGCCTCTTTCAGCGCCGTAAGCCACTGCTATCAAAGACCGGTTTACGAAAAGTGGCAATATCCCCTATTTTCTATGATACACGCAAAAACAAAAGACGAAGTTGACGAAGTCGTAAAAGAGATTTCTAAAGAGACCGGACTGACCGATTACAAATACCTATACTCCACAAAGGAGTTTAAAAAGGTAAGAATTCAATATTTTTCACCGAAATTTAAAGAATGGGAGAGAGAAAATGGCTGATTTTTTTAGAGAGGAAGCGGTTTACATTTTTATATCGTTATTTATTTTAGGTATTGCGATTTTCGTAACGACAAGACCTTTCATGCCTAAAAAGAGTAAAATAGCAATACCCGTCACGTTCGTAATCCTATCGGCGGCACTATTGATTCATTATAAAATCCGTACGGAAAATATGAAAGAAGTTACGCAAGCTTTTAAAAACGGAAAAACTATTTTATGTATGGATAAAACCAACAAAATATCCAACCAAGTCGTAATCAGCAAAAAAGCCGGCTGGATACTAAAAGAAGAGACTTTTTTTCACAAAGATTTTCCGAGAGGTTACAATATCAGACAATGCATACCGGAAGAATGAACAAAAATATATCTCTTGATATAAATCAAAGAATAAAACTTAATAATATTCTATAATAATTTCATACTTGAGAAAGTGTCGGAGATAAAGGAGGAAAGTAGCGATGGAATACTATATGCAGGACATCCCCGCAAGTGATTTCCTACCCATATTTGTAGTATCGGCGATGGTCATACTTTTTGGAATGATGTATGCCGGTTTCTTCACTTTAGTGAAATTGAAACT
>CAZPVZ010000140.1:0-6607 GCA_964590185.1 uncultured Campylobacterales bacterium
GATGAGCGTAACGCCCGGAATCGTATATCTCAAAGAGGCTATCAAAGGAGTTACCTTATGACCGGGAAGCTGTCCTCCCTCTCCCGGTTTAGCTCCTTGAGCTATCTTTATCTGAATCTCTTCGGCGCTTCTTAAATATTCGGGAGTTACTCCGAATCTTCCGGAAGCCACCTGTTTAATCTTAGAATTTTTCTCGCTCTTTAACCTCTCGGGAGATTCGCCTCCCTCTCCCGAGTTGGATTGACCTCCTATTTTATTCATGGCCAAAGCCAAAGACTCGTGAGCTTCGGGAGAAATGGAACCCAAACTCATAGCCGCGGTCGCAAACCTTTTGAATATCTCCTCTTTAGGCTCCACTCTCTCTATCGGAATCGGTTTTCTATCGGAATTGAACTCGAAAAAGTCTCTTATCATCTTAAGGCCTCTGCCGTTTACGAGTCTCTTAACCTCTTCGTAATCTTTCTTATCTCCCGTAATCGAGGCCTTATGAATGGCATTTGTAACGAAAGGTCCGAAATCGTGATACTCGGTATTGTGAACGAATTTGTAAAATCCTCCGAGTTTCAAAGGAAAGAGTTTTTCGACTTCGTCTATCTCCTTCGCTTCCTCGTAATATCTGTGAATTCTTCTCTCTATATCTTCATATCCCAATCCCGGCAACAAAGCCACCGAATCGGTAAAACAGTCATCCACTATCTCTCTATCCAAACCTATAACGTCGAAAAGAGCCGAATTTCTATAAGAGGCTATCGTAGAGATTCCCATTTTGGACATAATTTTTAAAAGTCCGTTGTTTAATGCCGTATAAACGTTTTTATAACTGTTTCTTATCTGATACAAAGAGACGTTCTTTTTCATACAATGCTCGTAAACGGTGGCAAAAAGCATATACGGATATATGGCGTTTGCTCCGTAAGCTATCAAAACCGCGCAAGAGTGGGTATCGTAAACTTCTCCCGTAACCGCCACCATCGTAACGAGATGTCTTATTTTGTTTTCCAAAAGAACTTTATTAAGCCTTCCCACGACCATGGCCATAGGAATGGCTTTTATCTTGTCTCCCTCTCCTCTATCGTCCAAAACGACGATTCTAACTCCCTCTTCCTTAACGCTTCTTACGACTTCTTGGGCGAGTTTGTTTAAACTCTCTTTCAAATTCTCTTCAAAAAGCGTGGAAAAGGTTTTATTCTTATAATGTTTTTTATATCTCGGCTTGGAGGGATCTCCGAAAGAGAGAAGAACTTGAAATTTCTCCTCCATCAAAATCGGAGATATCGATTTCAATCTCGTCGCCCGCTCCGGCACTTCGTGAAGTATGTCCTTAACTTCTCCGAAACCGGTATTTAAACTCATAACGATCTTCTCTCTGATAGGATCGATCGGAGGATTGGTTACTTGGGCGAATTTCTGTTTAAAAAAGTCCGTAAAGTTTCTCTGCTGATCGCTAAATGCGGCTATCGGCGTATCGTCTCCCATAGAGCCGGTATTTTCCTTTCCGTCTTTTATCATCGGCTCTATAACCATCTCTATCGTCTCTTCCGTTATATTGAAATATCTCTGTTTTTTCTTCAAATCTTTAACGGCGTATGCGGAAAAATCCGAAAAAGGCATATCTATAAACTCTTGCAAATAGGTCATATTCTGCATAAGCCATTCGGTGTAAGGATTGGAGTTTTTAAGATAGTCGTCTATCTCTTTGGGCTTCATAACCTTACCGAATTTCAAATCGACGCCTATCATCTGGCCGCTTTGGAGTTTTCCTCTCTCGACTATCATATCCTCTTCGATATCCAAAACCCCGTATTCGCTCGTAATTATGATCCTATCATCCTTCGTAACGATGTATTTTGCGGGTCTCAAACCGTTTCTGTCCAAAATACATCCTATATATCTTCCGTCCGTCAAGGATACCGCCGCGGGACCGTCCCAAGCTTCGAAACAGGTGCTCATATATTCGTAAAAAGCCCTGAGTTTGGAATCCATATGAGGAGCGTTCTGCCAAGGAGCCGGAATCAAAGCGCGCGCCGCTTTGAAAAAGTCCATTCCGTTAACTATCAAAAATTCAAACATATTATCCAAGCTCGCGCTATCGCTTATCCCTTTTTGAGTAATCGGAAAAATTCTCTCAAGCTCCTCTTTGGAAAAGACGTCGCTTCTGATATCCTCCGTTTTCATCTGCACGTTATATCTGTTTGCGGAGATGGAATTTATCTCTCCGTTGTGCGCAAGAGTCCTAAAAGGCTGAGCAAGCCTCCACTCCGGAAGAGTATTCGTAGAAAATCTTTGGTGAAAAAGCGCAAAACTTATCTTAAAATCCTCATCTCTCAAATCTTTATAGAAAGTTTTTATATGAGTGGGCATCACGAGCCCTTTATAAGAGATGACTTTATTGGAAAAGGAGGCTATATAAAAATCTTTGTCGTCTTTCAAAGCGTTTTCTATCTCTCTTCTTGTCAAATATAAAAGAGCCTCGAACCTCTTGGTAGCAACCAAAGAGTTCGGAGTTATAAAGACCTGCATAATCCTCGGAAGAGTCTCCAAAGCCTGCTGTCCGAGAGCCGAAGTGTCTATCGGAACGTCTCTGTAAAAGAGAACTTTCAAATCGTTTTTGGCGCAAATCTCGTTTATAACTTCCTGTTGATTGTAATTTTGCATAAAGATCATACCCACGGCTATCTGCTCGGGCAGATCTATACCGGCTTCCTCTTTAGCAACCTTTTTTAGAAACTCTATCGGCATCGACAAAAGCAGTCCGCTTCCGTCACCGCTTTTACCGTCGGCGGCGATGGCGCCCCTGTGCATCATTCTCTCAAGAGCCTTAATGGCGTCTTGAAGATTTTTATGAGACGGAATGTTGTTAATATTTGCTAAAAGTCCGAAACCGCAATTGTCTTTAAAGCTTGTAAGCAGATCCATGTAACAACCTTTTTAATAAACTGGTTAGAAAATTGACCGATTATAACTAAGAAAGATTAAAGATTTGATAAATTACTTCTCTTTAGGTAGAATATAGTATGCAAGGTTACATTTTGAATATCTTTCCGGTAAAAGACGAAGATCTGATAGTCTATGTTTTGACGGAAAGAAAGCTCAAAACTCTTTACAGGTTCTACGGTGCGAGACACAGCACCATTCAAGTGGGTTATAAGATAGATTTTGAAATAGACTCCGCCAACAGGGCCAAACTTCCGCTTCTTAGAGGAGTTTCGCATCTCGGATTTCCGTGGCTTTACGACCATACGAAAGCTTACCTTTGGCAAACTTATATAAGACTTCTTTATAATCATCTAAAAGGGATAGAGGACGTGGAGGATTTTTATTTCAACCTTTTGGAAACGGACACTCTAAAATGGGAAAAACAAAATCCTAAAAGAATCATAATAGAATCTTATACGAAACTTCTCTCTTTCGAAGGGCGGCTGCATAAAGATTTCAAATGTTTCGTATGTGAAGGCTCCATAATGGGAGAAAGCGTGTTGGTAAGAGGATTTTTAACCGCTCACAAAGAGTGCGCCTCCGGCAAAATTTTCGATAAATGGAGATTAAAAGAGCTTTTCGAAAATCACTCCACCCTATATTTTAGCGATAAGGAGGTAAACCTCCTTTTCGATATCGTATGCGAAGGATTTTAATCCGTAATCTTATAAATTTCGTATATCGAAACTCTATGAGAATTTTCGGAAGGAGAATCGGCATATTCGCTTTTTCCCGCGAGTTTGATTCTAACCTTATGTTTCGCGCTCTCTCTTTTATAATCGCCGATCGTTAGCGAAATCACTTTATCCCCGTCGTAAGAATCATACGGATCGTAAAAATAGAGATCTTTTCTCCCGACCGGTTTCGAGTCTTCGTAAATCTCTATCACCCCTCCGCTTTCTCCTTTAGCTATCAAGATATTCAAGGCTCTTCCTTCGTACTCTATCTCGAGTTCGTCTCCGATATTATCGGTATAAAGAATCCTCGGAACCCGATAAAAAGAGGTAACGTTATCTTCATATCTCCATCCCTCTCCGATTTTATCAACCTCTTCAAAACCTATCTCTTCAAGTTCTTTCGTTAAAGCTAAAAGGGCGTATAGTTTCATCGTTCCGCTTACGACCTCTATCCTCCATGCGTGAGAAGAGAAATCCCCCTCTCTTAAATCCAACGGAATCAATATAGGGATGGTATGAAAAGAGAGAAAACTATCCTTTAATTCTATCTCCTTTATCAAATTTCCGTTTTCATCCCTAACTTCGGCCTTAAAAGGCTCTTTAGTCTGCACGAGCAAAGCGGCTCCCTTCGAGAAGGGATGATAAAAAACCGCCCAAGCCCCTTCCGGAAGTTCGCAAACCTTATCGTATCCGTGTCTTTTCGGAGGATAGAGATTTTCCGCTCCGGAGCTTAGCGTATAATCGACATATTCGGCTCCCCCTCCGATATCGGGAGTATAAAACAGGCTCTCCATGGCGCTCGGAAAACTTTCGTCCATAAAAACTTTATCGTATCCCTTAGGTTTCTCTTTTAAGGATAAATCGGTAAAAACGGAATAGAGAGCGTTTGCGTACAAAACTTGTCCCTTATCGTTCATATGAATCGTATCTTGCGTCCAAATATCTTCTCCCTCTTTCGCCGCTTCGTAAGTGTAATCCCAACTGTTTGCCAAACCGCACCCGTATTTTTTCGCTATCTCTATCTGCCAATCGGTTACGTCGGTGTGATAATCATGAATCTTTGCGTTGTTGCTTTCGGTCATTATCACGACCTCTTTACCGCTTTTTATCAATCTTCTTATCATCATCTCGAAAAACTCTTTAGCGTAAAGAAAATCTATATCGTGATAACTGATCCCCAAATTGACTCCGAGGCCTATAACGTAAAGATCGAAATCCTCAGTCAAAAGTTCGTCGAATTTCGAAGGTTTATAGAGGTCCTTATTGATTTCCTTATAATAAAGAGAGGATATTCTCCCCACTCTCGCGCTGTAAACCTCTCCGCCCTCATCTATAAAACCGGAAGTTAAAACGCTCAAACTAAGCTGAGCGGCTCCCCACATCGGAGTCTCTCCCCCGACGGAAAAATTCTCCACGCTCACATTGGGAGGAAGCAGAAAAGTTTTATCCTCGTCCTCTTGATTGAAAAGCCTATCAAGCCACCTGTTTCCCTCTCCGGTATCGGGTCTGAAGAGACTGTCTCCCAAAACGGCCACTTTAACCTTCTCTCCGCTATAGAGTTTTTTCAAAAATTTCTTTATCCCCGTTTGAGGAAGAGAGGGATCTATCGGAATGATATTCGAAGTGGAGTTTTCGTCCGTTTTTACGAAACCGAGCAAAATTCCTCCGTCATGATAGCAGTGTTTGAATCTGTGAACCTTTTTGGTAGCCAAATCGACATATATATACTGCTCCTCGTTAGGAAGAAGAGATATTTCGGTTTTTCGGAAAACAAACTCTCTTCCCTCCTCGTCCTTCAACGAAAAAGAGCCTATCTCAAGATTCAACCCTTTCAAACTCTTTAAAAAATCGTTAAACTTAAGATAGTTTTCGCAAAGATTCTCAAACTCTTTCGAGTTTAGAAAATAGTCTATCACCATATTCTTAGACATTTTTTCGCTATTTAACCGCTCGCTCCAAAATCTAAGCCCCTCCTCCTCCGCAGGCCTGTTCATAACCGCCTGATACAATACCCTAACGAACTCCTCGTTGCTTAAATTCCTTTTCAAAAACTCTTCCGAGTATAAAAATCCTCCGGCTACGAATTTCGGAGTCATTTTGCCGTCTTTCAGATTTTCATACCAATATTCGACTTCGGAAGGAGAAGGGATCCTATCCAAAATCAGCTCGTAAAATCTTTCTATGAAAGAGTAGAGTTTGTCCTTTTGATCGTAAGCTCTTATTTTGTATTCCAAACTAAGCAGAGAAAATTCTCTCGAAAAAACGAAATTGTAAAATATCTGATCTCTTTTAACTCTATTTTCTTCAAGCATCTTCGTCCAATATTCAAGCCCTTCATTATCCGGTTCCCTATCCAAAAAGACTCTATAAAGCCTTTTTACGTACTCCCTATCCGAAACGCCCGAATTTAAAAACTCTTCGCTTCTAAAAAACTCTTTAGCTATTTCGGAAGCCGTTTTCCCGTTTTTTAAAAGAAAACTCCAGTATAAAGCCCCCTCGGTATCGGCTTTCCTATTCAAAACGTTTTCGTAAAGTCTATCTACGAAAGAGAGAGCGTAATCCTCCCCCGCTTTAACGAAAGAAGGGAAAACAAGCAAAAGCGCAACAAGCCATCCGCCGAAAAACCGTCCAGCAATTTTCATAATTTTTCCTCATCTTTTCATGATATTTTCACACTATTAAAAATCGGTTAAAATCGTAAAATTTTTATGAAATAGTAAAATTAAATCAACCTCCATTTTTGTTGATTTATAAAGTATTTTTCAATACGATTCTCTATATAAAAATCACTCTTAAAGAAAATTTGTTCTTTAATTAGTAATTAAATGTTAAGTGGTTTTATCTGAAAATAAAAAAAGAGTTTGAAAGGTAAAGGGATGTTGAAAAGAGTAATTCTGTTTTGCTGTCTTTTAACGGCATTTTCTCTCTCATACGCAGGAGATAAAGGAGGAGAG
>CAZPVZ010000141.1:0-14252 GCA_964590185.1 uncultured Campylobacterales bacterium
TCTTTTTGAGATTCTTAAAGCTCCTACCAAAACGAAAGAGACGATTAAATCTATTATGGCTATGCTTCTTGCGAAAAATCCTTGATAAAAGATAAGAAGCAAAGCTATAAATAACGACTCTCCTATAAAGATGGCTTTTAGTATGTTTTTCGTTTCGTGAAGTCCGAAATATCTCCAAGAGACGTGATAGACTCTAAATATATACATAAATAATATTTTGATTGAAGCGTTAAAAAGGAAAAGGTGATAGAAACTCTCCATAAAATTTTGGGGAACTCTGAAATTAAATCTAAGTTGATAGGAGAGATAAAAAGAGAATACGAATAGTAAAAAATCGGCTATTATAAAAAATATCATCCTTTTTAAAGGAGTCGGTTTTAAAGGCATATCCTTATCCTATCGCTTCTTTTATCAAAGAGGATATTTCGTAAACCTCCTCTTTGCTCATAGCCGTTCCGCTCGGAAGGCATAATCCTCTTTTGAAAAGATCTTCGCTTACGCCTCCGTTTACGATAGTCGCATCTTTAAATAGAGGCTGAAGATGCATCGGTTTCCAAAGGGGTCTTGATTCTATATTGTTTCGTTCGAGTTTCTCCACCACTTTCAAAGGATCGCTTTTTTTGAAAACGATCGTGGTTAGCCATCTGTTTCCTCTGCTAAAGGGAATTTCCGGCATAAACTCTATCTCTTCCGTATCTTTCAAAAACTCTTTGTACCAGTTGAAAATCTCTCTTTTTTTATTCACTCTCTCTTCTATAACCTCCATCTGACCCACGCCGATGGCGGCTAAAACGTTGCTTAGGCGGTAGTTGTAGCCGTATGTTTCGTGTTCGTAATGCAGATAGGGTTCTCTTGCCTGAGTGGATAGAAATCTTGCTTTCTCTATCAGTTTTTTATCTTCCCCGACAAGCATTCCGCCTCCGCTCGTTGTTAGGATTTTGTTTCCGTTGAAGGAGTAAACGCCCATTTTCCCGAAAGTTCCGGTATGTTTTCCTCTGTAAGTGGCTCCGAGAGATTCAGCCGCGTCCTCTATCAAGACCACTCCGTATTTTTCGCAAGTTAAAACTATCTCTTCTATTTTGGCGCTTTGCCCGTAGAGGTGCGTAAGGATAAGGGCTTTTGGCATCTTTTTGCCGCTCTTTGCTTTTTTTCTCAGGTAATCGGCTAAAAGGTTCGGATCGAGATTCCAGCTCTCGTAATCGCTGTCTATGAAAACGGGCGTCGCTTTTTGATAAAGAATGGGAGCTACGGAGCCTATGAAAGTGAAAGTGGACGCCAAAATTTCGTCCTCTTCGTTTACGTTAAGCACTCTAAGGGCTAAATGCAAAGCCGCCGTAGCCGAAGAGAGCGCAAGAGCGTTTTTTGCCGAAGTGTACTCTTTTACGCTCTTTTCGAATCTATCTACGAACGCCCCTAACGGAGCTATATAGTTGCTTTCGAAAACCTCTTTTATATATTTTAACTCGTTTCCTCCCATATGGGGAGGCGATAAAAATATTCTTTCTCTCAAACCGTTTCCTTTATGCCGCTTCTATCGACGCTATTTCGTTTAAACTCTCTTTGATGTTTTCGTTTACTCTAAAAGATGATTCTATTATAACATCTTGAAGTTTAGAAGAAATTATTATATGAACGGGACGATTTCCGGGATGTTTCGTTATAAGTTCGTAAAGTTTGTCCAAAATCTCTTTGTTTTCGCTTAAAGTTATTTTGATCTGAATCGGTTCGGCCGGTTTCTCTTCCCTTTTGATTTCGACCTTCTCTTTTTTCGCCTCTTCCAATTCGACTATTTTTAAAACTCTCATTCTCGTAAACTGCTCGTCTTTGCTGATTTCCACCTTAAATCCGAGAGGTTTGTCCAAATCTCTTTTTTCAAGTTCGTTTAGCATCTTTTCAAAGACGGTAAGCTCTATGTTCCCGTGAAAGTCCAAAAGATTGACTATCCCGAATTTGTTGCCCTTTTTGCTGATTTTCGTTTTTATCTCTTCTATTTTGCCTATCAAAAGAGCTTTGCTTCCGTCTCCGAGTTCGTCGAGTTCGCTTGAGAGAGTATAGTTTATCTTCTCTATCTCGTCTCTGTAAGAATCGAGAGGATGTCCGGAGACGTAAAATCCCAAACTCTCTTTTTCAAGCTCCAAAATCTTTTTTAAATCGTATTCGGGTAGATTTTCTATCTCGAGCTTAATGGTAAGCATCTCTTCGCTTTCGCCGAAAAGAGAATTTTGCGCCATCTTTTTGGCTCTTGCGGCTTCCTGTCCCGTTTCGACGATTTTTTCTATCTGCTCCAAAAGAGCTCTTCTTGAGTAGCCGAAACTATCCATGGCTCCCGATTTTATTAGAGATTCCAAAACTTTTTTGTTCACTTTTTGCATATCGATTCTGGATACGAAATCGCTTAGATCGCTAAAAGGCTTTTCCTCTCTTGCTTCTATTATGCTCTCTATCGCTTTTTCTCCCACTCCCTTTATCGCTCCGAGTCCGAAAAGTATCGCTTCTTCCCCGTTATCTTCCAAAGCCGTAAATTCTATGTGGCTTTTCGTTATGTCGGGAGGGAGGAGTTTTATTTTTAATCTTTTTACCTCGTCTATGTATTTTACGATTTTATCGGTATTGTCCTGTTCGCTCGTTAAAAGAGCCGCCATAAACTCTTGGGGATAATGGGCTTTTAGATATGTCGTTTGGAAAGTTATCATTGCGTAGGCGGCGGAGTGGGATTTGTTGAAACCGTATCCGGCGAATTTTACGATAAGATCGAAAAGCTCCTCCGCCTTTTTCCTGTCAAACCCCTTCTTTTCGGCGCCGTTTGCGAATTCTCCCCTTAATCTGTCCATCTCCTCTTTTATCTTTTTACCCATCGCTCTTCTAACGAGATCCGCTTCTCCGAGCGTAAAACCTCCTATCGTCTGCACTATCTGCATAACCTGTTCTTGATAGACGATAACTCCGTAGGTCGGTTTTAGGATGGGTTCGAGTTCCGGAAACATATAGGTAATGGGGGCTCTTCCGTGTTTTCTGTCTATGAAATCGTCAAGCATTCCCGATTCCATGGGTCCCGGTCTGTAAAGAGCCAAAACCGCGATGATGTCTTCGAAGGTTGTAGGTTTCAATCTCTCGTTTAGAGCCTGCATTCCGGAAGACTCTATCTGAAATAGTCCTATGGTCTCTCCGCTTTGAATCAGTTTGTAAACTTCGGGATCGTTTATATCTACGGCGTTAAAATCTATCTTTTTTCCGTATCTTTTCTCTATAAGTTTTAAGGCGTTGTCTATAACCGTTAGCGTTTTAAGTCCCAAAAAGTCGAATTTTATAAGATCTACGTCTTCAAGATATTTAAGCGAATATTGAGTTACGAAATGATCCTCGCCCGGAGGCTTGTAAATGGGAGCTTTGTTCCAAAGCTCTTCGTTGCTTATGACGACTCCCGCGGCGTGCATACCGGCGTTTCTGTTTAAGCCTTCCAAAATTAAGGCAAAATCCCACACTCTTTTTGCTTGAGGATTCGTTTCTATAAGCTCTTTTATTTTCGGTTCTTTCTCGTAAGCTTTTTTTAATGTTATTCCCAGTTCATCCGGAATCAGTTTAGCCATTTTGTCGGCTTCCGAGTAGGGCACTCCCAAAACTCTCGCTACGTCCCTTATAACTCCCTTTGCCAAAAGTTTACCGAACGTTATGACTTGAGCGACGTTGTTTCTGCCGTATTTGTTAACTACGTAGTCGATGATCTCTCCTCTTCTTGTTTGGCAGAAATCTATATCGATATCGGGCATACTCACTCTTTCGGGATTTAGAAACCTTTCGAAGATGAGATTGTATTTCATAGGATCTATATCCGTTATTTTCAAAGCGTACGCGACCAAACTTCCGGCGGCGGAACCTCTTCCGGGACCGACCGGGATTTTCAATTTTTTAGCTTCCCTGATAAAGTCCCAAACTATCAGCATATAGCCGGGAAATTTCATCTTTTTTATGATGTCTATTTCGTATTTAAGTCTCTCTTCGTACTCTTTGTGTTTCTCTTTGGGAACGAGTTTCAATCTCTCCTTCAAACCCTCTTTGCATTTGTATTCGAAATACTCTTCGTCCGTCTCTATGTCTAGCCCTTCGGCTTTTGCGTACTCTTTTACGAATTTGAAATTCGGAGGAGTCGGGTTGCCGAGATTTAGTTGCAGATCGCATTTATCGACGATTTCTTGAGTATTTTCCAAAGCTTCCGGAATGTCGGCGTAGAGTCTTGCCATCTCTTCGGGAGATTTCAGATAAAATTCGTGCACGGAGTGTTTTAGACGATTCGGATCGTCAAACTCCTTGTTCATCGCTATGCACATAAAAACTTCGTGAGCTTCCGCAAGATCTTTTTCGAGATAGTGCGTGTCGTTTGTGGCTATTATTTTTATTCCCGTTTCGAGAGAGAGTTTTATAACCGCTTCGTCTATGTAGTGCTGATCTTCTATCCCGTGTCTCATAAGCTCCAAATAAAAATCGTCTCCGAAAACCTCTTTATACCAAAGAGCTATCTCTTTTGCCTTTTCGTATCCTTTTGCGCCGAAATTTACGTTTCTTTGGTTGTTTAAATTAAGATGCCAGTTTATCTCTCCCTGAAGACAGGCGGAGGAGCATATGAGACCTTCCGAGTGCTCTTTCAGTAGTTTTTTGTTGATTCTCGGATAATAGTAAAAGCCTTTTATGTAGCTTTGAGAAGAGAGATACATAAGGTTTTTATAGCCGATTTCGTTTTTTGCGTAAAGGCACAGATGGTATCTTTGCTTCGTGCTTTTATCGGCGAGATCCTCTTGATTGTGCAGATACGCCTCAAGTCCTATTATCGGTTTTATCCCTTCGCTCTTCATAGTTTTGTAAAACTCTATCGCTCCGAACATATTACCGTGATCGGTTATCGCTACCGAATTCATACCGAGCTCTTTGACTTTTTTTGCGAGAAGCTTTATTTTATTGGCTCCGTCAAGCAAAGAGTATTCGGTATGAAGATGGAGATGGGTAAAGGAGGGTTTACTCATTTACTGCCTTTTAGGAGAAAAGTTTGTTTTTTAATTTATAATTTTACTGTAAATCTTAGTAAGAGTTGCTTATATAGAAGTAAAAAGGCTCTTTGTTAAATTCGAAATCGATTTGTATTCCTTTTTTGCCTTTTTGTTCCTCTTGAAGCAGTTTTATGTCTTTGTAGGTTCGGGGAAGAGTTATGTTTATGTCTATGTTTTTTTTGGCAAGTTCCGCTTTAGTCTTTCCTCCGATGATGTTTACGAACTCTCCGAGAGTGTCTAAAAGCAGAGCGTCGGTTAGCTCTTCGTTTTCGTCTATTAGGATTTTACAGCTTTCCTCTATCAATTTTTTTGAAAAAACGAGAATGATTTTGCATTCGAAAAAGCCGTATATTCCCAAAGTTGCGGCGAAATACTCGTTTAAGTCCGTACCTTTTATCTCCATCTCCTTTGCGTTTACGGCTTTTTTTTCGGCTTTTATGTTGGACATAACCTCTATCGTCGTTATCGTCGAATTTATAAATATCGGGAGATTTTTTACGATCTCTTTGGTTATGCCTTGGGAATTTTTCTGAACGGTCGGAGAGTTTTTCATAGCTTCGTTTACGGTTTCTTCATCTTTTAAAAGAGCTTGCATATTTTCGTAAAATAAAATTCCGGCATCTTCTAAAGTTTCTTTGAAAGCTTTTGTCATTTTATGTTCGTTTGAGCCTATTACTACGAAAAGAGCGTCGTATTCCGCTCCGCCGGTTGCCAATTTGGCTAAAAAGTTTATGCCGTGGATATTGACGGATGATACGGAGCTCATATCGAAAACGAAGAGTTTAAATCCCACTCGTAAAAGGTTGTAATGGTATCCTATGTCGAACATATTGGAAAATTCGGAGTCTATAAAATCTCTTAAGATGTATATTATGATATTGTCTTTAATTTTCGCTACTATCTTTTGATTGTAAAGTCCCAGATAGCTGTTTTCTATCGCAATGTCGAAATTATCTTTCCTCGCTATGAAATCTCCCTTATCTTTTGCGATTGTTGTGGAATAACCTCTCTCTATCAACTCGACGGCTAAGATGTTTTTTTGTTCGCTATCTTCGTTCCATACCAATACTCTTTTGTTCTTATCTTCTTCTTTGACTTCGTCTATCAATAAAGAGGCTACTTCTTGATTTTCGAAAAGGTTGAAATTGGCGCTTTTTTTAAAAATTTTTTTCATAGATTCGAATTTGTTTTTGTCGTAATCGGTAAATCCTATGATGATGCCGTTTTTTTTAAATTTGGCTATATCGTGGAGAATGTCTAAAATGATAGAGAGACCGTTTTTATTAAAAAATATTACTTTTTTTAAAGAAACCAGTACCGCCTTTATATCGTTTTTATGTTTTATGAGGCGGCGATCGTTCGAATCTATGATAAAAGGAGCGTTATTTCCGTCTAAAAATCCTTGAGGATTGAAAAAAGCCGTTTGATTTTTAATTACAGGTTTCATAAAGTCCTACAATTTGATTAAAATTTTGATACACCTCTTCTACGAAATCCGGATGAAATTCGATAAAATCGTTTAATCCGGCTTGTATGTAGAGCGGTTTGCTAAATTCGAAAAAGAGAAGCAGATGCATATATCTTACGAATTTTCCGTATTTTTCATCACTTGCATCCAATTCTCCCAAATCCTTTAGTAACTGTATAATCGGTTGGGGCATATTCCATTTTTTGCAAATTAGAGAAGAAATATCAAACAGATTCATTCCTGTGAATTTTTGTAACATTTCATTATAATTTATCTCTTTTACCTGTTTAATAATGGCAAATTCTTCGAAATTTTCTTTAAACATCTCTTCCGCTACGAAAATTGCCGAGGGGATAAAGTTGATAGCGATTTTTAAATGATCTTCTTCATTTTTTTCAAACTCCAATATTTTATTCCAATAAAAAAGCAAATCGGATTGAAGTTTAAAAAAAGATGTATTATCAAGCTCGAAAACCCGCCATTTGGACGGAAGAAGAAGAGTGTTTAAATAGGCGTAAAGAAGTTGTTTAGCCGTCGTAAGTCCTAATATTCCGAAAATTTGGCTTATATTTTCGACTCTATTTCTAAAAAATCCGAAAATAGGACGATTTACCGTCTCTATTAGATATGTGCAGATCGCTCTGTTTTCGGAGGCTATTTTAGCCGCTTTTGTTAGATCTCCTTTTTCTACCGATTCTATACATCTTTGTAACTCTTTAGGAATAGGAGGAACTTTCTCTATATATCGTTCTATTTTCTCTTTTGTTACCACGACTCCCCTTTTTTAATAATTAATTATTACACAGTAATATTATAAAAGTTTTAATTATTAAATATTTTCAATGTGATAAGCAAAAACTATTCCATTTCGCAAAGATTTTGTATGGAGTCGTAAACATCTTTGAGTCCGGAGATATCAAAAATAGCTAATGAAGGAGAGGAGTCTATAATTTTGCTTTTTACGCTGAGTTTTCGTGATTTTAGGAGTCTTTTTATAAGAACTTCGCTTTTTCCGGAATAGTAGGTTATTTTACCGTTTTTAGAAACTTTCCATCTTTTTTTATTATATAGTTTATTGTCGATTTTTAAAATAATAGGAGAGCTTTGAACGAAATTTTTCCAATCGATAAATAAAATTCTTTTATTTTTTTCACATCTTATGTGTAAAGTTACCGGTTTGTTCCATTTACCGTGTCCTATATCCGCAGGCAAAGAAAGAAGGAAAAATTTTTTTTGGCTTAAAGGATCGATTTTTAGTTTTACGTCCCATTTCCCTATACTTTTAAGTTTACTGTGTTCTTGTTGCAAAGATGAAGAGATCATATCGTAACATAAAAGTCTTTGAGAATCATTTGATACTTTATAACACTTTAAAAGCTCTTCTTCCAAGGGAGTTGCCGATAAAGATAAGGATAGAAGAAAAAAAGATATGAAAACAAGATGTTTAACCATAATTTTTCCTTAGGAGATTATTTTTAAAGAAGTTGTATAAAAAATTATAGTTAAACAAATTTAATATTTAATAAAATAAGAAAAAAAAAGGAGAAGAGAGAGAAGAAAGTTTAAAAAATCTTTCTTGAGTTTAAAGAGAGTTAATCCATTTGATTTCGTAAAAAGGTCGGAATGTCCAAAATATCTTCTTTGCCTTCGTATCCTCCGCTCACTTTTCTAATTTGGCTGTATTTGTCGCTTTTTTTAGTTTTTTGTCCCAAAAGATGCATTTTCTCTTTGTCTTCCTCTTCGCTCTCTTGAGATTCGAAACCGGTTGCTATAATCGTAATTTTTATTACGTCTTCCGATAAGGTATCGTCATATGTTGTTCCGAAAATGATATCTGCTTCTTCGTCGGCGCTCGATTCGATTTCGTCCATAGCTTCGGTAACTTGCATAAGCGGGAAGTTAGGATGCATTTGAAAATGGATCAATACTCCCATCGCTCCTTTTATGGACATATTATCAAGTAACGGAGATTCTATCGCACTTCGTATAGCTTCTATCGCGGCGTTGTCTCCGGAGGCTTCTCCTATACCCATCAACGCCATTCCTCTGTGTCCCATTACGGTTTGAACGTCCGCAAAGTCGAGGTTGATGTTGTTTTCTCCAGCGTTTAGAACTACCGAGCTCATTCCTATAACCGCTCTTGCCAATATTTCGTCAACGAGTTTGAAACTCTCTCTCATTCCCAAATTTTTATCGACTATGGAGAGAAGTTTATCGTTTGGAATGATGACTATCGAATCGCTCTCTTTTTTAAGTTCGTTTATTCCGTCTTTTGCGAGTCTGGCTCTTTTTCTTCCCTCGAATTTGAAAGGTTTTGTAACCACGGATACCGTTAAAGCTCCTATCTCTTTAGCCGCTTGAGCTATTATGGGAGCCGCTCCGGTTCCGGTTCCTCCTCCCAGACCAGCGGCTATGAAGACGATATCGCTGTTTGTTAGACTCTGTTTTATCTCCTCATAACTCTCTATCGCCGCTTCTCTTCCGACTTCCGGTACCATTCCGGCTCCGAGACCTTTGGTTTTCTTCTCTCCGAGTTGGAGTTTAACGTCGGCTTTTGATAGGCTTAGAGCTTGAGAATCGGTATTGGCGGCTATAAGTTCTATGTTGCTGTCTATTCCTATCTCTTTCATATGGTTTAGCATATTGCCTCCGCCCCCGCCGACTCCGACCACTTTTATTTTAGCTCCCAAGATATCTATCGGGGAGCGTGTCTCTTCTATCGTAAAATTTTCCATTTTCTCTCTCCTCAAAATAGTTGTGTAATCATATTCCAAAATCTTTTTAGCCTCTCTTTGAGACCGTAGCTCTCTTCATATTCCACTATGTCGGTAATAGGTTCTTTTTCATATCCCTCTTCTATCGTTAAATCGCTTTTTAGGTCGCTCTCCTTTTCATCTTTTTCCGTTTCTATAATATTTTGTATATTTTTGCTCGGTTCTATCTTTTCGTCTTTGTATCTTAGTTTATTGTTGGAATCTATCTCGTAAGGGGTAAATTTGCCCGCTCCGTATAAAATAAGTCCTACGGCGGTTGAAAAAAACGGCTCTCTTAAAGCTTCGAAAAAACCTTCCGTCTCGTTTGGTTTTGCTATTCTGACCGGTTTGTCGTCGAAAGCGTTCATCGCCATTTCTCTTAATGAGTCAAATTTCGTAAATCCTCCGGTTAACACTACCGATCCTATGCTCTCTTTAAAACCGCTATCTTCTATCGATTTTGCCAATATCATCAAAGTTTCGTCTATTCTCGCGTAAATAACGTTAGAGATGATTTCAAAAGAGACTTCGTGAGTGAAATTTTCGTCTCCTATTCTCGGAAGTTCTATGACTTCTTGTCCGCTCTCTTTCAGTTTTTTGTAGTTTATTTTTATCTCTTCCGCCGCGTGCAAAGGGGTATGAAGAGCCATAGAGAGATCGTTTGTTATATTGTTGGAACCGACTCCCAAAAAGTCGTTGTATCTGATGGAATTTCCAAGATGTATGACCAGATTGCAGGTGGCTCCTCCCATATCTATAACCGCGGCGCCGAGTTCTTTTTCGTCCTCTTTCAAAACGGCTATTGCGGAAGCATAACCGCTTAATACTATATTGTCTATTTCTAAGCCGGCTCCTTTAACGGCTTTTTTTAAATTTCCGAGAGCAGATTTTTGAATGGCTATGATATGGGCTTGTACTTCGAGTCTCGTTCCGCTCATTCCTAAAGGATCTTCTATAAATTCCTGTTCGTCAACTTTGAAATTAAAAGGCAGTAGATGAATTCTTTCGTAATCGTGAGAGATATTTGCATTGTGATTTGCCATCTGGATGGCTCTGTTTATCTCTTTTATTCCTATTTCTCCGGTCGGAACGTTTACGACTCCGTAACTGTCTACTCCTTTAGCCATTGCTCCGGAGACGGAAACTATAACTTTTTCATAATGAATTCCCGCTATTCTTTTAGCATCGTTGAGCGCGTTCTTTATCGATTTGGAAGCGTGTTCTATATTTGTAACTATTCCTTTTTTCAGACCTTTTGATTTGGCTATTCCGGATCCGAGTATTTTAATGCCGTCTTCTCTGTGTTCCGCAATGATGGCGCAAATCTTTGTAGAGCCTATATCGATACCTAATATTGTAGTGCTCAACGATCAATCCTTCTAAATACTTTTTTAATTTTTGTAAAATCTTTCAATTTTATATTTTTGTTGTAATTTTCTTATTAAAGAATTTTCTATAATTGATTCTTTAATGCCATTAATATTTTTTACTAACAATTTTTCATTTTCTTTTAATTTATTTTCGTCGAACAATTTTTGTTCCACTATTTTATATAAAACGGCTTTTTCTCCGAATACGTAAAAGCCTATGGAGAAATTGGTGGAAAAAACTCTGTTTAAAAAATCCGCCGCTTCCTCCGGCGTTAAGCCCAAACTTTCCAGTTTTTTATAATCGGTTTTTCCTACGAAACCTATATCTTTGCCTTTGAAATTTTTAACGGCTAAAGAAGCCTTTTTCTTAAGAAGTTCCACTTTTTTTTCTTTAATCAAATCTTTTTTAACTAAATCTTTGGCTTCTTCATATTTCATAGGTTCCGGTAAATTAATTATACCTAATTTTATAACTAAATATCCATTTTTTTCCTTAATAGGTTTAAGAATATCTCCTTTTTTAGCATTTTTTAACTTTTCAAAAGGAAAATTATCTTTACCTTCAATTAAAGTTATTTTTTCATCCGCTTCTATTTTCCCTTTTTTTAATAAAAGATATTTTTTTAAGGCTATTTTTTTGGCTTTTTTAAGCTTTAAGTCTTTTTCAACTCTCTCTTTTGCCTTCTCAAACGGTAAAATTTTGCCTTTTTTATCTTTGTAACGAAATTTCTCACTTTTATAAAATTCTTCTATCTCTTTATCGGTAACGTTGATATCTTCCACTCCTACTCTGATAGCGTTTACAACATAATTTGTTTTAGTTAAATATCTGTTTTTATTTTTCTCCCAATAAGTTTTCGTTTCGTTTTCGTCAAGTTCTATCGTGGAATTGGTTTCGTCCAGAAGTTGAACTTCGAGTTTGTCTTGTAAAAAGAATGCCGAAGCGAAGGCTTCTTTTTCCACTTCTGTCGCTTTTGGAGATATTATCCGTTTTAATTTATCTAAAAGTATCTCTTTTTTCAAACCTCTTTCGAAATCGTTAGCTTGCTGTCCTATACTTTTTAGAACTTGAAAATATCTATCTATGTTAAATACTCCGTCTTTTTGGAAAGCTTCTATGTTTTTTAATCTTTCTTGAACTTCGCTATCCAATACGCCTATGCCGAGATCTTTTGCATAATTTATTAGTAATGCGTCTGTGATGAGTTTATTTATCGTAAGCTCTTCTAGTTTCATCTCTTTGGCTTTCTCTTTTGTTAAAGTGCCTTTGAAGAGATTTTGATTGTAGTAGTTGTAGAGATTGGAGTAAGCGTGCTGAAACTCTTTTACCGTAATTTTTTCTTCCCCGACTTTTGCTATCGAAGAGGCTCTATCGAGATTATAATCATACATACCCCATCCCACAAATCCCGCTCCTATGAACGCGATTGTGCTTATCCAAATCGTAACGACCAAATATTTTCGGTGTTTTTGCATCCATGAAATCATTTGTTTCCTTTTTGATGTTTTATTATTAAATTTTATTGGTCATATTATATTGTATTTATTTAAAACTCTCATTAAGCTATTTTTTACGGTGGTAGAGAGCTTTTTTACATAGCTTTTTATTCCCGTAATTATAACATTTAAAATGCAAAATATTTTATACCTTAAAAATTTTAAAAATAGTAAATTAATTTTGTTTTTAAGATTTATTAGCTAAAATTGCAATAGTTTTATTTACAAAAGGATTAAGAAATGAAAAAAACTCTTGTCGGAGTTTTTCTTTTAGCCTCTTTTTTGTATGGAAAAGCCGATAATGGTAAAAGTTTGAAGCAAGCGTTGGAGGGAGGTTTTATAGCGACCACCGGAAATTCCAAAAGTTCCACGATAAATGCGGAATATAGAGTTTTTTATAAATATTCTGAAAGTACCGATATAAAATTTAATACCGATCTTTTATATGGAAAAAAGAAAGGAAAAACTTCCAACGAGAGATATAGAGCCTATTTTGATTTGAAGCACTACTATGGAGATGATCTTTTTTACTATTTCGAACTTTCTTATCTTAAAAACAGATTTGAGGGTTATAAACATCAGATAAATACCGGTTTCGGTTTAGGGTATAAGGTTATTCATGAAAAACAAGAGACTCTGTTGGGGCTTGGCGGTTTGTTGATGAGATATAACAGTTATACGGGAGAGAAAGATAACGAACTTCTCTCTTTCATAAAGCTTTCCGCCGATTATAAATATGAGATAGATAAAAAAAATAGTTTTGTTGCAAAATGGTATTTAATGGGAAACGTAGAAGATACGGAAGATTATGAAAGCGGTTTGAAAACAAAGTTGATATTTAAATTAAATTCAAGACTTGCATTTAATGTAGGATTCGAAGCTAAATATGACAACACTCCTCCGGAGAAAAATATTTACAAAACCGACACCACCACCAAAATAGGAATATCTTATGATTTTTGATTTAGACGGATATTCCATACTCTTTTATGATTTTCGAAAATTCTTTAGAATATAAAAAGTTTTCCATAATCTCTTCTCTATCCCTTTTTTGAGATTCCAAAAGCCAATATCGGATTTCTTTTTTTTCCGGTTTTCTGTCGAAAAATGTTTTGTAAAGAATAGTGATATATTTTTCCGTCGAGATTTTTTTGTTTGCAAACTCTTTGGATAGAAAAAACGATTTTGCTATCTCTAAAGCTCCTTTTCGTTTCGATAAAAGCTCTTTTTTCCAATATTCGTATCCGACTTTATCCGTTTCTCTCTCAAGAGCGTAAATATAAAATCTCTCTATAAAAGCGGAAACTTTATCCTCTTTCGAAAACGCCTTTATTCCGTATTTTTCGGCTATTTGTTCGAACTCTTCGGAAAATGCGAATTTGTAAAACAGCAAGGATTTTGCGTAGGGATTCTCGGTTAGGAAATTGTTCCAATAATTTAATCCCGCTGTATCCGCGTCCCTTTCCAAAAGAGTTTCATAAAGGGTTTTTATAAAAGCTTCGTTCGAGAGATTTAGGCTTTGAAACTCTTTTGATTCGAAAAACCTTTTTGCCAAATAAGCCGCACTCCTTTTTTTTAATATCTTTTTCCAATAAGAGATTCCCTCTTTCTCCGGTTCTCTAAAAAGGATCTTATTATAAAGAGCGGTTATAAATTTCTCTTCTTTGCTTTTTGGAGAAACTATTTTTAAAGTAAATATTTTTCCGTTTTTTGAATAAGCCGTTATCTCTTCTCCTATATTCTTGCCTATTTGTAAGACCGCCGTATTTGTATCTATAAAGTCTAAGAAATGTGTATCGTCCGAATATCTCGTTATATGATTTATATAGGCATCGGTATCGTGGCAATTTTTGGGTTTTATATATAAAGCGTATTTTTCTCCGGCTTCGACTTCGTATATTTTTTTCTCGTTTTCCAAAAAAATAACTTTTTCTTTTAACGATCTCGTTTTAAAACTCCACTCCTTTTTAAAAATTTTTCCTTCATATTCGTACTCTATTTCGGCTTTATACCACTTATTCCATTTAAGTCTTTGAAGAGGGAAAATAACGAATGCTTTTTCTTTATAATAAGCCGATGACAATCGGCTATCTTCTTTTGGGGTAATCAGTTTGGATTTTACTTC
>CAZPVZ010000142.1:0-3516 GCA_964590185.1 uncultured Campylobacterales bacterium
AAAAATCACGAAACTACGGAAAAAGTTAAACTTTATGCGGGCGGGACGCTAACGAAAAACGTATCTTTCTTCGGAGTTACGCAAAAAGTTTACAACCATCAAAGCAACTCCAACGCTCCGGACTATTTCGAACAGAAAGGCTCGAGAGCTTATTTTCAAATAAATATGAACAACGACAAACATGTAATTAGAGTGGGACTTCTCTCCCCCTTTACGCAATTTGGAAATATAGAAAAAAGCTCGGCTGACTCCGGATTGAAAGGAGGAGGAATGCCTCAAAACGGCTCCGAAGGGCAAAGAGGAAACGCTCAAGGAGGAGGTTATTCTAAAAGACAAGGATACGGACAGGGTCAAGGTGGAGGATACGGCCAAGGTCAAGGACAAGGTCAAGGACAGGGGCAAGGACACTCCCAAGGGCAAGGCAACGGTCAGGGGCAAGGTCAAGGCGGTAGCCATCAAGCGGGAAATTTCGGAAGAACTCAAAGATATATGACGCCGCTTCAAACTTCATCTTTTTCGAAATTTAGAGGAGCGGAATACTCCTATCTTTATAACTCCAAATGGCTTTTTCTGTTTTCTTACGGCAAACCTATGGAAGAATCCGACCAACACGGTCAAAACCGTTCTCAAAACAACTCTTCGTCTCATACGGGCGGAGGATACGGCAAAAACGAAGACCTATACCAGTTTATAAGCGGCATCAGATATCAAACCGACGGCGGCTATAAAATAGGAATAATGTACAATAAGTTCAAAACCAAAAGAGAAAACAGTTTCTCCATTTTAGTGCCGATAGAAAAGGAGTTCGATAAATTCACTCTAAATTCCTCTCTCATATACAAAAACAGCAAAAACGCAAACGACTATTACGGAATGGAGAACGCAATAACTTACGCATTAAACGAAGATATGTACATAAGAGCCATTTTTAACATAGATAGAGACGAAAACAAAGATCACAACTACGGATATGCGCTATCTTATAGCGCCATTTACAAATCGACGGCGCTCTTTCACATAACAGCCGCAAGAAAAGATACTCCAAATTACGACGACGACCTTATAACCGCTTCCGTAAGCTTACTATTTTAAATTTTTTCAAAAGAGGGAGGGGGAAAGTTATCTTCCCATTCCCATTCCCATCCCCATCCCTTTTCCTTTTCCCATCATTTGAGGATGTTTATATCCTTTGGGAGGAAAATTGTCATAAAGATATTCCGCTATCTCTTTAAGCTCCTTTTCGGTTACGTTTCCTTTTTGAGAAGGCATAAGACCGAATCTTTTTATGGATTTCGGAAGACAAAGAGCCTTATCCTGCGAAGGATTCAATACGTAATCGACTATAAACTTAACGGCATCCTCTTTATTCGAATATTTCTCTTTTACATGAAACATAACTCCCATTATAGGAGGAGCCACCATATTTTTTCTGATTTCGGGAGTCGGTTTCGTTTTTATATGGCATGAAGAGCACTTTTTATCGAATAGTACCGCCCCGCTATTTGCGGAAACCGCGGCGGAGAGATTCAAAACGCTAACGGAAATCAAAAACGCCATAACGGCAATTTTTTTCATACGCATAGTTTATCCTTTAATCTTAATTATGAAAAGATATGATACTAAACCAACTTTAACAAAATATTAACGAAAAAAGCTATCTATTAACACTCAGCTAACACTTCTCGGTTAAACTTCTCGTATAGCTTTAAAAATAAAAATAAAAAAATAAATAAGGAGTTAAAAAATGAATAGAGTAATAATTTCGGCAGTGCTAAGCGCACTCATAGCAGGTTCAGCAACGGCTTACGATAAATTAAGCGTAAACGACAATCTTTCCATAGTGAAAGACTACAAAAAAGGTCCGGGTTCTGGAATGGGAAGCGGAGATAGCGTAAATTCCGGAGGAAACAATTATGATGATTTGGTAAATAGCTATCCGGTAGCCGATTTGACCGACGCTCAAAAAGCGGGTCTTGTCTATATGTATCAAGAAGAGAAAATGGCAAGAGACGTTTACAAAGTATTGGGAGATAAATGGAATCTATCTATATTTTCAAACATAACCCAAGCGGAACAGCAACATATGAATGCGGTAAAAGCGCTTCTTGATAGATACTCCATATCGGTTCCCGTAGCGGACGATACGGGAGTATTTACGGATCCTAACATTCAAGCTCTATACAATACTTTGATAGCGAGAGGAGAAGAGTCTCAAGAAGAGGCGTTAAAAGTCGGAATCGATATCGAAAATACCGATATCGCGGATCTTGAAGAGAGAATGGTTAACACTCCCGACGATATAAAAGCCATCTATAAAAAACTGAAAGAGGGAAGCGAAAGCCATCTAAACGCCTTTACGAACGTCTTAAACGGAGATACGGGAAGCGGATCCGGATCAAGCTCCGGACAAGGTAGCGGAAACGCTCAAGGCGGCGGAGATAAAGGAAGCGGCGGAGATTCGGAACACGGACAAAAACCTAAAACTGATCCGACCAAAGCCAAAAACTATATAGAAACTCTCTACGAACACGCATTTAAAAGAGAACCGGATCCGAGCGGAACGGATTATTGGATGCAAAAAATTATGAGCGGGGAAGTAAGCGCGACGGACGTTGCAAAAAGTATATTCGAAAGTGACGAATTGCAACAACAAGAACTAAGCGACGAAGAATACGTAACGATGGCTTACGAAATACTTCTCGGAAGAGAACCCGACGCGGAAGGCTTGCAATATTGGGTTAATCAACTTCAAAACGAGGGATTAACGAGAGAACTTCTATTTTACGAATTTGCTTTCTCAAACGAATTTAACAATATGGCGGTTGAAGAATATACGATAGCTCCTTACGATCAACAAGACGAGTTAACGGCGTTTTTAGAGAGAATGTACGCATACGTGCTCGGAAGGGACGCGGATCCGGCGGGAGTCAACTACTGGTCGAATCTGCTTCAATCCGACGAGATAACCGGTTCGGAATTGGTTCATAAATTTTTCAATTCTCAAGAGATGAAAAACAAAAATCTCGACGACGAAGAGTTCGTAAAAACTGCTTATAAAGCCATTTTCGGAAGAAATCCGGATCAAGGAGGATTAAAATACTGGGTAGATCAACTCCAACAAGGAATGAGCAGAGACGAAGTTTTGGATCAATTTTTAGCTTCCGAAGAGTTTGACAACCTAACGAAAAAATACGGAATTAAAAAATAACGAAAAAAGGGAGGCTTTCCTCCTTTTTTTCGACAAAAAATCTCCCTACGCTTTCCCCGCAAACGGCTTCTTAAAATCCGTCTCTCAAAACGGACAAAAACACTCGACAATACGAAATCACCGAAGATTTTCCATCGCAAAAAAAGAAGAGTAACGCTAACGAAGAGAAAAAATGGTGCGGATGGAGGGACTTGAACCCCCACGCCTTGCGGCACCAGATCCTAAGTCTGGCGTGTCTGCCAATTTCACCACATCCGCTAAAAAGTGGTACGCCCGCCAGGATTCGAACCTGGGACCTACGGCTTAGA
>CAZPVZ010000143.1:0-6009 GCA_964590185.1 uncultured Campylobacterales bacterium
ATACTCACCGGGACTTTGTAAACATTAAATCCGAATTTTTTTCTAAAATATCTGCCTATCGTTAAAATTTCTCTCATTGAATAAAATAATCGCCGTCAAAACTTACAAGAGAGTAGTCCGTATCTCTTCCCAAACTGTTAATAAGACCGTCAATCGTCAAAAAAGACAAAGAGTCCGCTCCTATATATTTACAAACCTCCTCTTCGCTCAGATTCGCGCTTATAAGCTCGGCGTAGCTCGGAGTATCTATACCGTATTTGCAAGGATGTTTTATCGGAGGAGAGGCTATCCTCATATGTATCTCTTTAGCTCCCGTCTCTCTTAACATCTTAACTATCTGTCTCGAGGTGGTTCCTCTAACGATACTGTCGTCTATCACCACCAACCTTTTGCCTTTTATAACCTCTTTGATCGGAGAAAGTTTCAATTTAACTTTCAAATCCCTAATGCTTTGAGTAGGTTCTATAAAGGTTCTTCCGACATAATGGTTCCTAACTATCCCCATCTCGAAAGGTATTCCGCTCTTTTGAGAATATCCCAAAGCCGCGGCAACTCCCGAATCGGGAATCGGCACCACCATATCCGCGTCCACGAGATTCGAGCTTGCAAGCTCCATCCCCATTCTTATTCTCGTTTCGTAAACGTTCTTTCCGTTTACCACGCTATCGGGTCTCGAAAAATAGATATATTCGAAAGCGCAAGGTCTCGGAGACGGTTCGAAAAGCTGAATGCTCGTAGGCTCTTTGCCTTTTTCGAAAATGAGCATCTCTCCGGGTCTGACGTCTCTTATAAATTCCGCTCCCACAAGATCGAAAGCGCAAGTTTCGCTAGCAACTATATAACCGCCTTCTTTCAATTTCCCCAAACTAAGAGGTCTTATGCCGTATCTATCTCTTATCGCAAACATTTTGCTTCTGCTTTGAATCAAAAAGCAATAAGCCCCTTTAACAACGTTCAAAGCTTCTATAATTCTATCTTTGAGCCTGTCTTTTTGACTTCTTGCGATAAGATGGATAACGTTTTCGGTATCCATAAAAGATTGGAAAATCGCTCCCTCGTTTATAAGCTTTTGCCTTACTTCATCCTTATTGATAAGATTTCCGTTATGAACGATGGAAATCTCTCCGAGCTTATATTTGGCGACTATGGGTTGCGCGTCAAGAATGGAGTCGTTGCCGGCCGTAGAGTATCTGTTATGCCCGACCGCCATATCCCCTTTTAAAACCTTGAAAGAGTTTTCATCGAAAACGTCCGTAACCAAACCTCTTTTTTTTATGGTATAAAGTTTGCTTCCGTCACTGGAGGTGATGCCTGAAGCCTCTTGCCCCCTATGTTGCATCGCAAAAAGAGCGTAATAAGCTATTTTAGAAGCATTCGGCGTATCGTAAACGCCCACGACTGCACACATTTTTTTTCCTTTATCCTTCCTAAATCTTAATTTAATCCCAAACAATCATTTATGGAATAAAGTCCGTTCTCTTTGGAAACGAGCCATTTGGCCGCTCTGATAGCCCCTTTAGCAAAGGTATCTCTACTCGTAGCGGTATGGTTTAACTCCAAAAATTCTCCGTCGTTATAAAATCCCACCGTATGTCTTCCTACGATATCCCCGCCTCTCAAAGCCATAACCGCTATCTCGTCTTTGGTTCTTTCCCCTATTTCGCCGTTTCTTCCGCTAACTCTCACTTTATCTATATCCAAACCTCTCGCATCCGCGGCGCTCTTTGCCAAAGTAAGCGCGGTTCCGCTCGGAGCGTCTTTTTTGTATCTGTGATGCTGTTCCACGATCTCTATATCGAAATTGGCCAAAGTCTTGGAAACCATATAAACTATCTTATTCAAAACCGCAACGCCCAAAGACATATTCGTCGCGTATAAAATAGGCATATTCTGAGAAGCGGTCTGCATAAGATTGAATTGATGAGCGGAAAGTCCGGTAGTTCCTATGACCAAAGCGGCCGGATGTCCGTCCAAAGCCGTTTCCAAAAGATTCTCCGTCCCGACCGGCAAAGAGAAATCTATAACGACGTCGCTATTATCCAAAAGAGTGGCCGTATCGTTAGTTATGATAACCCCCTCGTCGATATTAGGAGGAGTTTTAAACTCCTCTATCGCATGCAAAACGCTTATTTTAGCCTCTTTGTCTCCGACCAAATTATTTATAAGAAGAGTTCCTACCCTTCCCGTCGATCCGTGAATTCCGACTTTGATCATTATCTTTATCCTTTCAAATGTTCTACATAAGATATCGCTTCCAAAGCCGCCGTGGCTCCGTCGGCGGCGGCGCAAACGACCTGTCTGGGAGCCTCTATCCTTATATCTCCCGCCGCAAAAAGCCCTTTTATATCAGTTCTCATTCTAAGATCAACTATCACCTGTCCGTTTTCGTTTACCGAGCACAAAAATTTTCCGTCTTCCTGCTTTAAAACTTCGTTATTGACATCCATTCCCACAAATACGAAGATGCCCGGAACCTTAAGATCTCTTTCGTTTCCCTCTTTATCCGTAAGGATTACGCCCTCAAGCCCCATTTGAGAACCGTAAACCTTTTTTACGGTATGATTTAAAATAAGCTCTATTTTGGAGTTTTTCTTCACTCTCTCAACCGTAGAAGGAGCCGCTCTGAATCTATCTCTTCTATGAATCAAATAGACTTTCGAACAGATGTTGGCAAGATACAAAGCCTCCTCAAGAGCCGTATCGCCGCCTCCCAAAACGGCCACTTCCTTATCTTTGTAAAAGAAGCCGTCGCAAGTTGCGCAAGTACTAACGCCTCTTCCGAAAAACTCCTCTTCTCCTTCGAAACCGGCCTTTTTGGGAGTGCTTCCGGTACATACGATTACGCTTAAAGCTTCGTCGATTTTACCGTCGTTTCTTACAATCTTAAAAACCTCTCCATCCTTAACGACTCTCTCAACTTCGACCATCTCATGTTTAAGACCGTATCTCATACACTGCTTAGGCCAAGGTTCCATAAGCTCCATTCCCGTTAAAACCTTCTCTATTCCGGGATAATTTTCAACCTCGCTACTTTGAGTTATCTGCCCTCCCGGCAAACCTTTCTCATACATCACAACGTTTTTAAGTCCGCCTCTCGTGGAATACAGTCCGGCCGTAAGCCCGGCGGGACCTCCGCCTATAATGGCCAAATCCAACATAAGTTCTCCTTTTATTCGTAAACTGTAATGGCGCTATCTTGCTTATAAAGATTTCCTCTCGCTCTCTTTATTATAAAAAATGACGGAACTTCGTATATATTGAATCTTTGTACAAATTTCAAAAGAGTATTTATTCCGCTGGTTATAAACTCCACTTTTCCCTCGTCCGCGAATCTTCTTTGATAAAGATCTACGGCCAAAACCGGATATTCGCTTTTTATCTTTTTCAAAACCTTTTGAGCCGTTATCTGATTAGAGCTATACACCAAAACGAGGTATTTATCATATTTTGGAGTAAATATATCCTTTTTTTTATAAAAAGTCCATTTTTTAAAGTCTATAAACTTATATTCGGAGAATTTGTAGTTAAAGTAAGCAAAAGCCCCGGCTATCATTAGGGCTCCGAAGAAAGAAGCGAAAAGATAATTAAGGGAGAAGAGTCTTCTCCCCCTTTTCGGTTTCATTAGCCTAAAAGTCTGTCTATCTTCTCGGCAATTACTTGTTTACCCGCAGCTCCTATCATTTGATCCACGACTTCGCCGTCTTTGAAGAAAAGAAGCGTAGGAATGGATCTGATTCCAAATTGTATGGCTATGTCTTGCTCTTCGTCCGTATTTACTTTGCAAATTTTGGCTTTTCCCTCATAGTCCTCCGCAAGCTCTTCGATGATAGGAGCTATCATTCTACAAGGTCCGCACCAAGGCGCCCAGAAATCGACTACGCATACACCCTCTTTAACAGTATCGTTAAAGTTTGACTTATTTAGTTCTATATATTTACCCATTTAATTCTCCTAAGTGATTTTATAATGAGGCTCGATTATACCATTTTAAGTTTAAAACAAGTATAAGCTGAGAAAATAAAGAGAAAAAAACTCTCTTTAAAGTTATTTTATGGAAAAACTTCACATTTTCAACGGTTTTAATCCTATGATGATTCGATTTAGTCTGTCCTTAAAAAGAATTTTTCCGTTTTCGACTCTATATTTGATATCGTATTTTCCTTTCTCTTTAAGATTTTGATAAAACCCGTCTCTCGTTTCCACTCTGTTCTTGCCGCCGAAAACGGCTCTTCCTCTCAAAACGTTTTCAAGCAAAGAGTCGGGATAGTAACGGGAGAGGTACTCTTCATTGAAAACTTTCTTATTGAAACAATATTTATTTAGACATATCCTATCGCTTCCTTTAAGAATCGAAATTTTGGCTATCGGTTTCCCGACCGCAAAAACCTCAAGATCCAAAAAATCACGACCGCTTTTTAAAAATCCCGTATCTCTAAAAGAGAGTTTTTCGGTTTTAAAAGTAACGAGAACGGAATAGGATTTGGCCACTTCATTTTTGGAAGCGCACCCGAAGATAAAAAACGAAAGAAAAATCAAAATGGCAAAATATTTCACATGCCTCATTTCCCGAACCTTTTTAGATTGATTTTACCATTATTTAAGAAAATTTTCTATATTATTCCATTGCCCGAAAAAGAAGGCCCATTCGTCTAGCGGTTAGGACACCGGCCTCTCACGCCGGTAACAGGGGTTCGAGTCCCCTATGGGTCACCATCACATCCTCAAAGCCCAATCCCAAAAAGAGAGCACTTCACACACTCTCTTTTTTTCCGAAAAGATATTTTCGTCTCCCAAAGTAATTATCTCCACGAGAGATATATCGACATCATCCACCTTCTCCAAAAAGAGCTTGACTTTCAATCTAATCATCTCGAGCGGCAAAAACGGCATCGGCAAAACCACCCTCTTCTCTTTCGGAATGTAAAAATCGCTTCCTTCAAGATAAAAAATCTCCTTTTTTCTTTTCAAAAGTTCCAAAAATATCATGTTCTCAAAAAGCTTTATAAAATCCTTCTGAAAAGTGAAAGCGTTTTTCAAAACGAAATCTATAAGAAACACCCTTTTAGCCGCCCTTTTTTGACCGTATTTTTCCAATAAAAATATAAACTTCTCTCTTATAAGCTCTTCGCAAATCTCATAAAACCTATCTTTGGATATCCTCTCCCGCTCCTTTATTTTGTTAAAAATCTGGAAAAGAGACCTTTTGTTTCCTTGAGAAAGAGCAAACTCTTTGAAAACTTTATATTTAAGACCGTCATCCAAAGAGAGCTTGACGATCTCTTGCAAACTCTTAACCACTTCCTCTTTGGGATTTAAAACTATCTGAGGATAAGTTCCTATTTTTGCGTAAAGATTGAAAGCCGTTTCAAGATTGGAATATTTTTTATAAAAAGATAAAAATTCTTCAAAATCCAAAGGATAAAGCTCTATCTCTTCAAATCCCTCCGGCGCTTCGCCTTCGACGGAGCTTATCACGACCTCCTCGCATTCGGGAACGGAAAACGAAAAGTCGAAATTATCGAGAGCTAAAACTTGAATCTTCCTATTTTCTATAAAAGCTTCGAGACGGGAAACGATCTCGCTTTTTTCGACTCTCTCGTCCTTCAAATCTATATAGAGAGTTCTATCTTTCGGAAATCTGCTTAAATAGTCGTAGATCAGATAGCTCTTTCCGCTTTTGGGCACTCCCTTTATAAAACTCTTCTTAGCCGAAACGGAAACTTTTCTATCCCAAAAAGTTATTTTTTTAAAATCTTTTTCATATAAAAAATCAAGTATATTCATAAAAAAAGTTTACACTTTTCCTTCTTACAAGGAAATAAAATAAAAAAATATTCCCTAAAAATAGGTAAAATTATTGACTAAAGGGCTTATTTAAAGTATAATCTCGTCTTCTAAAATATGCCCTTAAAGGGGCAAGTTCTTTATTTGAGGGAATTAGATGGAAAAAATCAGACTTAAGCTTAAAGCTTATGATCATAATGTCTTGGACAGATCAGTTGCAGCGAT
>CAZPVZ010000144.1:0-6880 GCA_964590185.1 uncultured Campylobacterales bacterium
CGGAGACTCCTCCGTTCCCGCAAGCAAACTTCCTATCATAACCGAACTCGCTCCCACGGCTAAAGCTTTCGCGACGTCCCCCGAATATTTAATTCCTCCGTCCGCAATAACCGGAACGTCGTACTCGTTCGCAACCTCCACACACTCCTCTATCGCGGAGATTTGAGGCACTCCCACTCCGGCAACTATTCTCGTAGTGCATATGCTTCCCGGACCTATACCGACCTTAACGGCATCCGCCCCGGCTTTTATAAGATCCTCCGCCGCTTCCGCCGTTGCGATATTTCCGGCTACAACGTCAACTTCGAATTTATCTTTCACCTCTTTTAGCGTATCTATAATCCCTTTGGAATGTCCGTGAGCGGAATCCAAAACCAAAACGTCAACTCCCGCTTCCACAAGCGCTTTAGCTCTGTCTATCTGTTTGACTCCTATGGCGGCGGCGACTCTTAGACGACCGAATCTGTCTTTATTGGAGATGGGATACTCTTTTCTCTTTTTCAAATCCTTTATCGTTATAAGTCCGGCCAATTTTCCGTGTTCGTCCACGATAGGAAGTTTTTCTATCTTATGTTTATGAAAAATCTTCTCCGCCTCATCCAAAGTTACGCCTTTAGGAGCCGTAACGAGAGGCGTTTTCGTCATAACTTCCTTAACGAGTTTATTCGTATCGGTTTCGAATCTCAAATCCCTATTCGTTAAAATGCCCACGAGCTTTTTATCCTCGTCCACCACCGGAAAACCGGAAATCCTATACTCAGCCATCAAATCCAAAGCCTCTTTTATAGTCGAATAGGGTTTTAGATATATAGGCTCCAATATAACGCCGCTTTCGCTCTTTTTTACTATCTGAACCATTTTAGCCTGAGTTTGGATATCCATATTTTTATGAATAACGCCTATTCCTCCGAGTCTGGCCAAAGTTATGGCCGCCCTATGCTCGGTTACGGTATCCATCGCCGCCGAAACTATCGGTATGTTCAAAGAGATATTTTTCGTAAATCTGGTCGTAATGTCAACCTCTTTCGGTAAAATTTCCGAATATTTGGGGATTAGCAACACGTCTTCGAAAGTTAAAGCCTCTTTTCTTATTTTCATGGGAAAGTCCTCGTTGGAAGGTTTTTTAAAATTGAATTTTTACGATTAAAGGAAATATTATAACATCAAAATATAAAAACCGTCAAACCGTTTTATTAAGACGGAGAAAAAAGACGCGAAAATTTTGCGCCTTTTTTAAGACAAAATCCTCTCCAAACAGAGAGCGCCGTCAAAAAGCGTCTGCTCGTCGAAAGCTTTGGCTATGAATTGAGCTCCTATCGGAAGAGCCGAATCGTCTTTGCCTATCGGCAAAGAGATGGCGGGCAAACCGGCAAGATTCACGGCGATCGTGTATATGTCGCTTAGATACATCTCAAGAGGATCTTTTTTGCTTCCGAATTCAAAAGCCACGCTCGGAGTTACCGGAGCGAAAATGAGATCCGCCTCTTTAAAAATCTCTTCAAACTGGCTCTTTATAAGATGTCTCGCTTTTTGGGCCTGGATATAGTAAGCGTCATAATATCCGCTACTTAAAACGAAAGTTCCGAGTAAAATTCTTCTTTTGACCTCTTCTCCGAATCCCTCTCCCCTCGTTTTTCTATACATCTCTTTCAAACTCGCGCTCTCGACTCTGTTGCCGTATCTGACTCCGTCGAATCTGCTAAGATTGGCACTCGCCTCCGCGGTAGCTATTATGTAATAAGTGGCAACGTCGTATTTCGAATCGAGCATATTTTTATAAATTATCTCATGCCCGGCCTTTTCCAAAGCCTTTACGGCTTCGTCAAATCTTTTCTGAACCGCCTCGGAGGCTTCTTTGAGGTAATTTTCTATAACGGCGATTTTCAATTTTCTATCCGGATTTAACTTATCGCTCACTTTTTCGTAAGGAATATTCGCGCTTGTGGAGTCTTTGGGATCGTATCCCTTTATAATGTCGAAAAGTATCGCCGCATCCTCTACGTTCTGAGTCAAAGGGCCTATCTGATCCAATGAGCTTGAGAAAGCGGTAAGCCCATATCTGCTGACGGTCGAATAGGTCGGTTTCATTCCCACGCATCCGCAAAAAGCGGCCGGCTGTCTTATGCTTCCTCCCGTATCGCTCCCCAAAGCCGCTATCGCTATCGAAGCTCCCACGGCCGCCGCGCTTCCTCCGCTACTTCCTCCCGGGACTCTGTTTTTATCGTGAGGATTTAGCGTCTTTCCGTAAAAACTCGTTTCAGTAGAGCTTCCCATCGCAAATTCGTCCATATTGCATCTTCCGAAAGCGCAAAGCCCGGCTTTCAACATCTTCTCTATAACGGTAGCGTTATAGGGAGCTTTATATCCTTGCAGTATCTTCGAAGCGCAAGTAACGCTCCAGCCTTTCACTTGAATATTGTCTTTTATAGCGATAGGAACTCCATCTCCGTACTCGTTTATCTCTTCCCCCGTCAACTGCTCCACATACGCCCCGATCTCCTTTTTCTCCTCTATTTTTTTCAAAAGATCCTTTTTTACCTCTTTCAACTCCTCTTTAGGAAGAGCTAACGCCTCTTTTAGAGTTATCACTTATTCTCCTTCCTCATCTTTTTCGTTCTATAATTAACAAATAAAATTCCCAAACCGGTTATCACAAGCAAAACGATAATCGTTTCGACGATAATTTTTATAGAAACGGGCTGGGAAAAATCAACCATTTATAACCTCTTTACATCTTTTGCAAAGCTCTCCTTCGCCATCGGCTTTATATTTCCAGCATCTTGGACATTTATGTTTCTTGCTGTAGTAGATGGCGAAAATATCTCCCTTAACTTCGAAAGTTCCGAGAGGTCGTTCATCTTCCTCGTCGCAAACTATTTTGCTGACGGTAAACCAATCCTCCGCATCGGTTGCGGAAAGTTTCGCAAGCTCTTTAGAAAAACTTTGAATTACAAGCTCGAGAGTGGATTTTATCTTTTTCTCTTTTTTCAATCTATCTACGATCTCAAAAAACTTCTCTCTCGCCTCTATCATATACTCTTCGTCCAAATCGCTCTCAACCTCTCCTATCGGAGAATATAAAAGATCCGTAAAATCTTTCGCATCCCCTTTTATCGCTTTAGGAGCGTGCTCTACGATCTCGTCCGCCGTATAAGTGATAATCGGAGCCACCAAAGAAAGCATCTTGTTTGCGATTAAGGCCATGGCGCTTTGAGCCGAAACTCTCTCGATAGACTCTTTGGCGTCGCAATAGAGCCTGTCTTTGGAGATATCGAGATAGATTCCGCTTAGATAGGAAGCTACGAAATGGTTCAAAATGGAAAGCCCTTTGGCAAATTCGTATCTTCTAAAATGTCTCTCCACCTCGTCAAACACGCTTTTTGCCTTTTTAACTATCCACCTATCGAGTTCTCCCATCTTTTCCACTTCGATAGGCGTTTCAAGATCGTTTACGTTAGCCAAAAGAAATCTGAAAGTGTTTCTAAGCTTTCTATACTGTTCGCTTATTTGTTTTAAAATATTATCGCTAATTTTCAAATCGCTCGTGTAGTCGCTCATCGCAACCCAAAGTCTTAAAATCTCGCTTCCGTACTTTTTCAAAACATCTTGAGGAGCGACGACGTTTCCTTTGGATTTGCTCATCTTTTCGCCCCTCTCGTCAACCGTAAAACCGTGGGTTACGACACTTTTATAAGGAGCCCTTCCCTCGCAAGTTTCGCTTAACAAAAGAGAGCTTTGAAACCATCCTCTATGCTGATCGCTTCCTTCGCAATACATCGAAGCGGGATACTCTCCGGCATCATACCTTCTCGATTTCAAAACGGCGTTCCAAGTGCTTCCGCTATCGAACCAAACATCCAAAATATCGGTTACTTTCTCAAGCTCGTCGGGATCGTATCCGCTTCCGGGATACAAAAGATCCTTAATCTCCATATCCCACCACGCATCAGCGCCTCTCTGTTCGAAAATCATAGCGATGAAATTCAAAACCTTTTCGTCAAAAATCACCTCTTTCGTCTTTTTGTGTCTGAAAAAGGCTATCGGAACTCCCCAATCTCTCTGTCTTGAAATACACCAATCGGGACGATTCTCTATCATACTCGCTATTCTGTTAACCGACCAATCGGGATAAAATTTAATTTTTTTAAGCTCTTCAAGAGAGAGTTCTCTTACGCTCTTATCAGTTCCCTCTATCTTCTTGTCCATAGCGATAAACCACTGTTTGGTGGCTCTGTAAATAACCGGCTTATGGGTTCTCCAGCAAAACGGATAAGAGTGAGTGAATTTGTGAGAGTGCAAAAGGGAACCGTTTTCTTCCAAAATCTTAACTATCTCGTCGTTCACTTTAAAAATATGCTCTCCGACATACTTCTTAGCATCGGGAAGGAGAGATTTTTTAACAATCGTTTCGTCATATTTTCCCTCTTCATCGACGGGCATAATCACTTCAAGATTATATTTAAGCCCCACTTTATAGTCGTCTTCTCCGTGTCCCGGAGCGGTATGAACGCAGCCGGTTCCTCCGTCCATCAAAACGTGTTCTCCCAAAACTATAAGACTCTCTCTTTTGTTTAAGGGATTTACGGCCTTTTTATTCTCAAGAAGTTCTGAAGAAAAACTCTTTTTTATATCGCCTTTTAAGATACTTTGCTCTTTTAAATTTTCATAAAGAGGTCCGGCCACTATGTAACCCTCTTCCGTTAAAACGTATTCCTCGTTAGGATTTAACGAAACGGCCACGTTAGCCGGCAAAGTCCAAGGAGTCGTAGTCCAAATGACCACCGAAGCCTTATCGCCTTCCTCCAAACCTATAGCCGCCTTCGCCTCCTTTGTCAGTTCGAAAGCCACATAAATCGAATAGTCCTCTTTATCCTCATACTCTACTTCCGCCTCCGCCAAGGCGGTTTTAGCGGCCCACGACCAATAAACCGGCTTGCTTCTCTCAACCAAAAGACCTTTTTTCGCAACTTCGCACAAAGTCCTATAAATATCGGCTTCGAAAGCGAAATCCATCGTTATGTAAGGTCTCTCCCAATCCGCAACGACTCCTAAACTTTTAAACTCCTCTCTTTGAATGTCTATAAATTTCAAAGCGTGTTTTCTGCACAGCTCTCTTATTTTAACTATCGGCAAAGACTCTTTTTTCTCTTTTCCGAGCTTCTGTTCCACCTGCTGCTCTATAGGAAGGCCGTGACAATCCCAACCGGGAGTGAATCTGACGTTTTCTCCGAAAAAGTAGTGCGTCTTTACGATAAAATCTTTAAGAATCTTATTTAAAGCGTGTCCTATATGAATATGACCGTTAGCATACGGAGGCCCGTCGTGAAGAGTAAAAACCGGAGCTCCCTCTCTTTTAGTTTTTATTTTTTCATAAACTTTATCCTCTTCAAACCACTTTTTGTATCTTTTAGGTTCGTTTTGAGGAAGATTACCTCTCATCGGAAAGGAAGTTTTTGGAAGAAGCAAAGTATCTTTATAGTCCATTTTTAAAAAACTCCTATGGCTTTAATTGGGCGCAATAATACCTAAAAAGCGATTAAGAAGCGCTGATAAATTACATTAATCTTTTATGATATAATACGAATTATTCCAAAAAGATAAAAAATTAAGGATATTAAATGAAAACTGCCCTCTTGATAATAGGTGAAAATATCAGATACAACTATCCGCTCGTTGACTATATGCAAAAAGAGGTGAGAAACAAAATAGGAAAAATAAACGCAACTTTTTTTATAGACAACGGAGACAAAGAGCTTCTTTTAATCTTGGAAGAGCTTACCAAAGAGTTTTCGCATATATTGATAATGGCCTCTCAAAAAAGTTTCAGTTTAGTGGGGAAAATCATATCGACTCTAACGGCCGATAATCTTCAACTAAAAGAAGAGATGCTTATCCCTTCGAAAGTTAAAACTTTCGAAAAAAACAGCTACGTAGTGGGATATAAAGATAGCATAATAAACGTTCTTTTGGTCAAAGAGAGAGAGACTCTGCCTAAAATATTGATATCCAACGAGTACGAAGAGGAGTTTTTTTTCGTAATAGACATGGACGAAGAGTCGGCGAAAGTACTTTTGGAACCGATAGCTCAAAGTTACGATTTAAAGCTCTCCTTTTCCACGATAGTGGACGAAACGATTTTCGTAAGAGTTCAAAAAAACAGATTCGGAGAAATAGACAAATTTATGCAAAACATATCTCAAACTCTTCCCCAAAAAGTTATACGAAACAGAAGCTTAATAACTTACGCGATAGAGAAACTTCTGCAACACGAAAAAGAGATCACCTGCGCGGAAAGCTGTACCGGAGGGCTTATCGCGAGTATGATAACTTCGCATCCGGGAGTTTCCAAAATATTTAAAGGAAGTCTCGTTACCTACGATAACAAAATAAAAGAGCATTGGCTTTTGGTGGAAGAGGAGGTTTTGAAAAATTTCGGAGCCGTAAGCGAACAGTGCGTATCTCAAATGCTTGAGGGAGCTTTGAAAATAACCGGAGCGGAGTTTGCGATGGCCGTTAGCGGAATAGCCGGTCCTACCGGAGGGACTCCTCAAAAACCGGTCGGAACGGTCTATATAGGAGCCGCTTGCAAAAGCGGAGAAAAGATAGTCGAAAGACTCTTTTTCAAAGGGGATAGAAACTATATCCAAAAACAGGCGGCCATCTACGCTTTCAAATTATTGTTAAAAACGAAAAAAGAGATTTTTTTCTAATTTTTTTCAAAAAATCTCTTGACAAATGGAGATTTTTAGTATATACTTTCAACTCAATTTCAGGGATAACCTGAAAGAGAGAAAGACCCGTTAGCTCAGCTGGTAGAGCATCTCCCTTTTAAGGAGGTGGCCGTTGGTTCGAATCCAACACGGGTCACCATTTTTCGGTT
>CAZPVZ010000145.1:0-6152 GCA_964590185.1 uncultured Campylobacterales bacterium
AAAGACGGGAAATGGCATACTCTATCAAGAAACTTGCAAGCCGATTTGAACGCCCTCCTTCCAAACGCCAAACTTCTCTCCGTAGAAGGAGTGATGATCAGAGGAGACGGAAGAGTGGATAATATCAAACTAACTTCAAAAGACAACTTTTTCACTCCCTCTCCCGTAGAGCCGGCAAACGTAAAAGCCGAAGCTTCGAACGATAAAATAACATTAACTTGGGAGGATACGAACAAAAAAAGAGCGGATTACAAAATATACAGAGACGGAAAACTCGTATATATTCATACCGATAAAAGTAGATTCGAATTCGTTGACGAGTCGGTTTTGCCAAATAGATTTTATCTTTATAAGATTTCGGCGATCGTAAACGGAACCGAATCCAAAGGAGTCGAGGTTACGGTCTCTACGAAAGAGGCAAAAGGAAGAATATTTTACGTCTCTCCTCAAGGAAACGACGAATGGTCGGGATTGTTCGATACTCCTCAAGGAAACGGAGACGGTCCTTGGAAAACGATTCAACATGCGGTGGATATGGCTAAAGCCGGAGATACGGTTATGGTAAGAGAAGGCAGATATCCCGGAAGAGTGGTTTTCAAACACTCCGGAAACGAAAAAGATGGATATATAACCTTTAGAAACTACCCCGGAGAAAAACCGGTAATCGTAAGAGACGACAGAGCGATATCCGATACGGTGGTCGGATACGGAGTCTCCTATATAAAATTCATAGGATTTCACGTTTACAAACCAAACAGAGGAGGAATCATCTTTTACGGACCGGGAAGCCATATCGTTATCAAAGATAACGAAGTTAGCGAATCAAACGCCAACATACCCGAAACCAAAAGACTCGGACACGCCATAAACGTAACGGCGAGAAAAGATAAACCGATGTCTTACATAACGATAGAGGGAAATCACGTTCACCACAACCACACCGGAAACCCCAACAGAGCCGGCGCTTATAACGAAGCGCTGACGGTTTTGGGAAACGTCAAATATTTCAAAATAATAAATAACGAAGTCCACGATAACGACTTTATAGGAATAGACGTAATAGGACATCAAAGAGGAATGTTTTCGGTATTCGGGATGAACAAATACGGTCTTGTGGCAAACAACAAAGTTTACAGAAACGGAGTAAGAAAAATATGGGCAAGCGCTCTTTACGTGGACGGTGCGGAAAATCTCATAGTGGAGAACAATCTCGTTTACGACAATTTCGGTTTGGGAATTACGATCTCTCAAGAAACGACCGAATCCACGACCGACAACGTTATAGTAAGACATAACATAGGCTGGAACAACGCAAGAGGAGGCATGATAGGTTCGGCAAACAGAGGAACGGTAAGAAACAGCGTCTTCGTTCACAATCTCATCGGAAACTCCTCAACCGAAACCGACCTCTTTTTGGGCAACGCAATAGGCTGGAGAATAAAAAACAACATATTTTCCGGAGAAGGAAGCGCGCCTTTTATGTTTAAAGATCTAAGCGGAAAAACCGGCTCTTGGATATTTGACTATAACATTTACAAAGACGCAACGAACATCGACGTGGGCAGAAACTATAAAACCTTTTCCGAATACCAAACCGCAAGCGGAAAGGATCAAAACTCGTTCGAAGTTTCGAATCTCTATTTTAAAGATAAGGAAAACTACGATTTCCGCCCGACGAAAGAGAGCGAAGCGATAGATAACGGAGGATTTTTGACAAGAACCGTAAGCGACGGCGAAGGAGACAGGATAGAAGTTTACGACGCCTCCTACTTCACCGACGGATACGGATTGAAAGAGGGAGATTTGATAAAAGTCGGAGACAACGAACCCGTTAGAGTAACGCACGTGGATTACGCTCTAAATCAAATAAGCGTAAACAAAAGCATAAGCTGGAAAAAGGGAGACGGAGTAAGCTACGCCTATGAAGGAACGGCTCCGGATATAGGACCTTTCGAATTTAGAGAATAAAGAGGAGAAAACTTCTCCTCCGTTCTCTAACCGATAGAATACTTTCTTTTAAAAAATTTTCATCTTCTTTTATATAAAAAAAGAAATATTTAACACTTTGGATGAATTAACCGCGAAGAACGAAACGGATCATTTATTCGTTTTTGCAATCAAATTTAAAACACCCTCAAATTTTTCTTGTGCCGTTTTTCGTTTTTTCTTCGGCATTTTCAGTATATTGTGCAACTTCCATCGAACAGCCGGCAATCCGGACGCCTCCGGAAAAGCAAAAAGATCCCATGCAGGTTCGCCGGCTTTGAAACTACGCAAAAATTCCAAATCTTTTTCATCCAGTAAAGAATAAATCGTATTTATCAACCTTTCTCTCGTCTGAATAAGTTGTTTTACGGTTACTTCGCTTCTTGTCATTCCCTTAAACTCTTTCTCATAGAGCCCTTCAATATCTTTCAATCTTGGATTCAGTATTTCCGCCATTGGACGGTTATGACTCAACAGATACACTAAAAAGGTATTTTTCAATTCGATTCCTATACCTTCCTTTTCCAGCAAAAATAAAACATCAAAGAGATCTCTAGGATGCTGTCTATCGAGTGCCGCGCACAATTTGCCGCCATAAAGATCTTCAAAACTTAACAGTTGCATTCTTACATATCCGAATGTTTCTGCGGCAACAGAGGAGAGTCCCATTTTTATTGGCGTATGTACACTTCCCCGAAGTACCGGCGTTACTTCTATTTTGATCTGAATATTCCCTCTCCGTAGAGTCAACCTAATACACTTATCGGTACCTTGCAAAAAAGATTGAGTTACTTGTATTTCAGATATAGTTTTTTGAATATGCTTATCTATCCTTTTGAGCGCCAAATCGATGTTTTTAAGGCTTTCCTCCCTGTTTTGAACCGGCAAATAAGATAGATCGATATCAACGGAAAGCCTCGGCATATTGCGAAAAAAAAGATTTATAGCCGTTCCACCTTTCAAAGCAAAACATTGCTCTTTCGCTACTATAGGCAAAACGGAAACCAAGAGCCTTACCTGCTCAAAAAAAATAGAATGCATCGTTTACCATCTCCCGCGGTACGGTTATTTGGTACTCTTTATCCAATATCCCGCCCTTTATAATTTCCCTTTTGCCTCTGCCTAAATCTATTTTTTGCGTTTTAAGAGCATTAAACCAAGGATGATTATGTCTCTTCGCAAACCACATAAAGAGGCGTTTGGTCCTAATATGCGAACATTTTTCCAATAACTGACTCATACGCTGCGTATTGAGTACCGTTACCGATTCGAAATACTTATCCGCCACTATAAAACCGGTCTCGTCCTTTATCTCACCCACAAGTTCCAGTAGCGCTAACTCTACCGTAGAAATCTCCAACTCCCAATCCCAGTGTCCAAACGGCAAAACAGTCAAAGTTCCTTTAGGAACATTTTTAAAACATTTTTCTTTATAGCTTATAAATTTATCGCTCAGCCAATCGGGAATCTTGTCCGCTCCGTAGATCGTTATCCTCTCCTCTACCGCATTCGGTTTCAAATAGTGGGCATATCCCTGCATATCCAACGCACTTCGTCCTCCCACATGAAGAACTTTACCCATTTTTTGAAGCGAATAAAGCAAATGCTGCCATTTTAAAGGAGGACCCGGGCGGCGATAAACGCCACGCCCTATACGCTCAAGTCTGGAAGAACGAAGAAAATAGTCTATAGTACTGCGATCATACCCTTGTTCATAGAGCCATTGCCGATTGACAACGAGACCATCCGGTAATATCCGTTCCAGTTTAGGTTTTTTTGGTTTACTATTTTTTTTATTTTGCATAGTTATATTATGCAATAACTTTACTTAATAAACCTTTTCAAAACAAACCGAATGGTTTCTTATATGTTTCGTTTACATACTTATAGTATGCAAACTAACAAATAATTAAACTTATACAATCCGTTTTATCCCGTTTCTTCGCACTCCAACCCTCTCAAATAACGAACAAAAAGCAGAGGAGAAAACTTCTCCCCTACTTTGCGGCTTTTTTAGCCGCTCTTTTTCTTTTCGTCGGATCCAAAACCTTCTTTCTAACCCTTATGCTCTTTGGAGTAACCTCTACGATCTCGTCATCCTCTATCCACTCAAGAGCCCTCTCAAGAGACATCTCTCTGGGGGGAACGAGTTTTATCGCATCATCGCTTCCGGCGGCTCTGATATTCGTTAACTGTTTTCCTTTGATGGGATTGACGTCCAAATCGTTAGGTCTGCTATGCTCTCCTATAATCATCCCCACATAAACTTTATCCTGAGGCTTTATAAACATAACTCCTCTATCTTGGAGATTAAATATGGAATAAGCGGTCGCCACTCCGTTTTCCATAGAGATCAAAGCTCCGTTGGTTCTATGCTCCACCGATCCCGTTACGGGGCGAAACTCCAAAAAGGAGTGGTTCATAACTCCTTCTCCCTTCGTATCGGTTAAAAACTGTCCTCTAAAACCTATAAGCCCCCTTGCAGGAATCTCGAATTCCATTCGAACCTGATTGTCTCCTGTTGGAGTCATAGAGAGCATTTCGGCTTTTCTTTTTCCCAATTTCTCTATCACCGAACCGCTAAAATCCTCCGGAACGTCTATGACAAGATGCTCGTAAGGCTCCATTTTTACGCCTTCGATCTCTTTAATGATAACCTCCGGACGGCTTATGGAAAACTCATATCCTTCTCTTCTCATATTTTCGGCTAAAATGGTTATCTGAAGCTCCCCTCTTCCGGATACTTTAAATTTTCCTTCCCCGAGATTTTCATACTTCATAGCTATATTGGTTTTAACTTCCGATTCGAGTCTCTCTTGAATCTTGTTAGCCGTTACGAATTTTCCCTCCGTTCCGGCAAGAGGAGAATCGTTAACGGCAAAAATAACCGAAAGAGTCGGCTCTTCGATATGCAAAGGATCAAGAGGCATGGGATTTTGAGGATCTACGAGACTGTCTCCGACCTCCAAAGCCTCAAATCCCGCCACCGCAACGATGTCTCCGGCTTCCGCCTCCTCTATGTCTATCCTCTCAAGCCCGTGAAAACCTATAAGTTTGCTTACCTTCGAAGTGCTCTTTTCTCCGTCGCTTTTTGCGAGCATAACGGTTTGATTTTTTCTTATCCTTCCGTTAAAAATTCTCGCCACCCCTATTTTACCTACGAAATTATCGTAATCAAGAGAAAAAACCTGAAGCTGCAACGGATTGTCCGCGTCTCCGCTCGGAGGAGGAACGTGCTTTAAAATAGTTTCGAACAAAGGAGTAAGATCCCTATTTTCGTCCTCCATCGAAAGTTTTGCGTACCCCTCTTTCGCCGCCGCATAAACGACCGGAAAATCGAGCTGATCCTCGTTTGCGTCGAAAGCCACGAAAAGGTCGAATATCTCGTCAACCACCCTCTCCGGATCGGCTGCGGGCTTGTCTATCTTATTAACGACGACTATCGGTTTAAGTCCCAAAGAGAGAGCCTTTTTAACGACAAATTTCGTTTGGGGCATAACTCCCTCCTGAGCGTCCACAAGGAGCAAAACCCCGTCCACCATCTTCAAAACTCTCTCGACCTCTCCTCCGAAATCCGCGTGTCCCGGAGTATCTATAATGTTTATCTTATAATCTTTATAAGAAATCGCCGTATTTTTAGAGAGAATCGTAATTCCCCTCTCCCTTTCCAAATCGTTGCTATCCATCACTCTCTCTTCCACCTTCTGGTGAGAGGCGAAAGTTCCGGATTGTTTCAAAAGCTCGTCAACAAGCGTGGTTTTTCCGTGATCGACGTGCGCTATGACCGCTATATTTCTGATGTTTTGCATATAACCTTCTATTCCTTGATATAAATTAAAATTTTTATGGGATTTTATCCAAATTTCGTAAATGGGAGTTTAAAAAGAAGAGAGATTTATATTTTTCTTACTATCTTGAGATTCTTAATCACTTTTTTATAATATTTTTTATTTCTATTTCCGCCGTTGTATCTGCTGATAGTCTTAAAATAGCTTGAAGTCTGATTGTTCAACCAAACGAGATACAAAACCGCTATCTTTGCGTTAAATCTATTATCGTGCAAAAGCTTATAGGCAAGCCTTTGCCTGCTCATCCTAAGAACGTCTTTCAAACCGAACTTTTTAGCCACGAACCTCGCCGTATCGACTCTAACTTGCATAATGCCC
>CAZPVZ010000146.1:0-20059 GCA_964590185.1 uncultured Campylobacterales bacterium
TCATACCAGTAAAGCGCTTTTTCGTTTTCGCCGTCTCTATCGTAAATAAGTCCGAGCCGATACATCGCTTCGCTATCGCCCGCATTTGCTTTGTCTATCCAATAATACGGACTATACTTCGACCACATAGGCTTTTTAAAAAGTATATTTGCGTCCTTTAACTCTATGCCTTCAAGTTTGGCTTGCAAAGTATGCTCTAATATATTTATCTCCTCTTTTATGCTTTTCATATCGAAAGATTTTAATTTCCATATTTTAACGGTTTTATCGTCTGAGCCGGAAGCTAAATACTTTCCGTCCGGAGAAAAGGCTACGCTATTAACATAACTTTTATGTCCCGTTAAAGTATATATCTCTTTTCCGCTTTCAACGTCCCATATTTTAACGGTGCTATCTCTTGAGCCGGAAGCTAAATACTTTCCGTCCGGAGAAAAGGCTACGCTATTAACACTATCTTTATGTCCCGTTAAACTATTTACCACTCTGATATACGGATAACTGCTTATTATGCTTTTTGCTTTTGCTTTAGCGTTTGTCTTATCGTATCTGTCGCTTAATTTTAAAAGGGCGTTATACGCAAAATAGTTCGCTTTTGCGTTATCTTTTTCTTTTAAAACCAAAATAGCTTTTTGCAAAAGTACCAAACCTACATTGTGGTTGGCTTTTTCCACCTCTTCTTCTAAAGCTTTGCTTTTTTTATCCAGCTCCGAAGCTCTGTCGTTTGCCAACTCTTTGGCTTCGTTAGCTTCAAACCACTTAAAACCGCTGAATATGGCAAATCCCAAAGATGTTACGGCTCCGGTTAGAAATATTCTTCTGCTTCTTTGCTCGAGTCTTCTTTCTCTCTCTATCCGTTCGAGCTTTTCTCTCTCTATCCGTTTTTTCTCTTTTTCGCTTTCTAAGATAAACTCTTTTTCTTCTTCGCCGAATTTATCTTTATATTCGAGAGCTTTTTCGAGATTTAGCCCCGTAAGCAGAGCTTTTTTGTCTTTGTCGGCGTTTTTCCACTCTTCGTAGAGGATTTCGAAGCGGGCTTTAAAAAGCAGATATCCTTTTTCGTCCCGGATCCAGATTTTTAGTCTATCCCAGCTCTCTATCAAAGCTTCGTGCGCGATCTCCACTATGGTTTCGTTTTCTTCGTTTATATCTTTTACGAAAAGTCTTTTTTCAACGAACATCTCCGCTATCTCCCGCATAGGTTCCGATAGAGCGGAGAGTTTTACGCTTTTTTTGCTAACGCTTTCGTCTTTCGCGTCGAGTTTTATAAGGTGATTTATAAAAAGCTCTTTTATAAGCTTTTTGTTTTCTACTCGTTCGTAGATCTCGTTTGCGTTTTGGTTTATGAGTCCTTCTACGGGGTTTTTGCCGTCTTTAGCGAGGGCTTTGTAGTCGTTTACGGTTACGGTTTTTTTGTGTTTGTCTTTTATGCTTTTGTAAAGAGTTTGTAAAAGATACGAAAGTATCGGCAGAGAAAGGGAGGATGATATGTCTTTTTTAATCTCTTCGACGACCTCTTTCTCTATCGATATATCGACCGTTAGGGCGGGTTGGATTATGATGTTTTCTATCTCTTTGGAAGAGATCGGATTTAAGACGAAGTTTTTGGATAGTCTTTGCAAAAACTCAAGCTCTTTCTCCTTTTGATACGAATTTAACATATCCGATCTCATAGTCCAGATAAGATAGAAGTTCTTTTCGGTTAACATATAGTTTAATATTTTATAAAAAACCTTTTTTTCTTTATCGGGAGATTTTAGAATCTCTTCCGCCTGATCTACGGGAAGGAGCAGTTTTATGTTTTGAGTTTTTCGTTTTTCGCTTCTTAGTTTTTCATATATATTCACTTCTATTTCGTCTATAAGAGTTTTAAACTCGTTGCTATCGAGAGCTTTTTTGATATCGCTTAGACTCTTTTTGGTGTAGTTTGAGAGTATGTTTGCGAAATTTGTCAAAAGCGACTCTTGCGCCCTGAAAGTCGGCAGAACGAACCACTTGTCTTTTTGTAAAAATTCGAGAAACGGTAAAATTCCCGCTTTTAAAAATGAAGATTTTCCGACTCCCGAGGCTCCTATGATGTTTAAAAATTTTTTATTACCGTCAACCATCGCTTCGAGTTCGTCGATTCCGTCGAATATATCTTCGGTTCTTCCGAAAAACAGTCCGGCTTCTTCTTTTTTAAACGATCTGAGTCCGACGTATGGAGATTGGACGGTTTTTGTATCGTAAAGAGTCGTTATGTCTTCGAATGTCAGCTCTTTTATTCTTGTTTTTAGTTTCTCTTTCGCATTCTTATCGTTTACGAAATCGTAATGTTGCAAATCTATTCCGTCCCACTCTTTTATCTTTTCGTCTTCTTTTATGATAATCGGAATGATTTTTTTTCTTAAAACTCTTGCGATACAATACTCTTTATAGCACCAGATGGAATTAAGCCAATTCGGCGAAAGCACCACTATCATTATACGAGACTGTCTTATTCTTTTATAGAGAATTTTCTCCCATTCGTCTCCGCCTTTTATTCCGTATTTTGCGTCGAAGTCCAAAAATATGGATTTGCTTATATCTTTTAGATACTCTAAGAGCTCTTTTGCTTTTTTGCTGTCTTTAGAGCTGTGGGATATAAATATGGTTGCCATTTTCCGTCCTTTTTAAGGGGGCTAAAAGGGGGGATTTTGTCAAATTATACCGAAAAAATAGGGGGGAGGGAGAAAGTATTTTTCCCCCTTTTGGAAGTAGGTTAAATAATTTAAATTAGAAGTTTCGCCGCGTGATAGGTTATAAACGACATCGTCCAAGCCGACGCCGTCGTCATTAAAAAGAGATATATCAGATACTTAACTCCTCCCGCTTCTTTCGTAAAAACCGCCGACGCCGCAAAGCAGGGAAGATATAGCATAACGAAAACTATAAAAGCCGCCGCTGCCGCCGGGGGAATGTTTTTTTTGATTTGCTCTTTGAGTCCTTGACTCGTTTCGTTTGTTTCTCCGAGAGCGTATAGGACTCCGAGAGTCGATACTACGACCTCTTTCGCCGCAAGTCCCGCCTCCAACGCCACGGCGAGTTTCCAATCAAATCCCAAAGGAGCGAAAAAAGGCTCCGTAGCTTTTCCTATCCGTCCCAAGTAGCTCTCTTTTAGAAGTTTCGCTTTAAGTTCGTTTTCCAAAGCGGTTTTTTCGGCTTTGTTTTCGGTAAGCTCCATTTTTTTCGCATACTCTTTTTCAAGCTCCGGATTTTTGGGGTAGTTGCTCGCAAACCACACCAGTACCGAAGCCGCTAAGATAAAAGTTCCGGCTTTTTTAAGATACATCCAAGCCTGAGTGGAGACGGTATGCCATAGGAGTTTTAAAGAGGGGAGTCTGTATTTTGGCATTTCCATAACGAACGGCTCGTCTTTTCCTTTAAATACGAAAGTTTTTAAAACTTTTGCGGCTATGAGTCCGAATACCGCTCCGGCTATGTAGATTAGAAAGAGTACGTTTCCGGCTTTCTCTTGCGGAAAGAAAGCTCCCGTAAAAAGAACGTATATCGGGAGTCTCGCTCCGCAGCTCATAAAACCTATGATAAAGAGGGTTATCAGTCTGTCGGTATGATTTTTTAGGGTTCTTGCCGCCATATAAGCCGGAACCGAACATCCGAAACCGGTAACCAAAGGGATGAAAGATTTCCCGTGGAGACCGAATTTGTGAAAAAATCCGTCGAGCAAAAACGCGACTCTCGCCATATAGCCCGTCGTTTCCAAAAGGGCTATTCCCAAAAAGAGGATTACGATGTTGGGAAGAAACGATACGACCGCACCCACTCCCGCTATCGCTCCGTCGGCTATTATGGAGCCTATCAAACCGTCTCCGAGTATCTCTTTGGTATGATCTATGATGGAAGCGAAAAACAGATCTATAAGCTCCATCGGATAATTTCCGAGTTCGAAAGTGGCTTGAAAGAGAAGCCACATAAAAAATAAAAATATCGGAATGCCGAAAACGGGATGGATTAGGATGGCGTCTATCCTGTCGGTTAGGGTTTCTTGGAAACTTTTTTGATATTTTACGGTTTCGGTTAAGACTCCTCTGACGAAAGAAGCCCTCTCTTGAGCGAAAATCTCCTCTACGTTTTTGGTTTCGTAATGTATGTAAAGATGCTCCAGCGCTTCTCTTATGATGGGGAGAAGCTCTATCCAGACGGGTTCTTCTCTCATTATGTTATAAAAATCTTTATCCTCTTCGAGAAGTTTTATGGCGAGTTCTCTATAGCTTATCTGCGACTTGTAGCCTTTCTCTTTTAAAAAGTTTACGATGTTGTCTATCTCCTCTTCGACCGTATCGCTAAATACGAGTTTGGGTTTTGAGAGAGGTTTTTCTGCTATTTCTATGGCTTTGTTTAGAAGCTTTCCGATTCCTCTTCGTTTTGCGGCGGATATTTTCAGACAGGGGATGTTTAAAATCTCGCTCATTAAATCGTTGTCTATGATGATTCCCTCTTTGTGGGCTTCGTCCATCATATTCAAAGCTATTATCATCTTTTTCTCAAGTTCCATAAGCTCCGCCGTCAAAAGGAAGTTCTTTTCCAAAGCGGTGGCGTCAACCACGTTTACGATAAGGTCGTAATCTTCTTCGAGAAGGAATTTTTTCGTAACTTTCTCCTCTATCGTATAGTCTTTCAGGGAGTAGATTCCCGGAAGGTCTATCATTTTTATACGATACTCTTTGAAGTCGAACTCGACCTCCTTTTTCTCCACCGTTACTCCGCTGAAGTTTCCCACTTTGAGTTTTGCGTCGCTTATGGCGTTTATAAGCATACTTTTTCCGACGTTGGGCTGACCTACGAGGGCGATCGTTAGATTTTTTTTCATTTTTTAAACACCTCTATTTTTCTCGCCTCCTCGTCTCTGATCGCTATGCAGCTGTGATTTGCCTCTATCTTCAGCACTTTTTTGCCCGGGGCGTATCCCTTTAAAGCCACCTCGCTGTTTTTTTGGATGCCCATCGATAAAAGTCTGTGTTTTAGCTCTTCGTCCGCTTTTATGTTTTTTATGACGGCTTTTTCGCCCGGTTTCAACTCCGTTAGATCCATAATCCGCTTCCTTTCTCCTAAAATTTAATTTTAATAATCAATATCATTTTATCGGATTGCCGTTTCGATAATCGGAGTCTATTATAGATAAAGAACTCTTAATCGGCTCTTAAAAATGATAGTTATTATCAATTGTTTTTTAAAAAATGTAAAGAAATCGTCAAGATAGTGCGCATGGCGTTTTTACACTCTTTATCTACAATATAAGTGTAAAAAAAGTCGAAAGGATATGTCATGAGAGTCGTTTTGATATCGATTTTGTCCGCGGTTTGGTTAAATGCCGGTTTGATTGACGGATATTTGAAGGAGCTTGCTTTACAAGCGAAAAAAGAGAATCCGAATTTCAAAGGATTTAGTTTTTATAGAGGAAAGAAGATTTTTTATTCCGCCCATATCGGAAGAAAGGGAAAAAAAATCTCTTGCGCGAGTTGTCATACGAGGGATCTTACTAAAACCGGGGAAAACGTTTTTACCGGAAAAGAGATCGCTCCGCTCTCTCCCGAAGCGAATCCCAAAAGATTTACGGATTTGAAGAAGGTGAAAAAGTGGCTTAGGAGAAACTTTAGGGACGTGTACGATAGAGAGGGGACCGCTACGGAGAAGGGCGACGTTTTGACTTTCATTTTAAATTACAGATAGGGAGGAGAATGATGAAAAAGTTTGCGATATTGACGCTTAGCGTCGTGTTTTGTTTGGAGGGATTCGGTTTCGATGGCGGTTTTAAAAAGTTGTACGAGAAGGAGTGCGGCTCTTGCCATACGGCTTATCAGCCGGAATTTTTGCCTAAACGGTCTTGGGAGAAGATGATGGCCGATTTGGGAAATCATTTCGATACGGACGCTTCTTTAAACAAAGAGGAGAAAGAGAAAATTTTGAAATATCTCGTAGAAAATGCCGGGGACGTTAAAAAAGTTGACAAAGAATATAAAGAATTCATAGAGAGTATTCCGAAAAACGAAACGCCTTTAAAAATAAGCGAGGTTCCGTATTTCGTAAAAGAGCATAAAAAAATAGATAAGAAACTTATAAATCAAAAAGAGGTTAAAACTATTTCAAATTGCGTCTCCTGTCATAGAGATGCGAAAGAGGGGAAGTATCTTGAGAAAAATATTTTCATACCCAATTACGGCAGATGGGAGGATTGATCATGAAAACTTACGTATGGACTCTTCCCACCCGTATTTTTCATTGGATGCTCGTTCTTTTCGTTTCGATAATGTTCGTAACTTCCGAGGAAGAGAATCTTTTGAGAGTTCATGCGGCTTTCGGATACGGAGTGGGCGTTTTGGTTTCGTTTAGAATCGTATGGGGGATTATCGGTCCTAAATATTCCAAGTTTTCGGATTTTCCTTTGAAAGCGAGGGAGATCGTCGAATTTTTAACCGATATTTTTTCCGGGAAAAAGGTCTATGTAGGACACAATCCGGCCGCTTCTTTGGTTATGCTCTCGATTGTGGCGGTTTTGTTTTTTGCGGCGTTTAGCGGCGTTTTAACTTACGGTATTCAGGAGGGAAGGGGAATATTGGCTTTTTTGCATTCGGACTATTTTAAGAAGATGGAGGTTTTTGAGGAGATTCACGAATTTTTCGCTTCTTTGTTGCTATTTTTGATATTTGTGCATATCGCGGGAGTCGTTACCGATAGTTTGTTGCACGGAAAAAACGGCGCTTTAAAATCCATCTTCAACGGATATAAAAACGTAGAAGGTGAGAGCGTGAAGTTAAACGCTTTTCAAAAAGCGGTTGCCGTAATTTTTTTAACGGCCGCCGTTTCCGTACCGATAATCGCGCTTTCTTATTCGACTCCTTTGACGAAGTCCGTTTATAAACCTAAAGATTACGAGAAACGATCGAGCTTTTTCGTAGAGGAGTGCGGCTCTTGCCACACTCTTTATCCTCCTTTTTTGCTTCCGAAGCGTTCTTGGAAAAAATTGATGGCGGGGTTGGAGGATCATTTCGGAGACGACGCCTCTTTGGATAAGGATGTCAAAGATAGCATAGAGAATTTTCTGTTATCGAATGCCGCGGAAACTTCCGATAAGGAAGCCGCTTTTTACATATTGAAAAGCTTAAAGGGCAAAGAGGAGATAGCCGTTACGAAGACTCCTTATTGGAAAAGAAAACATAAAAATATAGACGAAAAGATATTTTTATCGAAAAAGGTGAAATCCAAAGCAAACTGCAAGGCTTGTCATAAAGGCGTGGAAAAGGGTATGATAGAGGATAGGGAAATTTCCTTTCCGGGGAGTTGAAATGAGATACTTTTTGATTTTGGTTTTGCTGTTCGGATTCGTTTGCGCGAAAGAGGGAGAGGAGGGGTTTCACATTCCGAAGGATTTGAGCTATCTTAATCTTACCGGAAAACAGAAAGAGAAGATAGAGAAGGTATTGAGAGAGCATAGGAAAAGGCTGAAAAAACTTCATGAAAAAGAGGAGAAGCTCGAGAGGGATCTTGAGAAGAGTTTTGTAAAGGATAAGTTCGATAAGAGAGCCTTTTTTGATAAAAATTTGAGGCTAAAGAGAGATATGGCCGATGCGGAAGCCGATTTTTTCGAAAAGATTCATAAAATCCTAAATAAAGAACAAAGAGAGAAATTCGTTGAATATATCGAGGAGTGGGAGATTGAGTAGGGTTATGCTTGTCGAAGACGATTTGGAGATGCAAAGGCTGATAGAAGATTATCTTTCCGGATACGGACATGAAGTCGTCTCTTTCGATAAACCGAAAGAGGTTTTAAGAGTTTTGAGGGAGGAGGAGTTTGACGTAATCGTGCTTGATTTGATGCTTCCTCAAATGGACGGGTTTGATCTTTGCAAGGAGATTAAGAGGATGAAAGACGTTCCGATCATCATCTCCAGCGCAAGAGGGGACATAGGAAATAAGATAATGGGTTTCGAGCTCGGAGCCGACGACTATCTCGCCAAGCCTTACGAACCTCGGGAGCTTGTTTTGAGGATCGAGGCGGTTTTAAGGAGGTTTAGGAAAGATACGCCTTTAAAGATAGGAGATTTTTATATAGACGAAAAAAATAGAGTCGTCAAACTTGAAGATTATGAGATAGATTTTACGAAGATAGAGTTCGAGATCTTCTCCCATCTGATAAAAAACAGGGGGAAAGTGGTATCGAGAGAGCAGATAATAAACGCTTCTTCTTTGGATTACGATACGAAAAACAGGACGGTCGATATGCATATAAGCAATATCAGGCATAAGATAGGGGACGATCCCAAAAATCCCAAATACATAAAATCCGTATGGGGCATAGGGTATAAGTTTCTATGAGCATAAGAAGAAAGATAACGATTCTCTTTTCCGTCAGTTTTATTTTGATGATCTCTTTAAGTTTTTGGATAGAGAAGTTTAGCGAGGATAAAAACGAGACGCTTGCGGTATCGAGGTATGTTTTGGCGGTGAAGGAGCTTGTGCCTCTTATTTCCGATTATAATTTCAATTTGTTTGAAAAAAAGATTAAAGAGCTTCGCTTAAGAAAGATTGAGGAAGAAAATTTCAAAGGAAGGAGCGTTTTTAAAAAGGCTACGACGTTCGGAAAAGTGGCGATTTTTGAAAGAGATGGAAAGTTTTATCTAAATATACGCTATTTTGACGAAAATTATCTCTTTTTCGACGAAACTCAAAAGATTTTCGAAAAGGAGAGGCAAATTACGAATCTTTTGCTCTTTTCGGATGTGATTATGCTGTTTTTGATTTATTTTATAGTTTTGAAGATAGTCTCTCCCATAAAAGAGCTTTCGAAAAAGATGAGCGAATTTGCTCGCGGAAAATACGAAGTGCGCATGGAGCTTCGCGGGGATGAGGAGATAAGGGTTGCGGCGGATAGTTTCAACAAGATGGCCGAGAGTTTGCAAAAGGGGATAGAGGATAGGGAGAATTTTTTGAAATATGCCGGACACGAGCTGAAAACTCCTCTCGCAAAGGCCAAATTCGCTTTGGAAATGAGAGATTTCGATATGCTTAAAAAGAGTATAAACGATATGGATTCTCTCGTAAAAGAGATTTTGGATATGCATCTTCTTAGCGGCGGGAATTTAAATAGGGAGTTTTTCGGTATCCAGACTCTAATAACCGAGTCTTTGGCGAAACTCTATATTTCCGAAGAGGAAAATATAGAGATAGAGTTTGAAAACTTTTCGGTTTACGGCGACGTGTACTATATGAGCACGGCTTTGAAAAATTTGATCGACAACGCTTTGAAATATACCGAAAGATTTCCGGTTAAAATAGTTGCTAAGGATTTTAAAATAGATGTCGTAAGTTACGGAAAAGAGCTGAAAAGAGATTTCAACTCCTATAAAGTGCCGTTTAAAAAGGAGGACTCGAAGGGATACGGACTCGGTCTTAGCATAGTCGAGACGATAGTTAAAAAGCACGGGTTTTCGTTTCTCTACGAACATAAAGAGGGCAAAAACGTATTTTCGATAAAGTTCGGCGAAAATTTTTGCCGCTTATTGAGCCGCTAACTCTTTGGATAGTTTTTCCACCGTTTTGTTCAGATTTTCTATATTGATGTTCAAAGCCTCCATCTCCTTTATGAAGGTTTGGTTTTGTTTTTCCAAAAGGATGTTTCTTTGATGGATGACTTTCGAGGAGATCTCTATCACTTTGTAAACTTCCGCGGTATTTTTGGCTATGTTTCGGTATTTCTCTTCGAAATCGTCTATCGAGTTGGAGATTTTTTCGAAAGTGTTTAGAGAGACTATGTTTAGCGTTTGAGTCTCTTTGGATAGCTTATCTATCGTCTCTTCGAGCAAAGATAGGGAGTTTTGGAGTTTTTCGTAAGAAATCTCCATGTGATCTTTGGAGTGTTTTATGTAGGTTAGTATCTCGAGCTGGTTTCTGTTTATCTTTTTGTAGTTTTCCAAAAGATTTTTATATCCCTCCATCATAAGGTTTTGAAACTCTTTCTCGCTTTTTAGGGTTTCGAAAAAGAGCTCCATTCTCGATTTGATTTTATATTCGAAATCTTTGATAAATTGGGGAGTGAAGGCTTTTTTGAAAGAGTTTTCTATCTCTTTTATGAGAATCTTCTCTTGGATGATTTTTGCTTTTTCTATTTCGCTTTCGTTCCAAAATCTCTCTTTATACTCCTCTTCTATCGATAAAATCTCCTCTTGTATTCTTCCGTTTTGGCTAAATTGCAGATAGAGCCACCAAAGCGCCAAAACGGAGGGGTAGATAAGCAAAATGAGAGAGCTTTTGAGATCGTTTGGCGAAAAGTTTTCGTCAAGTTTTATAAAGATTTCTGTTAAAAACAGAGAAAAGGCGGATAGAAAAAGAGAAAAGAGAAAGTATCTCGTGGGAGAGTTGATTTCGACTTGCAGAAAGGATTTTATTATCTCTTTGAGGGAGCCGAAAGCTTTGTTTTCGTCCGCAAAGAGGGTTAGGGAGTTTTCTTCTATGAACTCTTCCAAGCGGCTTTTTAAAAGAGCCGATTTGGACTCTATGTCGCAAACTTTGTAAAAGATGTTCTGTTTTGCTAAAAAAGAGTAGAGTAGAAATTCCGAAAACAGCAAAACGAGAGTGGAGGGGTTTAGTTTAACGGCGTAAAAGTTCGCAAAAGAGAGAGTTGCGATCAAAACCAAAACGATAGCCGGTATGCTTAATAAGATCAGGAAATTCAGTTTGCATCCGTTTCTTTTTTTATCCTCTATAAGAATTTCTTTTATATTTTCGCTCACAATTTAAATATCCTTTGATTAGGTTTAACTCTTTTTCGAATTTTTATAAAACTAATAACTAATATAAATTTTTTAGCGAATTATACAACAAATATTTTCAAATCTCCTTAGAGTTAAACTTAAGGCGTTTTTAGCTATAATCGCGCCCGAAATAAAACATTAAAATAGGAACAGCGTATGAGCGAAAAAAGCACCGTTTACAATCCTAAAGAGATAGAAGATAAATATTATAAGATCTGGGAGGAGAGGGGTTATTTCGAGATAGACGGAAATAGGGAGATTGCGGAAAAAGATAAAAATTTTTGCATTATGATGCCTCCTCCGAACGTTACGGGAAGCCTTCACATAGGGCACGCTTTGACTTTCACTCTTCAGGATATAATGGTTAGATACAAAAGAATGGACGGTTTTAGAACTCTTTGGCAACCGGGACTCGATCACGCCGGCATCGCCACTCAAAACGTCGTCGAAAAACAGCTTTTGGCGAAAGGGATAAAAAAAGAGGATCTCGGAAGAGAGAAGTTTTTGGAAAAAGTTTGGGAGTGGAAAGAGTATAGCGGCGGAACGATTTTGCATCAGATGAGAAAGCTCGGAGTCTCTCCCGCTTGGAGCAGAACGAGATTTACGATGGACGAAGGGCTTAAAAACGCGGTTAGAGAGGCTTTTGTCGCTCTTTATAACGAAGGATTGATAGTAAAGGGAGAGTATCTGATAAACTGGTGCACTCATGACGGAGCGCTAAGCGATATAGAGGTCGAGTACGAGGAGCATAAGGGAAAACTCTATCATATCAGATACCCTTTCAGCGACGGGAAAGGATATGTGGTGGTAGCCACGACTAGACCGGAGACCTACTTCGGAGATACCGCCGTTATGGTAAATCCAAAAGACGAGAGATACAAAGATCTAATAGGCAAAAAGGTCGTTTTGCCGCTTATAAACAGAGAGGTTCCGATTATCGCCGACGAACACGTCGATATGGAGTTCGGAACGGGAGCGGTTAAAGTAACTCCGGCTCACGATCCGAACGATTACGAAGTCGGAAAGAGACACGATCTTGAGTTTATAACCTGTTTTGATGAAAAAGGGATTTTAAACAAGGAGTGCGGAGAGTTCGAAGGGCTTGAGAGACTCGAAGCGAGAGAGAAGATAGTTGAGAGATTGGAGGAAGAGGGATTTATAGAGAAGATAGAGGAGCATACCCATCAGGTCGGACACTGTTACAGATGCAAAAACGTAGTCGAGCCTTACATCTCTTCCCAATGGTTCGTAAAAGCCGAGATTGCGAAAGAGGCGGTAAAGAGGGTGAATGCGGGGGAGACGAAATTTTTCCCTCCGCAATGGCTTAACAACTTCAACGCTTGGATGAGAGAGTTAAGGGATTGGTGCATTTCGAGACAGCTTTGGTGGGGACATAGGATACCGGTTTGGTATTGCAAAGAGTGCGGATACGAATGGGCTAGCAAAAAGGAGAAAGAGGATAGATGTCCCGAATGCGGTTCGAAGAATATCTATCAGGATCCCGACGTTTTGGATACTTGGTTCAGCTCCGGTCTTTGGGCGTTTTCGACTCTCGGCTGGGGAAACGGAGAGTGGGGAAAGGGAGAGCTTTGGCAAGAGAGCGATCTTGAGGATTTTTATCCCAACTCCCTTTTGATTACCGGATTTGACATTTTGTTTTTCTGGGTGGCTAGGATGATTATGATGGGAGAGCACTTTATGGGCGAGCTCCCGTTTAAGGACGTTTATCTTCACGCTTTGGTAAGAGACGAGCACGGTCAGAAGATGAGCAAATCCAAAGGCAACGTCATAGATCCTCTCGATACGATAGAGGAGTTTAGCGCCGACGCGATGAGATTCACTCTGGCGGTTTTGGCGATTCAGGGAAGAGATATAAAATTAAGCAGGGAAAAACTCGAACTTAGCAGAAACTTTACGAACAAACTCTATAACGCCGCGAGATTTTTGCTTTTGAACGAAGAGAGTTTTGAGGATTTGGAGAATGTCGAGATTAAAACCGATCTTGGCAGATATATGAAAAGCCGTCTTTCTCTTGCCGTTAAGGAGACGAGAGAAAATCTCGATCTTTACAGATTCAACGACGCCGCTACGACTCTTTACAGATTTTTATGGGGAGAGTTTTGCGATTGGGGGATAGAGCTTAGCAAAGCCGAAAAGGAGAGCGTAAAGGAGCTTGGAAGCATCTACAAGGAGGCTATGAAGCTTCTTCATCCTTTTATGCCTTTTATCAGCGAGTATCTCTATCAGGAGCTTAGCGGAAGCGATCTTGAAAACGGCTCTTCGATAATGGTTAAGAGATATCCTTCCGACATGGAAAGAGACGAGGAGATCGAGGAGATATTTTCTCTGGTGATAGAGGCGGTTATAAGCATAAGAAGAGCCAAAGCCAATATAGATCTTGCGAATAAAAAGATAGAGAAAGCCTATATAAAACTCGAAAAAGATCTCTCTTTGGAAAAGTATAAAAAATTCATAGAGCTTTTGGCGAAAGTCGAGAAGGCGGAGTTTACGAGAGAGAAGATTCAAAATGCGGTTATAGACGTTTCGGACAATATGGAGATTTTCATACCTCTTGAAAATGTGGATTTGGAACCTATCGTAAAGAGACTTACGAAACAGAAAGCAAAGCTTGAAAAAGAGGTTGCGAAACTAAAAGGGATGCTCTCCAACGAGAGATTTATCAAAAACGCTCCCAAAGAGGTGGTTAAGCAGAACGAAAAGGCTTACCGAGAGGCAAAAAGCAGACTCGAAAAGGTCGAAAAGGAGCTTTTATCTTTTAGCGGAGCGAAAAAATGAAAAAATATCTTTTGATCTTTCTTTTGCCGATATTGGCTTTCGCTTTCGAGTTTAAGGTCGCAAACTACAATGTTGAGAATCTTTTCGATCTCTCAAGAGACGGACACGAGTATAAAGAATATGTTCCGGGAGGGCGTTTCGGATGGAACGAGAGAACTTACAGAGCCAAACTTAACAACCTATCGAGAGTCATTAAGGACCTAAACGCCGACATAATAGCTTTGGAGGAGATCGAAAACAGAAGGGCTTTGAGAGATCTTCAAAAGAGTTTGAAACTAAAAGGGGTGAATTATCCCTATTTCGCGATAGCCGACTCTAAGGATACGACCGTTAAAACGGCGCTTCTTTCCAAATTTCCGATCGTTAAAAAAAGGGAGATAAGAGTCGGTTTCTCGAAAGGGCTTAGAAACATTTTGGAAGCTCACATAGATGTTAAGGGAGAGAGGCTTATAGTTTTCGTTAACCACTGGAAGAGCAAAGGATCTCCCGAAAGCAGCAGAATAAAATACGCCAAAGCTTTGAGAAAGAGGCTTGACGAGCTGAGTCCGGATACGGACTTTATCGTTACGGGCGATTTTAACGAAAACTACGACGAATATAAAACGATAAGGAGAAATCGCCGTCTAAACGACACAAACGGCATAACCGCCATCAATCACATTTTAGGAACGATCGTAAACGGAAAACCGGTAACGGAAGAGTTTATAAAAAAGATAGACTCTACGAAATATCTTTACAATCTATGGTACGAACTTCCTCCCAAATGGAGATGGACTCATCTTTTCAGAGGCAAAAAAGGCTCTCTTGACAATATGCTTCTGCCCCACGGGATGTTTGACGATAAGGGAATTTCCTATGTGGATAACTCTTTTGACAGATTCAGAAGGGACTATTTTTTCAAAAGAGGAAGGATAATAAGATGGGAGATGCAAAACAGGGGCAGAGGAAGGCATACCGGCAGGGGATATTCGGATCATATTCCTATTTACGCCGTTTTTAGAATCGGACCTTTCATAGACGAAAAGGAGCGTTTTTGAGAGAGATTTTCGATACTTTTATGGTCGCCGCTTTCGTTTTGTTTATGATTTGGCTCGGACACGGAGTTATTTATCAGGCAAGGGAAAAAGAGAGAGGAAAACTCAATAAAAAAAGTAAAAAAGATGATAATTTGGATATAATTTCAAATAAAAAAGAGGATAAGAGAGATTAAATTGGGATCTCCTTTTAGTGCCGGAATTTTTTGCATTCTTCTTCAGACTCCTTGCATTTGCAACTACGTTTTTGCAAAAAGAAGCAAAATAGCTCTTATGCTCTCAAAAAGGGTTCCCAAATGCAACTGCACTTCTAAATTTTTCAGCTTCAGAAGAACCGGCGTTCATCCTCCCTACCGAGCGTAATCTTTTTCGTTTTGCAATTTATCGATTTTTTTTATTTTAGCCTTTTGGCTTAGGGATTTTATTGTCCGAATCATACTTAAAAATTAAAATTATTAAATAGGGAGGAACCGTTATGGCAACTTACGTTATAGGATTTCCGAGAATCGGAGAGCAAAGAGAGTTAAAAAAAGTTTTGGAAGGTTTTTGGAGCGGAAAGAACGATTTTAAAGAGGTTGAGAAGGTAGCGAGCGAGCTTAAGAAAAGACACTGGAGATATCAAAAAGAAGCGAAGATAGACTACATCTCTTCAAACGACTTTTCTCTTTACGACAATATGCTCGATACCGCTTTGGCTTTAAACGCCGTGCCGGAGAGGTTTAGAGAGATAAAAGACAGGGTCGAGCTCTATTTTTCTATGGCGAGAGGAAACGAAAATACCGTCGCTATGGAGATGACTAAATGGTTTAACACCAACTACCACTATATCGTTCCGGAACTGACTTTAAAAGACGAATATAAAGCGGATGCGAGCAAGATCGTAAACGAGTATAAAGAGGCTTTGGAAGCGGGAGTTAAAACGAAAATCAATCTAATAGGACCGATAACCTTTTTGGGACTCTCCAAAAGACCGGATAGGGGGGATACTTACGAGATTTTCGGGAAAATTCTTCCTCTTTACGAAGAGATTTTGAAAGAGATAAGCAAGCTTGATGACGAAATCGTGGTTCAGTTTGACGAGCCGATTTTCGCTACGGACGTCGAAGCTAAAGTTTTGAGTCTTTTAAAACCGGCGTATGACAGATTGTCCGGTGCGGCGGATAATATAAAGATAGCGGTCGTTACCTATTTCGAACACTCCAACGAAGCTACCAAAGTTTTGGTTCATACTCCGATCTGGGCTTTGGGGCTCGATTTCGTTCACGGAGCCGATAACGCGGAGTCTTTGGACGAGATAGCAAAGAGCGGCAAAAAGCTTATAGCCGGAGTCGTTGACGGAAGAAACGTTTGGAAGAGCGATATAGATAAAGCGGTTAATCTTTTGAATAAGATATCCGAAAAAGTTCCGAAAGAAAATATCATAGTTTCCACCTCCTGTTCGCTTTTGCATACTCCTTTTACTCTCAAATACGAAGAAAAACTCGATAAGGAGATCAAAAACTGGCTTAGCTTTGCGGTTGAGAAACTTGACGAGCTCGCTTTGATAGATAAAATCTTCTTCTATGGAGAGGAGTCGTTGAGCGATAGCGAAAGAGAGGCTTTGGAAAACAACAGAAAAGCTAAGGAGAGCAGAAAAACCTCCGTTAAGATTCATAACGACTCCTTGCAAAAGAGACTAAAAGATATAAAAAGCGTCGAGAGATCCCTTCCTTTCGAGGAGAGGATAAAGATCCAAAGAGAGGTTTTGGGTTATCCCGTTTTGCCGACCACTACGATAGGCTCTTTTCCCCAAACTCCGGAGCTTAGGAAAGTAAGAAGAGATTTTAAACAAAATCTTATCTCCAAAGAGAGCTACGAGAGGGAGATCGAGAAATATATAGACGAGTGCATCGCTTTTCAAGAGGAGATCGATATAGACGTTTTGGTTCACGGAGAGCCTGAGAGAAACGATATGGTCGAGTATTTCGGAGAACAGCTTAAAGGTTTCTGCTTCACTCAAAACGGATGGGTTCAAAGCTACGGAAGCAGATGCGTTAAGCCTCCGATAATTTACGGAGACGTCGAAAGACCGGAACCGATGACGGTGAGATGGATAACTTACGCCCAAAGCAAAACGGATAGAATCGTAAAAGGAATGCTAACCGGTCCCGTTACCATCCTTAACTGGTCTTTCGTAAGAGACGACAAACCTAAAAGCGAAGTGGCGAAAGAGATAGCTTTGGCGATAAGGGACGAGATAGACGATCTGCAAAACGCCGGCATCAAGATCGTTCAGGTTGACGAAGCGGCTTTTAAAGAGGGGTATCCTCTAAGAAAAAATAAGATCCCAGAATATGAAAAATGGGCGGTGGAGAATTTCAAACTCGCCGTAAGCGTAGCGAAACCGGAAACTCAGATACATACTCATATGTGTTATAGCGAATTTAACGATATCATAGATACGATAGAGGCTATGGATGCGGACGTTATCTCCATCGAAACCGCAAGGAGCGGGAACGAGCTTTTGAAAATATTTAAAAAAGTCGGTTATAAGCACGAGATAGGACCGGGAGTTTACGATATCCACTCTCCGAGAATCCCGCCGGTGGAGGAGATGGTAAAACAGATAAGATCTCTCATAGAGGTTATCCCGGCTAATCAGCTTTGGGTAAATCCCGACTGCGGACTTAAGACGAGAAAGTGGGAAGAGGTCAAGCCGAGCCTTGAAAATATGGTCAAAGCCGCTAAAATAGTTAGAGAAGAGATCTCCTCGAAATAGGAACTTCTTTTAAAAGGGCGGCTTCCCCCGCCCCTCTCTTGCAAGAGTCTTATAAAATAATCTTATCGTTAATATAAATTTTATATAAATAGGATATAATAACTCTCAAATAAACCCCCGATAAAAATAATTATTACGATATAGAGGATATTTTTATGAAAAAAGCATTTTCTTTCTCTATCGCTCTTTTGGCGTCGTTGTTTGTCGGATGTGCGGAGCAGAAGGATGTCGATAAGGAAAAAAGCGTTAAGATGTTGAAAGAGAGCGCAAAAGAGGCAAAACGAGAGGATAGGGAGTCTTTGAGAGAGGAGCTTTCTAAAATGGATAGCGCCGAATATGTTGAGAAATATATCCAAAAGGTGATAAAGGAGGGCTCTAACGGACACGGATATCCCGGAGGAGAGATGCAAGCGGAGCTTACGGACGAGGAGACCGCTAAAAAGATATCCTATTTTGTGGTGGAGCTGACCGGAAGGAAAAGCACCCATCCCGATATCGCGAAAAAATCTCAGATATTTTACACAAGCAACTGCGGCGGATGCCACGGAGACGACGGAAAAGGACTAAACGGCACTTATCCCGATCTGACTAAAGAAGAGTATTTCGGGATCAAAGAGAGGAGAGAAGAGATCTTGAGGATGTTGAAATAAAAGCCGTATCGCTCCTATAAAAAGCTTCGTAATCTCCAAAACTTACCGCATAGATACTAAATATTTTGTTTTTATCTATTTTTTGTTATTATTTTTTTGTCGGAAACTCTATCAGATTTTTTTGGCTTTCAAACTAAACATTGGCATATGCCGTATAAATTTTTAAAGGGATTAAAATGGCTGATTTAGCGGATTTCGTTTATGATTTATTTATGGGTGCCGGTGCGAATGCCGTTTGGGATGGGATTAAAAAAATTATTCCCGCTAAAGCTTTCGAAAAACTTGATAAATTGGCAAAGGAAAATAATAAGGAAGAATTTAAAAAAGAGTTGGAGATAGTTTTCGAGTTGAGTCAGGAAATAAAGCAAAAACTTATGCAGCTTCAACAGAATAATTTGGATATAGATAGTATAACCGTCAATCAGACCCATTACGGCAGCGGTGACAATGTAGGGAGGGATAAAATCATAAAGTAATGGAAAAACAGTCTCATTACGGCAGCGGTGATAATGTAGGAAGGGATAAGGTCGTAAATTATTATTTTTCTGATAAGATCGAGCCGAGTGAACTAAAAAATATTTTGGTTGACTATTATAAATCAAATTTTAGCACCATCTCTTTACTTTTAGATGGCGAAAAAAAACCGATAGATGATATTTTTGTAAATTTAGCCATTATAAACGAAGAGAAAAAACAAGAACAAGACAAAGAAAAAACGATAATTGCAAGAAACGATATCTTAAGCAGTTACGAAGAGATATATAAACCGAAAGAGCCGATTGATATAAAAGATTTAATCTCAAAAGCAAAAGTATCAAACACTTCAAAAGCTCTTATTTTTGGAAAAGCGGGTATCGGAAAAACCACACTATGCAAATACATAGCCTATAACTGGGCAAACGGCAAGCTTTTTAGCGAGTTTGATTATGTTATCTATTTGCCTTTAAGAGATTGGCAAGATGATGACGGGTTAAAAACGGCTATTAAAAATCAATATTTAGGAAGAGATGAAAAGAGAGATTTTGATATCGATAGAGATAAAACTCTTTTTTTGTTTGACGGATACGATGAAATAAAAGAAGAGACTAAAAAGGTTTTGAATAAAGAGATAGGAACACATTTTTTAAAAAACTATATAATCACATCGAGACCTTACGGGTATTATAAAAACGAATTAGATATTAACAAAGAGTTTGAAACCATAGGCTTTACATATGATAATGCAAATGAGTATATAGATAAATATTTTAAAAATAACACGGATAAGGCTCAAGATTTAAAACAGTTTTTACAAAGCAATACAAACATAAAACAAATCTCTTACATACCTATAATTTTAGAGATGTTATGCTCTTTGTGGGAAGAAGAGAATAATTTAAAATCGCCTTTAACGATAACGGAGCTTTATGATAATTTAATAGAAAATATTTTAAAAAAACATTCCGCAAAAAAAGATGACATAAGGGTATATGAAAGAAAAACCAGAAAGAAAATAAAACGAAATTTAGGCAAAATCGCTTTTTATGCACTAAAAGAGCAAAAGATTATTTTTGATGGTGATTTTTTAGAAACCGTTTTGAATGATGACGAGTTAGATTTTTTTGAACAAATTGCTATATATGCCGGTTTTTTAAAAACAAGTAGCGAAGATAAGGATCTGTTAGATAATAGCTTTGAGTTTTTACATCTAACTTTTCAAGAGTTTTTTGCCGCATACTATATAGCCTCTCTAAATGAAGAAGATATAAAACAAATAATCAATCAATATAAATTTTATCCCTATATGCAGGTGTTTTTTGCATTTTTAGCGGGGCTTTTAAAAGATAAAATGCTAATTTTAAATGAAATATCAAATGAGCCGAAGGATTTAGTAGGAGTTTATGAGCTATTTTTTAAATTAAATATTTTAAGCGAAATTAAAAAAGATGAGTTTAAAACTAATGTAATAGATGAACTTAATGACTATATAAAAACTTGGCTATTGGAATTTATTTCTAAAAAGAATTATTTATACAAAAAACTTTTAGAAAAACTTTC
>CAZPVZ010000147.1:0-5586 GCA_964590185.1 uncultured Campylobacterales bacterium
AAAAAATGGTGCGGATGGAGGGACTTGAACCCCCACGCCTTGCGGCACCAGATCCTAAGTCTGGCGTGTCTGCCAATTTCACCACATCCGCTAAAAAGTGGTACGCCCGCCAGGATTCGAACCTGGGACCTACGGCTTAGAAGGCCGTTGCTCTATCCAGCTGAGCTACGAGCGCATATATTGAAGTTTTTATGGGCGTATTCTGGCACGCCCGATAGGAGTCGAACCTATAACCTACGGATCCGAAGTCCGTTGCTCTATCCAATTGAGCTACGGGCGCATCTTAAACCTGTGGATCATGTAGGATTCGAACCTACGGCCCACGGATTAAGAATCCGCTGCTCTACCGACTGAGCTAATGATCCATAGGAAATAGTCTCAGAGCGGCTTTAACTGGGGTGAGTGATGGGATTTGAACCCACGGCCCCCAGAGCCACAATCTGGTGCTCTAACCAACTGAGCTACACCCACCGTACCTTCGCAACAACGAATTTTCATAGAAACTGGTCGGGGTGAAAGGATTCGAACCTTCGACCCCCTGGTCCCAAACCAGGTGCGCTAACCAGACTGCGCTACACCCCGGCTATTTTAGTTTTGAGGTTGTGATTTTATCTAAAATTTCTTATTTTGTCAACATAAATCAAGCTTTACTTTCCAAAAAGCCTTTTTTATCTCTTTTTCGTTTATCTTTTTTAACTCAGCCTCTTTTCAATCGAAAACGCTATGTAAAAAAACCTCTTTTAAATAAAACGGAAAAGCTTTGTAAATGCCGTGCAACGAAACAAAATCCGATCCAGCCGCATCTTTTTCTAAAGAAAATTCTTAAAAGCGAAACGAAGGAGAGAAAAATCTCCCTCGGACTATTTTTCGGGATTGAATTCGATAAGACCTTCGGTAGGAGAGCTTGCGGTAGCGAAAGGCTTTTTGGGAATCCTGCCCGCAAGATAGCTGAGCCTTCCGGCTATAACGGCGTGTTTCATAGCTTCCGCCATTTTTATCGGATTTTTAGCCTGAGCTATGGCGGTATTGGTCAAAACTCCGTCGGCTCCTATCTCCATAGCGATAGCCGCATCGCTTGCGCATCCTATTCCGGCATCGACTATGACGGGAACCTTAACCGCCTCTTTAATAAACAAAACGTTATATCTGTTTTGTATTCCCAGACCGCTTCCTATCGGCGCGGCAAGAGGCATAACCGCCGCCGCTCCGACTTCTTCGAGCCTTTTTGCCATAATCGGATCGTCATTGGTATAAGCCAAAACGGTAAATCCCTCTTTCGCCAAAACTTCCGTCGCTTTCAAAGTCTCTATAACATCAGGATACAAAGTTTTGGCCGTATCTCCTATAACCTCCATTTTGATTATGTCTATGCCGGTAGCCTCTCTTACCATTCTAAAAAGAGTGATGGCTTCTTCCGCGGTGGTACAACCGGCGCTGTTTGGCAGAATCTGAACGGAAGAGTCTTTAAAATAGTCCATCAAATTCTCTTCGTTGGGATTGGTTATGTTCACTCTTCTAACGGCAACCGTTATCATCTCGGCTCCGCTTGCGAAAGTCGCATCCGCGGTGGTTTTGAAGTCTGGATATTTTCCGCTTCCCACTATCAACCTGCTTGTAAATTCGTATTTACCTATTTTTAGGATATCAGACATATTTTCTCCTTTTATAACTTTTGCAATTTATAACAGATTTTTTCTTTTATTTATCTTAGTTTCATTCGCTAAAAGACAAAAGAAAACAACAAGCAGGTCGAAAAAATGAAAAAGCCCGAAGAAATCGGGCTTTTATATCAGTTTAGATTTCCCTTCACGCTCTCTATAAATTCCGTTATATCTTCATGCATAGCCACAAGATCCTCTTCGTGTTCCACCTCGTCGGCTAAAATCCTGCTTACGATATCGTAAGTTACTATATCCTTATCTTTAGTCAAATCGGCTATCTCGCTATAGACGCTTATCGCGCACTGCTCTCCTTTTATGGCGTCTTCCAAAATTTTCACCACGTCAAAATCCTTAGGAGTTTCGTACCCGCAGTTAGTTTTTTCGAACCACTCTTGAGGAGAAAGAAGAGGGGTACCTCCAAGCTGTAAAATCCTCTCCGCCACCATATCGGCATGCCTAAGCTCGTCGGCGGCATGTTGATTAAGCTCCGTTATGATGGAGTCTTTCATAATCCCTTTTATTACTTTAGCCTCTATGTAATATTGATAATAAGCAAGCCACTCGTCGGCATAAGCTCTGTTTAAAAGCTTAACCACCTCGTTTATATCTATCCCTTTTATGATGGAATTTCCTCTTTGAGCCATAACAATCTCCTTTATCTATTTTTCAATCGTTTTCTTTGTAGCAAAACCACCAGTCAAAACAGTTTCCGCTTTTCAATCTCTCTTTAGCCGTCTTGGTATCGGTAGCCGGAGGAACGATAACCTTATCTCCTATAAGCTCGTTTTCGGGCCATCCCGCAGGAGTCGCCACTCCCTTTTCGTCGCTTAATTGCAAAGCTCTCAACGCTCTTAGAATCTCGTCCATATTTCTTCCTATCTCCTGAGGATAGTAGATCGTAAGCCTTACAATACCTTTCGGATCTATGATGAAAACGGCTCTTACGGTATTCGTTCCTTTGCCTGGATGAAGCATTCCGAGCTTAGAAGCCATTTCGTCGTTCGCCGCTATAATCGGAAAATCTATATTCACGCCAAGTTTCTCCTCTATCCACTCAACCCATTTTATATGGGAAAAGATCTGATCGACGCTCATACCGATAAGTTGACAATTAAGCGCTTCAAACTCCTTCTCTCTTTTAGCGAAAGCCACGAATTCTGTCGTGCAAACGGGAGTAAAATCCGCCGGATGGCTGAAAATAACCGCCCATTTCCCCTTTAAATCTTTAGGTATGCTCATAACGCCTTTAGTCGTTTTTACGCTCCCTAATTCGGGAAATTCGTCCCCCAAAAGAGGCATATTGAATTTTCTCTCTTCCATAACTTCGTCCTTTTTTAAAATTTTTATTGGAAAATATTTTTCCTAAGAAAATTATAGGCTAATAAAGCTTAAAGAGAAGTTAATTTAAAAGAAAATTTTTTTCCTATGATAAGAAGATTTTTTATCGGGAATTATTTTAAATAGAATAATGAAGCAGAAAAAGCAAAAAGAGTTTGAGAACGAAAGTATAAAAAATTTTTTAATAGAAAATTCCGTATCCCAAACTCGGAAAATTTTTGATCAGCTCTTTGGAACTTTTTTGCCTAACTCTTTTTACCAAAGCCCTTAAAGCCGTTTCGCTAAAATTTCCATCTCCCCATACATACTCTTTGATCTCTTTTATGGAAACGACTTTATTTTTTTTATTCACGAGAAGTTCTAAAAATAGATTCTCTTTTTTAGTGAGTTTTATTAAAGTATTATCCTTTTTAAAAAGAGCCTTTTTTTCTTTGTCGTAATATAGGTCGTCTCCTATTTTTATTTTAAAGGATTTGAATTTTTTAGCGATTTCACAAATCGTATCCAAAAGCTTTTCGGGAGTGAAAGGTTTAACGAGATATTTGTTAACGCCAACGTCTATAGCTTCGAACAACCTTTTTTTTTCACTATATGCGGTCAAAAGTATAACGGGAGTTGAAGGAGATATATCCTTTATGCTTTTTGTAAGCTCCATACCGTTCATAAACGGCATCTCTATATCCGTAATAACTATATCGAAACTTTTGTTTTTAAATTTTTCCAACCCGTCTTTTCCGTCTTTTGCCACTTCAAAACTGTTAAAATCATCCTCAAAAACGTCTTTAAGCGTCTCTCTTATCCCTTTTTCATCCTCTACATATAAAATATTTAAATATTTTAAAATCTCACTACACTCCATTTTAAACCTTTATAGGAATCTTTATCGTAAAAACCGCTCCCTCGTCGGCATTTTTAACTTCCAAAAGACCTTTCATACTCTGCTCTATTATCATTTTCGACATATAAAGTCCCAATCCCGTCCCTTGAGAGGTGTGTTTAGTCGTAAAATAGGGTTCGAATATTTTATCTATTATATTTTCTCGTATTCCCCCTCCGTTATCTTTTATCTCGATAACGGCGTTTTTATCGCTTTTTGTCTCTCCGTATAAAAAACAGCTATTTTCAACATAAACTAAAATATCTATCTTTCTCCTTTTTATATCCCTTTTTTTTAAAGCGTCTTTAGCGTTATTTAAAATATTGATAATCACTTGAGAAAATTCGTTTTGAAACCCTCTTACGATTATATCTTCCTTAGCGTCTATCGTAACTAAAATATCGGCTCTTTTCAAACTGCCCTCTATAATGGAAAGAGAGTATTTAATAGTTTCAAGAACATTGAAATATTCATATTTTTTATCCGGTTTAAAAAAATTTTGAAAATCTATAATAGTCTGCGACATCTTTTCTATTATAAAACTGCTCTTTTTGTAAAGCTCTTCCATTTTAACCTTATCGAGCTTGTCATTTTCAAAACTCTTTTTGATTTTATAAAGTAAAAGATTCAGCTCCATCAACGGCTGACGCCACTGATGAGCGATGTTTCCGAGCATCTCTCCCAAAGAGGCAAGCCTGGCTTGCTGAAACATCAATCTATCTTTTTCTCTGTTTTTTCTTACCTCCTCTTTGATTCTCTTTTCAAGATTGACATTCAATTCCCTCAATTTTCTAGTTTGTTCTTTAACTTTCTTTTGCAAATCCCTATTTAACTTCTCAAGCTCCTCCTCTTTTTTCTTTAATCTCTCTTGAAGTTCCACGCTTTTGGTAACGTCATATCTTATGGCGACAAACTCCACTATCTCGTTATTGGCATCAAGTATCGGAATAACGGTCGTATTAAGATAAAAAGCTTTTCCATCCTTAGCTCTATTTTTAACCGTTCCTTTCCAAATCTTCTTTTTTAAAATGGTATTCCAAAATCTCTCGAAAACCTCCTTGGGAACGTCGGGATGACGAACTATATTGTGATTATGCCCTATAAGCTCCTCTTTGGTATATTTGGAAATTTTACAAAATTCACTGTTTGCGTAAGTAATCGTTCCGTTAATATCGGTTTTGGAGACGATATTGCTATTGTCTATGGCAACTTTATATTGATGAAGCAAAAAAGTGTTATACTCTTTCGCTCTTTGCAAAAATATTTTGGTCTCTAGCTCCTTAACAACTTTACGAAGCTCATCCATTTTTATAGGAGTGATAAAATACTTATAAATATGTAAATTTAGCGCTTTTAAAATATCATCGCTATTTTTCTCCCCTATCAATAAAATTTTTATATTAGAATCTATTTTTCTTATTTTTTCAATCTCTTCCAACGAATCCGAACCGGCTAAAACGATATCGCAAGAGATATCCTTATAAAATTTAAAAGCGTCCTTTTTAGATAAAGTAAATATATGGGAGAAGAAAGGAAATAGAGATTTAGAAATATCTTCAATATCAAATAAAAACGATTTGACTAATAGAAGAGTAAATTTTTTAATCGGTTTTTTAACGGTCATTCAAACAGGCTTTTTAAATGGTATTTGGAAAAATTATAATAAAATTGTAAGGAAGTGTCAAATTTCGTTTACTGAGAGATTTAAAA
>CAZPVZ010000148.1:0-9879 GCA_964590185.1 uncultured Campylobacterales bacterium
ATAGCATAGACCTCTCCCTCTATCATCGTAAACAAAAGGGCGTTTTTTATCGCAAGATCTATATCCACTCCCTCCAAAAGCTCCGGATACGGATCTATGCCGGAAAAGGTCGGAATCGAATCGAATCTATTCATAGTCGGGCTCTTCCAACGGACTCTCTATAAAATCCGTATCTTCTTTTTTCTTTTTAACTTTTTCCACGCTCTTTCTTTCGCCTTTTTCTTTCATCGCCCTTCTTGCAAGCTCTTTTTCTATCATATTCAATTTACCCAACATAAGTCTCAATTTCGAAAGATCCGAACTCTTATTTATGATGTAAGGAGTCAGCAAAACCGCTAAAGAGACTTTCGTATCCTGTTTTTCCCTATATCTAAACGGGATTCCGACTATCGGTATATCTCCCAAAATAGGAACTTTGGATAAAGAGTTGTTTTTCTTGTTCTTTACGAGTCCCCCTAAAATGATGCTTTCTCCGTTATCGACGATAGCGGTGGTTTCAACCTCTCTTTTGGTAGTGGTCGGCAAGCCGACCTGACTTCCCGGAACCACGTCTTCAAGTATTATTTTAGTTTCCAAAGTAACTTTATTGTCCGCCGAAATTCTCGGTTTTATCTTCAAAGTCAAACCGATATCCTGCCTCGTATAAGTGTTTCTCGTTATGTCCGTGGTGGAGGTTCCCGTAGAGGATTGAGTTATAACCGATTCGGTTCTACCGACATATATCGTCGATTCGTGATTGTTTACGCAAAGTATCGAAGGTTCCGATATAAGATCCGCCGCTCCCTCGTCGGCTAAAAGAGACAAAGTCGCTCCGAGAGCCAATCCCTTGTCCAAAGTCGGTTTAGTAATCCCCAAAGATCCTATATCTATAGGAATGGCTTTAGCTCCCGTTCCGAATATCGCGCTTAAAGTATATAAACCGGTACTGTCGGCGATTCCTCCTATCAAACCGTATTTGGCTCCTATCTTCGAGGATTTATCAAGACTTATCTCGACTATTTTCGCTTTAACGTAAACCTGCTGTCTTTCGATATCAAGCTGTTCGATAATGTTTTTAAGCTCTTTCGTCTCTCTGTCGGAAGCGTATATGATAATGGCGTTTAGCTCCTTATCCACCGTAATACTCGGCTTATCTCCGTTTGCGGAAGATATGTTTCTCGGAAAAGAGACCAAAGGAGGAGGCGTTTTCGTTTTGGCTCCCGGTTTTGCGGGAAGCTTTTTATTTTTGGAGGAGCCGGCCGATATGCTTTGAACGAAACTCTTATTCGACAAGAGATTTTGCAAAGTTTGAGCTATCTTTTCGGCATCGGCGTTTTTGATATGAATGATCGATATCTTCTTTTGGGAAATGTCGTTGGCTTTATCGAGCTTTCTTATATACGGAATCATTTTTTCTATATTTTTTCTATTCGATATCAAAATAATGGAATTTGTTCCTTCATCCTTTAAAATCTCCATTTTCTGAGTCTTAACTCTTCTATCGAAAAGAGCGTTGGCAATTTTTTGAACTTTTTGATAAACCTCTTTAACGCCTATGTTTTTAAGCTCCACAAACTCCACCGCGCTGTTTTCGTGTCTGTCGAGAATGGAGATTAAGTTTTGAATGGTTTTTATATTTTGAGGAAAATCGGTAATAATTATACTGTTTATCTCTCTTGCTACGACTATTCTTCCGTATTTGCTAAGCAAAAAGCTTATCTGTTTATAAATGGCTATCGCATCGAGATTTTTAACCTGAATAATCTTCGTTTGAACCTGATCGATATCGGAATGTCCGTATAGAGGCGGAGCGCTTTTGGAGGCTTCGGAGCTTCTTATAACCTTTAAATATCCCTTATGGCTATCTACGATAGTATAACCTTTCGTATTTAAAACGTTTATCAAAAGATCATACATAACCGCTTTAAGCCTATCTTTCCTAACCGGCTTCATGGGGATAAAATTGACTTTTCCGGGAATGGATCTTGTAACGAGAATGTTTTTTTGCGTTACTTTAGCTACATACTTTATGAAATTGTCTATGGACATATTGTTTATAACCCCGAGATCCACATATTCACCGCCGCTTTTTACATTATGCGTTTTATGACTCTTAGCGTATAACCCGCTTGCCGTACTAAAAATTATTAAACTTATTATGGAAATTAAAACGAATATTCTCTTCATAGACTTCCTTCTTTAATTTATATCGAAAAAGAGATCCATCTCTTCTCCGGCTCTCTCTATCGTGAGAGTCAAAGCGTCGATTTTCGATATGTTTTTATAATACTCCATCACTTGAGCCATGCTTCTAATCGGTCTTCCGTCGATGGCTTTTATGATATCCCCTTTTCTAAGACCGAGTCTTTCGAAATAGGAACCTTTCTTGACCCTATCGACTCTAAATCCTTTTAAAACTCCGTTTTTTCTAATTTCGTTTATGGAGATATTTCTCCAGATCATTTCCGGTTTTTTTATATATCTGTTTATAATCTCTCTCGAAACTTTTTTGTTAACGGATTCGTCTCTCGAAGAGGAAAGAGAAGGAGGAATAAAGTCCGCAAAGCCGTCGCCCCCTTCTTCAAAACTCTCCTCTTTAAAAAGAGTTTCGGGCAAATCGTCTTTTACGGTAATTTCGAACCTTTTCGAGTTTTTCAGAAAAACGGCCCTATCTTTGTAAACCTCTATAAGAGTGTAACCCTTATATTTTTCCCCTTGATTTAAAAAAACCGTCTTCTTTCCGTCCTCTATAACTATAAAACTATCTTTTCCGTTTACGAAGGTCGCTTTTAAAGTCAAATTCGTAAGTTTCAAAACCGGCTCTTCAACTTTCTTCTTAACGGGAGTAAAAGAGGTCGGCAAAATGTTGGAAGATATATCCTCGTTATAATAAAAGGCGTAATTTTTCTCCTTTATAAATTCAACGCTCTTTTTCTCCAAAAAGAACAAAGAGACGCTCCAAAGCAGTTTTACCGCCAAAAGAGGAATGATCACGAGAGTTAAAAAATAAAGAATCTTTTTGTTAAAAACCGTATTCATATACATAACCCTCTTTGCTCTTTTTAAAATATCTTCTCAAATTCCCTCCGGCAAGAAACTTTTTGGAAGGAATCAAAACTATTTTTACAAATCTCTTCTTCAAATCCAAACTCCCGCTAAATTTTCCCATATCCCCTTCACCTTTTATCAAAATGGAAAAAGGCTTTAAAACGCTGTTTTTCAAATCAACCTCGGATAGAGAAAGATTGAAAAGGGATTTCGTCTCTTTCGAAGATTTTATATTTTTCAAAGTAATCTCGTTAAAAAAGAGAAACGGCAAAACTTTAACGCTTCCTATATCCAAAGTTTTCAGCCCGTCATAATAGAGTTTTCCGTCTTTTAACGAAAAGAAGAGTCCGTAATCCTTAACTTTCTCGTCGGAGATTATCACTCCCTCTTCTCTTAGCGCTTTTTCGAGAGTAAACCATATATTGACCTTGGGCATAAAGAGGATTAAAGAGAGATAAACCGTAAAAACAACCGCCAAAAACTTCTTCATCTCTCAATCTCCAGATAAACGGCCGCTCCCTCTTTGTCTCTAACGACTCTAAATACTTTCAATTTCAAAGCGGAGTTTAAAATCTTCCTCAACATCGAGTGCAAAGAGGATCTGTTTAAACCTTCAAACTCCAAAATGTACACATCGCCTTTTTTATACTCTTTGGAAGGAGCTTTTATCCGCTTTAGAGTCTCTATGATCCTTTTACTCTTCTTTTTATCCTTAAACATGCTTTTAAGTTCCAAAAGCTCTCTCGCCTCCACCTCCATTTTATCTATTTCGGGAGAGTGAACTCTATAATACTTTTTGGCTCTAAAATCGAGTATATAAGATGCGATCGTTATAAAAACGCCTATCAAAATAGCAAACAGAAAATATTTTTTACTCATACGCCTATCTTTAATGATAAAATATCGCCGTTTAAAGATTCGCTTAAAACCTTATACCTTCTCTTAACGTACTCCACGACTTCTCTCTTTCTTTTCGAGGAGGAGAGTTTGACGCTAAAATCGGCTCCTTTTTCGGTAACGGAAATCATATCTATATATTCTCCTTTTTTAATACTCAAAGAACCGAGATAGCTTACGAGATCTCTCATCCTCTTTTGAGTTTCGTAAGTATTTAAAAGAGAGTTTTTTATGCTTCTTAATTGAATCGAAGTTCTGGGAAGTTTGTATTTTATCAATATCTCCTCCCTTTTACTCTCCATATCCTTAATGGCTTTTTTATAAGCTCCGTATTCGACAAGAAAACTTCCGGAAGCCAATAAAAAAACTAAAGCGTAAGGAGCCAAAACCTTAAAATCTATCATATCCTCAACGGAAAGTTTCACTTTGTAAGAAGAGAGTTTCAAGGAGGGTAAAAGGTCGTAAACCCCGTAAGAAGGCTCGGCGCACTTTCTCGGAAGCTGAACAGTCACGCCGTTTATCGTAGCAAGAGCGCTCTTTTGGTCAATCTCCACACATCCTTCAATCTCTCCGAATTCCGTCTGAGAAAATCTTATCTCCTCTATCTCCCCGAGATCGGCTCCGAGATTTTGAAGAGTTTTTATTATATCCTCTTTGTCGTACGCTATTAAAACAAACTCCTCTCCGTCTTTATAAACCATATAGGAGTAGTTTCCCTGCGGCAAAAAACCGTCAAAAACCGAAGGAGCGAGTTTTTTCGCCTCATAAACTCTCTTAACCGGCAAAGACTCCTTTTTCACCCAATAAAATTGCGGAGAGAGTATCAGCGTAACCTTTTTATCGAATCTCGGAATTTTAGTATGTTTCGTAACGAAATAAAGAGTTCTTTCTTTTTTAAAAATATTTTTCAATATTACTAACCTTATGCGTTTTCAAATCGTAATCGAATTTAACTTTCTCCTCCTGATCCCCGAAAGCGAAATATACTTTACAGGTTACGGGATAATCGACGCCTTTTTTAAAGGGAGCGTAATTAAAAGCGGAAATGGCCGCCTTTTGAATATCTTCGCAACTTATCCTCTCTCTTTCGCCAAAAAGCGTCTCGACAAGCTCCGGCTCCATTCTGTCGCAATCTAAAATATATTTCTTATCCCTTTCGCCGAAAAATATAAGCTTGCTCCACGGAATCTTTTTAACGCTATCGTCCTTCGTAATCGATATATAATAATCTAATATTTTATCTAAATGTTTCTTATTTTCTATTTTACCATTTCTAAAATCGTAATCTTTCAATACTATCTCGGTCTGAGCGCCCCTTTCGTTTTCGTCGTTGTCTATCGTATCCAAAAAGAGCCTATACAGAAAATCTCCGTCGGCGACTTCGTATTTTAAAAACACCTTCTCCAAAAAAGCTTTCGTAACGAAATCGACTCTGTGTTTATAATACAGATTGTTTATATTTATCCTATTTACTTTAGGCTCTATCTCGATAGATACGGAAAGTCCCGATTTCGGATCCGAAAGAGGAGGATAAACTCCCAAAAACTCGTCAAGCTTTCGAGCGTCCGTAACGTCCTTTACTTTTTTATCCAATATCGCTAAAATATCCCTAAAAAGAACGTTGAATCTGTTTCTATTTTCGACTCTGTAAACCCCTTTTATAGAGTCGTCGAAAATATTTACGGATACGAAGATAAGAGCCGTCATCATCGCTATAAAGCCGACGGTGATAAGCAAAATTATAGCTTTTTTTTTCATAATAGTTTTCAAAGTTAATATTTTATAAAATTTGTTCTAATTTTATAGAAAAGTCTCTTAAAGAGCACTAACAAAAGAAGTTTACAACCAAAAATAATAGGAGAATATATGAGAAAAGGTTTTTCACTTATAGAAATTATGATCGTCATCATCATACTGGGACTGCTTGCATCGTTAGTGATGCCCAACCTCATAGGTCAAAGCGAAGAGGCTAAAAAGAAACTCGTTTGCATACAAATGCAAAGTATAGCCGATGCCCTAAAAACTTTCAAACTCCAAAACGGAACCTATCCGACGACCGAAGAGGGACTCGAAGCTCTCATAACCAATCCCGATCCGGAAAAATATAAAAGTTTTCCTCCCAACGGATTTTTGGACGCTAAAAGCACGCCTTTGGATCCTTGGAAACACCCTTATATTTATGTAAACGACGGAGGAGAATTCGACCTCATTTCCCTCGGAGCGGACGGTAAAGAGGGAGGGGACGGCGAAAACGCCGATATAAGCTACAAGAAAAATTGCAAACGATAAGAAAAATTAAAAAAGGCGGGGGAAACCCGCCTAAAAACTATTTATGCTCGTGAGCCTCTTTGGCCTCTTCTTTAACTTTTTCAGCGGTTTTATTTGCGTCTTCGGCTTTTTTCTCAATTTTGGCTTTCGCTTTGTCCATAACGGCTTCGACTTTCTCTCCCATTCCGGAAGCATAAACGCTAAGACCTAAAAAAGATACGATAGCCGCAAACGTCAATAACTTTTTCATTTTTTCCTCCTTGTAAATTTTGAAAAATCCGCGCGAACGATTACTCGTTTCTTCGCGGGAGAAATATTATAAGTTAAGAAAAATAAAACGAAAATAAAGTATATTTAACGTATTTGCTCTTTTTTACCAAAAAAATTTGTTATTTTAATTTAAATTACATTTATTTTTATCGAAAAATTAAATCGTTTCTTAGCGTAAATAATATTTTTTATCATTTAAACTCTTTCGCTTTCCTCGCCGCACGGAGACTAAAAAGGATAAATTATAGCCTACGGTTAACGAAAGGTAAACGAAAAAGAATTTTTAACTTAAAAACAAAAATCAATCTCCCTCGCCCGATAATAAAAACGGATAATTAATGTTGTCGTAAGAATGGTTTTAAATAGCGACATAAGAAACTTTTTTATGAAAATGAAAAAAAATTTCGATAAATTTTAAAAAAACATTTCCCAAAAAAGAAAAGACTAAAAAAACGAAACTTTAACGGTTTTAACAAAGGTATAGCTGTCGTATGTTATAATCATCCAAATTAAAAAAAGGAGTTTTTTATAAAAAAGGGCCTCACTTTCGTAGAGCTTATCATTGTCATCATAATCATAGGACTCGTTTACGCCATAGCTCTATCGAATTTAAAAAATCAAAAAGAGATAAAAGAAAAAGATCTGAAAAATCTGAAACCGGCTCTTGAAAGTTATCAGCAAAGCCAACAAAATCTTTTATACGTAATATACGGAGACGAATGCGAAAACGCCTATCTTCTGATAAACGGAAAACAAGAAAACAATCAAACGATCCTTTTTCCGAAAGATAAAGATATGGAAGTTTTAATAAACGACAGATACGGAGACATAATCAAAAAAAGATACGAAAAAGAGATTATTAACAAAAAAGAGGAGAGAGTGTGTCTGAAATACCGACTCTTTCCAAACGGCAGCGGTTCTTCGTATATAGTTTTTTATCGTAAAAAATATTACGTTTTTCATCCCTATTTCGAAGATACGAAAGTGTTCGACGATAAAGAAGAGGCCGTAAACGACTTTTTGCATAACAACCTATACCCGAAAGGGAGCGACGATTACAGACATGATTAGAAAAAAGAGAAAAGCTTTCACTCTCGTAGAAGTTCTTATTTCCGTAACTTTGCTGGCGATAGCGGGACTGGCTTTGATGCAGGTTTCGGCAAATAGCAAAAAAGGGTTTTCTTTCTTAAAAAACAAACTCTCTTTCGACGAAAGATGCTCGATCCCCCTAACTCATAAAAATAGAGCCTATCATAAAAAGACAAAAGATTTATACTCCTTCCTTCAAAAAGACTATTTTATAACCAACGATGAAATAATAAAAGATTTAAAAAACTATAAAGTCTCTTACGAACAAAAAACCTTCTCGGTCATAAATCCCTTTCATGGAGAAGAGGAAAACGAAGAATATACGGAAGATACGAAAAAACAAAAAAACGGCTTAGTTATAAACATAGACAAAATAGATATTTTCAATAAAAAAGGCTCTTTTACGGCCTTTACGATATGGCTTCAATAATGAAAAAAGCGTTCACTCTGGTAGAAATCATCATCTCCATAATCCTGCTGTCAATAGTCGTCTCTTTCATATATCAAGCTCTACAAAATACGAGAAACGCAAACGAAATATTTAAACAAAAAGAGAAAGAGCTCGATTTGCGAAAAAAGATTCTGAAAGTTTTATACGACGACATATTTATGGCCGATAGAATAAGAATAACCGGAGGAAAAAAATATAAATCCTTGGAACTTACCACGAACAATTCTCTTTTTAACATCATAAAACCGAAAGTGATATGGTTCGTATCAAAACACGAAAATACTTTAGTTAGAGTCGAATCCACCAAACTTCCTCTAACTTACGAAAACAGATTTATCTCCCACCTTTCCAAAGTAGCTTCAAATTGCGAAATTTTCACCGTCTATCAATCGCGAAAAAAAGACAAAATCTTTTTTTACATAAAATTCAAAAATCAAAAACCGATAATCTACGAATTTTTCAAACCTCTATACACCCCTTCCCAAATTTCCAAACACAAAGGAGGGAACAAGGAAAACAACCTCTCTCAAGAAAAAAACGCTTCCAAAAATTAAAAGTGTTTTTTGATAAGATCCGAAAATTCTCTCCAAAAGGAGCCTTTTTTCTTACGCTCCTCCCTCCTATCTTCAAAAGAGTCTTTTGAAGAGGGAGTGACTATAATCTCCGCTTTTATCTCTTCTCTCTTTTTATCGTCGTCCAATTTTAAAGCGAAAAGAGAATTTTTACACTCTTCAAGTTTTTTTCTCAAAAGTTCAAGCTCTTTAACGGCCTCCTCTTTCTCTCTTTTTAAAGAGTCATGCTCGCTTTCAAGCTTCTTTATTTTTTCGTCCTCGTCTTGAACTCTATTTTTCAAATCTTTGCATTCGTTAAGTTCTCTTTTTAAAACATCTATCTCTTTATCTTTCCCGTCTATAACGGCATGGAGATTTTTTATCTCCTCCTTAAGCTCGTTTATAAGCAAAGAATCCTTCTCTCTGTTCTCAAGCTCCTTTTCCAAGCGCTTCTCTCTTTTTTGAACCTCCACAAGCTCGGCTTTAAGCCTATACCATTCATCGTCTTTGTCTCTCAAATCCTGTTTCAAGCTTTCTATATACAGATTTTCCTTCTCTTTTTTTATCGCTTTCGCTAAAAACCACCCTATCAAAAAACCTATCGCCACCGCTATCAAAAGACAAACGACTATCTGAGAAACGATATAGGCCATCTTATTTCCTCTCTTTTATGTGTATTTCCACTCTTCTGTTTCTTTTATCGTTAGGATCGTATATGAAATTGCTCTCTCCGTATCCCTTTGCGGTTATGATATTTTTATCCACTCCGCGTTTAATTAAGTATCTCCTTACGCTCTCGGCCCTTTGCAAGCTTAACGTTTTATTGAAATTCTCATCTCCTTTAGCGTCGGTGTAACCGGCAACCTCTATCTCTACATTTTTTAATTCTTTTAATTTTTCGGCTATTTCTCTTAAAGTTTTTCTACTCTCTTTAGTTAAAGAAGCGCTTGCGAATCTAAATTTTATGGGATTGTCGAAAAGTATTTGAGAGATCTCCGTCTCCGCCTCGAAAGCTTCGCTTATCTTTTCCGAATCCGAAAGTTCCTCTTTAGTTACATTGCTTTCGGCTTCCTCTTTTGAGGGAATTTGAGTGAAAATCTCTTTTCTAATCTCTTTGCTTATATTATCTTCTTCGGTTTGCAAGGATAAATTTTCCTCCACCTCCTTTAAAGAGACGAATTTTTTAGATTCGTTTTTCTCAGCCGTTTCGTTCTTTTCGGTTTCCACTTTTGAAACGGATACCTTTTGGGCATACTTTTCTTTCAAAGAGGGGAGATGAAATCGCAAACATCCCAATATCAACAACGATACGGCTAAAATACCGCT
>CAZPVZ010000149.1:0-2814 GCA_964590185.1 uncultured Campylobacterales bacterium
GTTTTCGCTATATAAAGTATCTTTTGCCTTACCTTTGGCTCTATGAGCCTTTTTATCGACTTTTTCTTTAGCTATTGCAATAATATCGACATTTTTTTTTCTTTTTTGAATAATTTGAACAGCTAAATTTAACTGTCCCGCCCCTCCGTCTATTATCCAAAGATCCGGCAGCGGATTTTGTTCGGCTTTTTCGACTCTTCTTACAAGCATCTCTTTCATTTGGTCGTATTCGTTTTTGCTTTCTAAATTGTAGTGTCTGTATAGATTTTTTTTGAACTCTCCCTCCCATCTTATCATTGCTCCGACAGTAGCGCTGCCTTGCAGGTGGGAAGTGTCGAAAACCTCTATGGAGTAGGGGGTATTTTGCAAATGGAAAAGCTCTTTTAACTCTTTTAATATTTTCTCCTCCTCTTTCACTTTTTGCTTTTCCATTTTTAAAAGCTCTTTGGCGTTTTTCAAAGCCACTTCCACTATCGCTTTTTTTTCTCCTCTTTTCGGTTTTACTATCTCTATCTTTTTATTGAATATCTCTTTTAAAAACTTTTCAATCTCCTCTTTCTCTTCAAACTCTTCCGAGATTAGGATTTTGTTTACGGGAGAGGGAATCTCTTTTTTGTAATATTCCAAAAAGGCTCTTTTAAAAATTTCGTCCTTGTTAAAACCGGTATCCGATTTTAAAATGTTGTGAGAGCTTGAAACCACTTTCCCCTCTCTTATAAAGAGTCTCACTACGCAAGCTCTGTTCTCTTCGGCAAACAAAGAGATAATGTCGAAATCCTCTTTTTTTGCAAGATCCAAGCTCGTTTGAACCATTGATTTGGAGATTTTCTCCATTCTGTCTCTTATAACGGCGGCCTCTTCAAAAAGGAGATTGTTTGCGTAATATTCCATTTTCTCTTTTAAAAGAGATAAAAGTCTGTTTTTGTCTTTTAAAACTTCAAGAGCCTCTTTTACGATTTTTCGATACTCCTCTTTGGAGATTTTTCCTTCGCACGGGCCTAAACATTTCTTTATTTGATAAAAGAGGCAGAGTTTTTTATTTTTTAAAGAGCCCTTTTTTTGAACGAGCGGAAAAAGATCGTAGATCGAGTCTATTATCTCTTTCGCGGCGGAGGAATAGGGACCGAAATATTTTATGTTTTTTCCTTTTACCACTTTTCTCGTAATTTCAAATCGAGGAAAATCCTCTTGCAAATCTATATATATGTAAGGATATGTTTTGTCGTCTCTAAGGAGAATATTGTATTTTGGTTTTAACTGTTTTATGAGCGAATTTTCGAGTATCAGCGCGTCATGTTCGCTGTTTACGACTATGTATTCCAAATCTTTGGTTTGAGATATCATTTTGTAGATTCTCGGAGAGAGAGTGGGGGAGGGAGATAGAGAAGGCGTGAATCTGAAATAGCTTTTTATTCTGTTTTTTAGATTTTTTGCTTTTCCTATATATAAAAGTTTTCCGTTTTCATCAAAATATTGATATATTCCGGGTTGAGAGGGGAGGTTTTTTAATTTTTCTTCAAGCATAATTCTATCTCCGTCGAAATTTTTTCTCATTATATCAAATAGTAATTTGTTATAATCCGCATTAAAAAATCGGGAGAGACGATATGAGAACGATAGATTTGGTAAAAATATTCGGAATGATTTTAACGGTGATATTCGTAGGATTTTTGGCTTATAGAGCTTTTAAAGCCGTTAAAAACGGAGATGAAAACGATAGGTGGCATATGCCGGATTGATAATTTCCGGCCTAAGAAGGCCGGAATTTTAAGAGATTAGTGAACCTCTCTCCATTTGCTCGCTTTCCATAGATAAGCGAAGATTGAGAAGATGATGAAGAAGATTATGATTTTTAGAGTCAAAGAGTCTCTTTCCGCTTTTTTCCTATCTCCCACTTTTTCAAGATAAGAGATAACTTTTTCGGCATTCTCTTTCGTAACGCCGACTCTCGGCATAGCCGTTCCGTGCAGAACTCTTTGAGGCTCTCCCATAAAATTCATCAAATACTCTTTGCTTTTAGCTCTGATTATGATGGAGAGATCCGGTGGAGTGGTTCCTAAATATTTTTTCAAATTCTCTTCATATGTTGCGAGTTTTAAGTTAAACTCGGCTTTCTCTTTTTTTGTCTCGAGTTTCGGTTTTTCTCCTAAAACGGTCCATTTGTCATATTTTACGTTATGACATCTACCGCAAGCGTCTATGAAAACTTTTTTGTCATCCAATTTTTTGGGAGCTATGGATTTTAGATAAGCCACGATATCCGCAACTTCCTGATCCAAATCCCCTCCGAGTCCCATAAACGGAGTCATGGGGTGAGGTTTTGATTCGTTGAATTTATGCTCCAACATCAAAGCGTGAGTCGGATTTTTGATAAGATTTGCCAAGAAAGTCTCGTCATACAAAGCTCCAGCAGTGCTTAGATCGGGGGGCATAACTCCGAAAGAAGCGGAAGCGCTGACTGGATCCATAGGAGCCGCCATTCCTTGGGATTTTACTCCGTGACATCCTATACATCCGGCGTTCATAAACGTTTCTGCTCCTTTTTTAGGATCGCCCTTTTTGTTAAGCGGTTTTAAGTCGCTGTATTTATAATCTACCGGCTCTATGTGTTCATGCATTTGAGAGTGAGCGAAAGGCTCGACTCCTATGTAAGTTATGAGCGTGAAAAATACCACTACGGCTAATATTTTCAATTCTTTCATCTTGCACCCCCTACGCTTTTAGCCTCTTTTTTGGTAATGATAGGAAGCACTACCAAAAGAAGTAATAAGAATGTAATGGAAGCGAAAAATCCTATCCATGCGTTGATTCCGG
>CAZPVZ010000150.1:0-8592 GCA_964590185.1 uncultured Campylobacterales bacterium
AACTCGAAAACCATTGAGAAAAACTCCTCTTCTTCAAAATACTGTTTTATATGATCTATTTCGTTTAGAAGTTCGTTGGCTCTTTTAAAATCTATCTCTTCCACTCTTTTTTGTCTGTTTAACTCCTCTATCTCCTCCAAAAATCCTATTACGTGCAAAAAGGTCTCTTCGCACTCTTTTTTTATTTTTTCGAGTTTTTCCTTCATGGAATTTAACCGTTTATCAAAAATCTTTTTATATTTTTTCTTCGATTTTTCGGAAGGGCGTTTGAGTTTTATTTCGCTTTTTTTGAAGTTTCTATCGACATGTTCGTCTATAAACTTCTTAAAAGGGATCTCTATGGCTCCCTCTATTCTCGCTCCTCCTTCGGTTGCGTTGAAGGTCGTCATAAACTCTTTCGTTTCGTTTATGTCGCTTTCGAAAAAGTTTAGAAAGGCTTTCCATATGAGGGTGCTTTTAACTTCTCCTTTTCCTCCGTAAGCCGGCAAAGTGACGGAGGATTTTTTAACGTCTATCTCGTTTTTTCCTCTCGTGTGCTCTTTTGCGTGGCTCGTTCCGTCCTCTCCGAAAGCGAGATCCTGTCCTATCAGTACGAGTTTTTTAAAATCGGCGTAATATGCGAGTTCGAAAGCCATATTCGCCGCGCTCATTCCCTTTCCTAAATATCCCCACGGATCCGTTTTGAAATATTTTAGATAATTAAACGGTCTCATATTGATTTGCAGATTTCTTTTATTTTTTATGTTTTTTAAAAGTTTTTCGTGGGCTATGGAAGTGATCGCAAATATCACTCCCTCAAACGCTTCGTCGGGGAGATTTTCGTAAAATCCCGCCGTCTCTTCGACTCTCTCCAAGGAGAGAACGATATCGGGTTTTATCCCGTGTTTAAAAAGAATAGGAAAGCTTGCGTCAACGGAGAGTATGGTAACGCTATCTTGTATCTCTTTTAAAAGCGGAAGCTGTTTCATCAAAGAGGGACCGGTCGAGACGATAACGGCTATTTCGCTGTTTTTGGCGTTTTCGGTGAGAGATTTGAAAGTCGGGGTCTCTATCATTTGATCGAAATTTTGTATATGATGTTCAAGTCCTATCAATGAGTCTATGGCGTCGTTTCCTACGGAGAATATGATATGATGCAAGGCTCTCGTTATGGTGGAGTTTGTTTCTATAATCTCCTCTTTGTAGTTGTTATAGTATGCCGTTAGCAGTTCGAGTTCGTATAGTTTGGAATAGAGCGAAGCCTCGTCTTTTGCCAAAACGGAAACGGCGGTTGAGAAAGAGAAGTAGGAAGTTGGTATGATGATGAGCTTTTCCTCTTCTATGTATGATGATAAATCGATAAGGTTGAATACTATGTAGATTATCTCGAGTTCCGGTTCGAATACGACGACTTTTTTTAATGACGAGAAGGATTCTATAAGCAGTTTGTAAAAAATGCCGTTTCCGAGTCCGAAAAAGTATAAAAAGGGATATTTTTGCTTTTTCTTTAAAAAAGATAGTTTGTTTATAGTCTCTTTTAGGGGAGAATCTATATAAATCGTCTCTTTTCTTTCTTTATCGAGTATGTTTATGTTTGCCGGATCGTTTCCTATGAAAACTTCGTATTTTTCGTTTCCTTTGATCGATTCTATTTTATTTGCCAGATGGGGATTTAGCTTTTTTAGGGCTTTAAGATTTTTTTCGAATATATTTTCCATATCTCCACTCTCTATGTTTTATTTTCGTTAAGTGGAGATAAATCGTCAAATTGTTAAAAATATTTAATAGGTTCTCCCTTTTTTATATCCTCTTTAGCCTCTTTTCCGATTAACTTTTCGAAAAACTTAGGGTGCAGTCCCAACGACGGACGAACGCTTTTTATATTTTTTTCGCTAAATTTTTCTCCTTTTTTTATATCTTCGCAAGCGTATAGGCTTCTTGCGAAAAATCTTCCCTCTTTGGCTTTTTCGCTTAGAGTGTATTTTCTCTCTCCCAAAACTTTTTCGGCTTCTCTGACTTTTCGCACAGTCTCTTTAAATTCGCTCGGATCCAACGAAAAAGCGCTGTCGGGAGTGTTTAGAAGTTTGTCTATGATAAAGTGTTTTTCGATTATCCTCGCACCCAAAGCCACGCTTACTATTGCGGAGGTGGAGGTTAAGGTGTGATCCGAAAGTCCGACCGTTACGCCGAAAATCTCTTTTAAAACGGGGATGTTGTTTAGGTTCGCATCTTCCAAAGGAGCCGGATATGCGGAGGTGCATTTTAATAGGGCTATTTCGTCGTTTTGGCACTCTCTTACGCTCTCTATCGCCAAAGAGATATCGCAAAGATCGGCTATCCCGGTTGAAAGCAAAATAGGCTTTTTCTCTTTTGCGGCGTATTTTATAAGAGGTATGTCGGTAATTTCGAAAGAGGCTATTTTAAAAGCCGGAGGATCGAACTCTTTTAGAAAATCGACCGCGCTTTTGTCAAACGGGGAGGAGAAGCAGATAAGCCCCTCTTCTTTAGCCGTTTTAAAAAGTTTTTCGTGCCATTCCCACGGAGTGTGAGCCTCTTTGTAAAGCTCGTAGAGCTTTTTGCCTTTCCAAAGCCCTTTTTTTATCAAAAAATCCTCTCTGTCGCTATTTAGAGTGATCGTATCGGGAGTGTAGGTTTGAAGCTTTATCGCGTCGGCTCCCGCTTTTTTCGCTTCTTTTATCGTCTCTATCGCTATTTCCAAACTTCCCGCGTGATTTGCGGAGAGCTCGGCTACCATCATAACCTTTTCGTTTAGATCGAAATCCCCTATTTTCATAATTTTTTCTCCATAATAAAGACTCTTTTTTTATCGACTCTTTTTTTGCCTATCTTTTTGAAACCGTATTTTTCGTATAGTTTTAAAGCTTTTTTATTGTTGTAAAAAACTTGAGCGTAGATTTTCCCAAGCCCCCTTCGCGCGGCTTCTTTTGCGATCTCTTTTAGCAAAATCTTTCCGGCTCCTTTTTTGTAGGGAGCGGAGTATAGACCTATCTCGTCTTTCTTTAGCGTAACCACTCCTATGCAAGTTTCGTCTTTTTTGACGAGAAAATAGAGATTTGTTGATTTTTTTAGGGAGTTTAGAAAAGATTTGTGCTTTTTATACGGTATCGGTTTCGAATCAAACATCCTCGCTCTTACTTTCGGATGGTTTCTCCATTTGAAAACGACTCTTTTTTCCCGATTGTTAAGTTTAGTGAAATTTTTTAAGTAGATCAATTTTTGCTCTTTAGATAATAGGTGTAATTTAGTGAAAATATTGTATGATAGAATTATTGAAAATATTCTGAGTATTGTTCGATTAATTATTTTTTAAATAAAAAAGTGTATAATTTCATTAAAAAATATTTTATAATTTAAAATAAGAAAACCATTTTTATCGGAGTTTTTTTAGATGGGAAAAAGTTTTTTTTTATGGTTAATGTTTTTAGTATATTTTTTACTGATAGGTTGTAGCGGAAAGAATGATTATGTTCTTTTTATTAATAACGATAAAAAACCTAAAATGTATCAAAATTATCCCTTTTTGGAAGAAAAAATATATGGTGTTACGAAAAAGGGCAATAGCGAAGTAGATTCGAAAACTATAACTTTAGATAATGTAAAACTTGAATATAAAATTGTACCGGGAGATAGAATTTCCGTTAGGGTGTATAAACATCCGGAATTTAGTACGCAAGATAATAGAGGAGAAGATAGAGGCGTTATAGTTGATGAAAACGGTTATGTAAATCTTTTATTAGTTGGAAAAGTTAAAGTAGGAGGACTTACTACGGATGAAGCTTTAGGTAAAATTACTGATGCTTTTAAAGAATATCTAAAAGAACCCAGTATTCAAATAGATATTTTGAATAAGAAAGTATATGTTTTGGGAGAAGTCAATCGTCCTGGCGAATTGGAAATGGATAGAAATAAAATATCTTTGTTAAAACTATTGGCTAAAGCCGGTGATTTAACTTATAACGCAGACAGAAGAAGAATATTGGTTTTTAAACAGGATGGCGATAATCTTAATATATTAAATATAAATCTTTTAGACTATGATTCCATAAAATTAGCAAACATTATGATAGAACCGAATGATGTAGTTTATGTAACTCCCGATAATATGAAAACTTTTAATGTTAAAGTAAAAAATATAGATCCTATATTTTCTCTTCTTAGTCATATACTTCAACCTTTTGTTAATATAAAATATTTAACCAAATAAACATTGTTTAAAGGTGAGCTATGGAGAAGACGATAAAAGAGTATTCTAAATTTCCCGAAATTTACGAAGATGAAATAGATTTAAGAGAGTTGTTATATATTTTAAAAAATCATAAGTTGCTTATTTTTTTTACTACGATTATTTTTGTAATTTTGGCAAGTGTTTATGTATATATTGCAACTCCGATTTATAAATCTTATGCGATAGTGGATATAAAAGAAGGAGGAAAAGATTCTATAACTAATGATTTTTTAACTTCAGGATTGATAACGGGTGCCAAAGATGAAACGGAAAAGCAAATAGAAATACTTAAAACTTATTCTATGAATTCTGAAGCTTTAAAAAAAGTAAATTACAAGATTCAGTTTTTTATAAAGAAAAATTTAAAAACTATAGAATTATATGGAAAAGAGGTTCCTATAAAAATTTATGTCAAGATAAAGAATCCTGCCATAATAGGAAAAAAAATTAAAATAATTCCTAAAAATGATAAAGAGTTTATAATTAAAACGGAAAATTCCTCTTATATCGATTTAATTATAAATAAAATTAAAAAATATTTGTTCAATGCTAAAATTATATCTTTTAATGAAAAACATAAATATGGAGAAGTGTTTATTAATAAATATTTTCATATGGAAGTCGATAGAAACGGCGTATTTGATAAAGAGCTTATTTTTAAAATTAACGGTTCTAATAGGGATATATATGAAAGTATAATAAAAAATAATCTTTCTGTTACACAGGTAAATAAAAAAGCGTCATTGATAAATGTAGCTTATGAAGATAATATTCCTAAAAGGGCTAATGAGTATGTAGATGCTTTGGTTGAGGGATTTTTGAAAAAAAATATAGAGGAGAAAAGTAAGCATTATAATAATATTATTAATTTTATAAGCAATCAGTTAGAAAAAATAAAAGAAAAGTTAAAGGTTTCAGAAAATAAGCTGGAGAGATATAGAGTTTCAAAAAACGTTATAAAACCATCAATTCAAGCTCAAAATTTGATACAAGAGCTTACCAATATAGACATTCAAATATCTCAAAATGAATTAAAACGAAAATTAATTGATAATATTTTATATTATATTAAAAATAATAAAGACATCACTTCCATAGCTCCTTCTTTGATAGAGTTGAATGATGAACCTACCATAGAGCTTATAAAAAATCTTCAACAAGCTCAATTAAAAGAACAAGAATACGCAAGAGAATATACCGATAAGTTTCCGGATCTTATAAAGCTTAGAACACAAATAAAATCATTGAAAAGAAATATTATTAAAAATATAAATAATTTAAAAACAACTCTTCGTAAGAAGAAATACGAATTAAATAAAATTAAATATAAATATGAAAAAATTTTAAAATCTTTACCTAAAAAAGAAAAAATCATAATAAATATGCAAAGAGATTATGAAGTTAACTCTAAAATGTATTCTTATCTTTTGGAGAAAAAAGCCGAAAAAGAGATATTAAAAGCATCTATAGTTTCCGATTTTAAAATTGTAGATAGAGCATACACCCTCTCAGAACCCGTTAGACCTAAGAAAAAGCTTATTGTAGTGGTTGGATTAATTATAGGGTTAATAATTGGAGTTTTACTCGCTTTTTTGAAAGCTTTTTTAGATAATAAGATAAAAAATAGGGACGATATAGAAAGGTTAACTTCCATTCCTATTTACGGAGTGATACCTTTTATAAAAAGAAAAGAAGTTAAAGTGGAAGTTTTGGAAGAACCAGATTCTTATTTTGCGGAAGCTTTTAGGAAACTGAGAGTTAATTTGCAGTTTAATTTAAAGAAGAATAAGTCAAACGTTATTTTGGTGACTTCAACTATTCCCGGAGAGGGAAAAACTACTATTAGCGCTAATTTGGCGGGTATTTTTTCTCTAACTAAAGCAAAATGTATAATTTTAAATATGGATCTTAGAAAACCTGCTTTACATAGGCTGTTTAATATAGATAATAAAATCGGGATGAGTAATCTTTTGTCCGAGGATAAGGATATAAATGAAGTTATTCATCGTACCGTTTATCCAAATATAGATGTTATTCCGGCTGGTCCTACTCCTCCGAATCCGTCCGAGCTTATGCTTGCCGATACTTTTCCAAATATTTTGGAAGAATTAAAAAGAAAATATAAATATATATTTATAGATACTCCTCCTATAGGACTTGTGACGGATACTTTATCACTGATGCAATATGTTGATTTTGTTTTAATGGTTGTTAGAGAAAATTATGCTCGTAAAGACTTTATAAAAGATTTTGAAAAATTTGCTATACAGTATGAAGTAAAAAGAAAAGGTATAGTATTAAATGCCGCTAAAGAAACGGGAGGCGGATACGGTTATGGATATGGATATAAATATGGATATTAAATAAAAGAAAATGTTTTGTTTATTTAATTTTTATAGGTTTTATGCTATTTAATGGAAAGCAAGATTATTAAAAAGAGGGATTGTTGAAATATGAAAAAGATTATTTATATTGCGGCTATTGTTTCTCAGTTTATGTATGCGGGCGATATTGACATTTTTACCTCTATGCAAGGTTTTACCGGGATTATTAATACTCCCAATGCCGAAGTTTTGGATGAGTCTTCTATAGAGTTTGCGTTTAATAATCAAAATGATGCTAATGATATTGCCAATAGAGATTATAGGGCAGAACAATATTTTATTAACGTAGGATTTTTGCCGAATTTGGAACTTACCGGAAGATTGTCGGAGATAGATAAAACTCATAGAGACTTATCTGCCAATATAAAATTTCAATTACCTTTATATTATAAATATTTACCTAAAATAGCCGTAGGTATTCAAGACCTTGGAGGTTTGGCAAATTATTATGATGCCAAATATGTGGTTTTAAGTAAGGATATTTGGAAAATAAGAGCGAGTGTTGGATACGGTACCGATAGATTGGATGGAGTGTTCGGTGGATTGGAGATAAAAGTTTTCGATTGGATTTATTTATTGGGAGATTATGATACTAAAGAAAAAAATGTGGGAGTGAGGATTAATGTTCCTAAAAGTTTGTTTAAAATAGGTTATCTTTCTTTCGTTGCTAAAAGCAATTTGGATTATAATAAAGGTGATTTTGATTTTGGAGTAAATTTTAAAATACCGTTAGGAGAAAAAAAAGAAAAAATATATAAAAACTATATTGCAAAAAATAATTTTGAAAATCAAAATAAAGAAGAAAACATAGATAGTTTTTTTCATAAAAAGGTTTCTGCAAAAAGTGCTTTAGATAAAAAGATAAATATAAGTAAAAATAATAAATATAATAATGTTTTATTGATTTTAAGAAATAAGTTGGTTAGTTTCGGATTTGAGAATATAGATATAGGTTTATATGATGATGGAAAAAATATTTATGTTGCTTATGAAAATAACGTATTGCCGCATAATGAGGTTGATGCAGTTGGTGTAATATTGGGATATATGTTGCAATTGGGTATAGCTGATAAATATGAAAAATTTTCCATAGCAATGAAGAGAGACAATATAAGAGTTAAAGAAATAAGAGGAGATTTAAAGAAGTATAGATATTTTATATATAATCCTATTTATTCTAATATTTTAGATTTTAAGAAAAGTTTATTTGTTACGAGCGATTTTTTGGAAGATATAGAGCCGGTAGTTGAGAATGCTAATAATAGTTATTTTAAACCTCGTTTGGAAATATATCCCGGACTTATTACGTTTATTGGTAATGAAGTAGGTATATTTGATTATTTTGTTTCTTTGAGAGCATATTTACATACCAATATTTACAAAGGTATAGATGTAGGCATGTTGGCTGATTTTCCTTTGATTAATAGCGACGATTTTGAAAAAGGGCATGTATATCACAAATATAACCATGGTAATGAAATTAAAAGTGTTATGTTTCATAAAAGTGATGTATATAAATCTTTTATCAATATTCTTAGTGTAGGAAGTTATGAAAAAGACTATTTAGGTGGAATGGATCAAGCTCAATATGATATAGGTAATAATAAATTTAAAATTAGATTGGGTTATTTTAAACATAAAGACAATGATAATGATGAAAGAAAAATTTATCTTGGTAGTTACGGATATTATTTTAATCCTAAAGATTTGTTGATTGAATTGACGGCAGGGAAGTATTGGAATCAAGATACGGGATTTGATTTGAAATTGAAAAGATATTTTGGAGATATAGCCATCATATTTTTTTATCAGAATACTACGGATCAATATATAGGAGCGGGGATAGAGATCCCTCTCGTTCCAAATAGAATTAAAAATCCAAAATATGTTCAAATGCAGGGCAAAAAAGATTTTAATTATTATATAAGAAGCACTATAAGAAGAGCAGACGGTACGAATAAAGTTATGCCTGCGGGAGCTAAA
>CAZPVZ010000151.1:0-13870 GCA_964590185.1 uncultured Campylobacterales bacterium
TCCGAGAGTTATAGACTTTAAAAAATTCAGAGAGATAGCGGACGAAGTGGGAGCGATACTTTTTGCCGATATCGCTCATATAGCCGGTTTGGTAGCGGCGGGAGAGCATCCGAGTCCTTTTCCTCACTGCCATGTCGTAACTACTACGACGCATAAGACTTTAAGAGGACCTAGGGGCGGTTTGATTATGACCAACGACGAAGATATAGCCAAAAAGATAAACAGCGCCATTTTTCCGGGAATTCAGGGAGGTCCTTTGGTTCACGTCATAGCCGCCAAAGCGGTAGGTTTCGGGGAAAATCTGAAACCCGAGTGGAAGGAGTACGCAAAACAGGTAAAGGCAAACGCTAAAGTTTTAGCCGACGTGCTTATAAAAAGAGGGTATAACGTAGTTAGCGGAGGAACCGACAACCATCTCGTTTTGGTATCTTTCTTGGATAAGGATTTTAGCGGAAAGGACGCCGACGAGGCTTTGGGAAGAGCAGGCATAACCGTTAACAAAAACACCGTTCCGGGAGAGGTTAGAAGCCCGTTCGTAACGAGCGGTATAAGAATAGGTTCTGCGGCTTTAACCGCAAGAGGAATGAAAGAGAAAGAGTTTGAAATAATAGCGACTAAAATTTGCGATGTTTTAGACGATATAAAAAATATAAGTAAACAGGAAGAGATCGCAAAAGAGATGAAAGAGCTTGCCAATAGATTTGTGATCTACGACAGACCCACTTATTAGGATGTAACGCAAGATGTATAACGTCGATATTTCTCTTATTAAGATGATAAAAGATCACTATTATGTAAAAAGAGACAAAATAGTAAAAAAGATAAACTATAAAGGGCGTCTCTTTTTCGATAAATTCGAAAGAATAGACGCCATGCTTAACTATTCCGTTATGAATAGGCACGCGGAGGGTGAGATCATCGTAGCTCACTCTCTTATTTCGGATAGGGATAAGGTTGAAAACATCGTTTTCGATTATAACGGCAGAAATACCGAAAGGTTTTGGCACAGAGCCCAGCTTCTTTTAAGAGAGGAAGGTTTTTTGAACTTTACCGCTTACGAAAGCAAAACTCCGGGACATCTTCACCTCTATATTCATAAAGGTCATACCGATTTGCAGGAAGGGTATCAGATAGCGAAGATGCTTTCCATGAAACTCGCCCAAAAACTTCCCAGAGAGTGGAGAGTTTTCCCAAATCCCGACATTCCTAGAGAATTTAACATTCTCGTTTTGCCTTATAAAGTTTATCAAAAAGAGAGAGGAGCCGCTTGGGCCAAGCATATGTAAAGACTCTTTTTACGGAGTTTCCTTATCTTTATATCTCTCTTTTATTTTTATAAATTCGTCTATGTGCTCTAAAAATATATCTACGAGTTTGGGGTCGAAATGTTTTCCTCTCTGCTCTTTTATAAAAGATATGACCTTTTCCGTGCTCCACGCCTTTTTATATACTCTGTCGTGGGTTAAAGCGTCGAATACGTCGGCTAAAGCCACTATTCTTCCGTATATATGAATCTCCTCTCCCTTTTTGCCGTAAGGATATCCGGTTCCGTCGAATTTTTCGTGATGGTCTTTTGCTATAACGGCGGCCGCTTTCATAATTTCTCTTTTTGAATTTTTAAAGATGTTATAGCCTATTAGAGGATGTTTTTTAACGATTTCAAACTCCTCTTGCGTTAATTCTCCGGGTTTGTTTAAAATCTCGTCCGGAATCGCCACTTTGCCTATGTCGTGCATAGGAGAAGCGATTCTTAGTATCTCCGCCTCTCTTTCGCTCAAACCGGCGTATTTGGCGAGGAGCTTGGTATATTCGGCCACTCTTTTTATGTGTTTGCTCGTCTCTTTGGATCTGTTTTCCACCACTTCTCCGAGAGTGAAAAGAAGTTCGGTTTGAGTGTAGTATATCTCTTTGTTAAGCTCCACTATTTTGGTTACGTTAAAGTGCATCGCAATTATCTCTATGATGTTGCCTCTTATATCCGTTATCGGAGAAAAGGTTACGTTCAGATATAGACTTTTGCCGCTTTTTGTTTTATATTTGGCTATCGTTTTGTAACTTCTGTTTTGAGAGATCTCCTTTTTGAAATTTCGCTCGATTTTATCCTCCATTAAGGAGAAGTAGTTTTTATCTTCGATCTCCTCTTTCGTCATTCCCAATAATTCGGCGAACGTGTCGTTGCAAAAGGTCACTTTGCCTTCCAAATCCGTCTGACAAAGGGCGGTGGCTCTGTCTATGGCCTTTTGGTATTCGTTTATGAAATGAGTCTTTTCAAGAAGGTTTCTTTTGTCGAAAGCGGCCTGTTTTTCCAAAAACTTTCGATAGTTATAAAGTTCGGTTATATCCTGTCTGATGGATACGAACTCTATGATCTCTCCGTTTTCGTCCAATATCGGAAAGCTCGTAGCCTCCATGATGTAATTGATTTTAAATTTGGTTTGAAGATGTAAAATGCCTTCGTATATCTTTTTTTGATTCAGCTTTTCGTAAATTTCCTCGTATTGTTTTTCTCTCGTTTTCTCTTCCAAAAGGACGGACTCTTTTCGCCCTATCAGTTCGTTTTCCTCGAAACCGCAAAGGTATAAAAATCTTTGATTTATATAGGTTATCCTTCCCTCTTTGTCCGTTTTTAGAAGAAGAGTGCTTTTGTCTATCGCCTCTTGATACTGTTTTAGAAATATTCTCGTTTTTTCCACTTCTTTTTTAAGGAAGAGGTTTTTGGCTATTTTGGCTATTTTCTCTATCATGAAAAATAGATCCACGGGTTTTGGGAGATATTCGTTTATGCCCGTTTCTATGGCTTTAAAGAGATAATTGCTGTCCGTAAACGCGGTCGTTACGATAATCGGAACTTCGGGATCTATTTTTTTTATCAGAGAGGACATCTCCAAACCGTCTAATTTCGGCATCTGAATGTCGGTTATGACTATGTCGGGTTTATGTTTTTTGAAAAGTTCCAGCCCCTCTTCTCCGTTTGATGCTACGAAAAGGTTTTTCGTTTTGTTTTTCAGAAAGAACGCTATCTCTTCTTGAGCCGAAATGTCGTCCTCTACATATAAAATTTCGCATTTTTTTATATATTTTAAAGAGTCGTTTAGCGGGTTGCCACTCATCTTTTTAGCCTTTGATAGTTTTTCTTATTAAAAAGTATCGGCAGTTTTCGTTTTTTGTAAAATTTTTTTGTCTCTGAAAGTTATTATGAATATGGCGCCGTTTTCGCCGTTTACGGCCTCTATTTTCCCTTTCATGTTGTTTTCCACTATCATTTTCGACATGTAAAGTCCTATACCGGTTCCTTTTCCCTCTTCTTTAGTCGTAAAGTAGGGATCGAATATTTTGTTTATAATCTTTTTGTCTATTCCTCCGGCGTTGTCTTCTATAGTTATTACGATTTGATCATCTTTTTTGAAAGATTTTATATAAACTTTCGGCTTTTCTATTTCTCTCTCTATTAAAGCGTCCTTTGCGTTGCTTAAAATATTTAAAATCACTTGAGAAAATTCGCTCGGATATCCCTCTATCTGAAGTTCTTCGTCGAGTTCCTTAAAAAGCTCTATATTGTGGTTTATGTAGCTTGCCTCGATAAGCTCTATCGTATCGTTTATGATTTTCGAGACTTTAAAATTCTCCTTTGCTTTGTTCGGTTTGAAGAAGTTTCTGAAATCGTCTATCGTTTTGGACATCATTTTGGTTAGTTTGTTTCCTTTATCTATGGATCTTTTTAAAAACTCTTCGTCCAATTCTCCCATTTTGTAAGCGAAATATATGTTTTGCAAAACGAGTCCCAAAGCGTTTAGAGGTTGCCGCCATTGATGGGCTATGTTTCCTATCATCTCTCCCATGGCGGCCTGTCTTGATTGTTGAATCAATATCTGCTCTTGCGCTCTTCTTTTTTCTATCTCCTCTCTTACCATTTTATCCAGATCCCTGTTTAATATCTCGAGCTCTTTGGATTTTTGTTTTAGTTTTTTGTTGGTTATCTCGAGCTCTTTCGTTCTCTCTTTGACTTTCTCCTCAAGCATTTCGTGAGAGTGTTTTAATTTTTGGTTGGATATGAAAAGTTTTTTGATCATATTGTTAAAATCTTTCGCGAGCTCCCCGATTTCGTCTTTTCTGTTTATGTTCACTCTTATGTTTAGGTTGCCGTCAGCCACCATTCTCGCCGTTTTACGAAAAAGCAGTATAGGTTCGGATATGTATTTTGCAAAGAAGTAGGAGATAACGAGAGCCGCCGCAAAGAGTCCCAAAGTCATATAAAAAAGATGCCAGTACATTATATTTATGTTGTTGTTATATTCGTCCAAAGAGAACTCTATATGTATCCAGCCCCAATCTATTCCCGAAAATCGCACCGGAAAGGTGTAGTGAAACACTTTCGTTTTCGCTATTTCGGATCGAATGATGTGAAAATTTTCGACCGGCTTTTCGAAAGCCTTTATTTTCGGAGATATCGAATCCAAAAGCCGCCATCGATTCTTTTGCGTCAATATGTAGCCTCCGTTTTTTTTCGCTATCGTTATGTTTAAAATTTTCGGGCTGTTGTCTATTACCGCCATGTTATGTTCCACTATGAAGCTGTCGTCCTCCGTCATCATGGCGTCCGAGCAGACGAGGGAGATGGAGTTGGCCACCGTTTTTCCCTCCGAATGCATAATTTCCAGAATGGTTTTTTTCTGAAGAGGTATCAGAAGTATTCCGTAAGTTAGGATGATGGTCATCATCACTAACGAAAAAAAGGCGAAAATGTTTCTGAATATTTTGTCTTTGAATATGACGAGGCTCATGATTTTTTCGCCTTCTTACAGACTAAGCAACCTCTCAAGCTCCGCAAGAGAGATTTCGTAGTCGTATCTTGCGAGATAGTAATCTTTCATGGTCGTCGTTTCCATGATCTGCGCTTGCAGAACGTCTCTCGTTTCAACGAGATCCTGTTCGTAGGCTCTGATGTTTAATTCTCTGTTTTCTTTTGCGATTTTTAAAGCCTTTTTTAAGATGTCAAGCTGTTTTTTGCTTCTTAGGAGTTTAAAATAGGCTCTTTTTACTTTAAGAGCCAAAGCCTCTTTATAAAGCTCTTTTTGCAAAGTTATCTTTTTTCTTTTCAGTTTCGCTTCCAAAATCTCGTTTTGGGTTCTGAAACCGTTAAATAGAGATAGTTTCGCTCCCACTCCGATAAGCCAAGAGTTTTTGTCTTCGTCGTTTATAAAATCGCTCTGGATTTTTTTCGCTTCCCCGAAAAGGGCTATTTGCGGAAGATTTGCGCTTTTTGCCTCTTTTATCTTCTCTTCGTATATTTTTTCGGCTATGGAGAGTTTTTGCAAAAGAGGATTTTTCTCGAAAGCTTTTTTTACGGTTTTTTGAAGGCCGTCGTCTTTAAACTCCTCTCTTTCGGGCTCTTTTAAAACGATCTTTTTCGTATAATCTTCGCCCATTGCGTAGATAAGAGCCGCTTTAGCCTCCTTTTCCCTCTCTTTAGTCTCCTCTTTCGCGTTTTTTATCAAAGAGAGAGTGAGTTTGCACTTTAGATAGTCGGTTTTTTTCACTCTCATGGATTCGCCTTTGTAGAGCTTTTCGGTAAGTTCGCATATGACTTTTGTTTTTTCCTCGCTGTCTCGAGCGACTTTTTTCAGATTTTGGGCGAGTAAAGCGCCGTAGTAGTATCGTTTTATTAGGTATCGGATTTCGTCTTCGTTTTTTATAAGATCCTTTTTCGCGTTTAAAACTCCGAGTTCGGACTCCTTGATAAGAGAGGAGACTTTGCCTCCGGTATAGATGGGATATCGTAGGTTTAAAGAGCCGGTTAGGATGTCTCTATCGGCGAGTTTGATATCCATATCGAGGGGAATTTTCTGTTTCGGAAGCGTACCGGCTTTTATGGCTTGCATGATTTGTTCTCTTTGGTTCGGGGTGGTTGCGGTCGCCAAAGCCAATGCGTTGGATAGATTTTGCGGAAGTTCCACGTCCCCCTTTAAAAGGAAAGAGGGATCTTTATCCTTTCTTACGGCCGATAAAGACAGATCCAAAGACGGATATCTCGCGCTTAAGGCCTGTTTGTGAAGAGCTTTCGCTATCTCTAAAGAGGTTTTCGTCATTAAGCGGGTTTTGTTGCGGCTTAAAGCCGTATCTATCGCCTCTTTTAGCGTGATCGTTTTAATTTCCGAATTCTCGCAATAGGAATCGACTCCCAAAAAAAGCAAAATCGACAATATGGCGGCTCTTTTTTTCATCTCTATTCTCCTTCGTATTTTCGTTTCAATTTCAGGTACGACTCGTAAATCTTTTTCATCTCTTTCAGTTTCGTTACGGAACAGGGCACCATTTTCGATATTTTGAAAATAGTTAAAATCTGTTTGCCTTTCGGATAGGTATTTAGGTTGAAAACCGCTTTTTTTACCTTTTCTATCGTGTTTTTATCGAGATCTTTTCTAAAATATGCCGGAGAGCTTAAATTTAAGTTGTACTCTTTTAGGATCTTTACTCTCTTTTTTATCTGGGGATTGAGCTCCACGGCCGTTAAGTAGGCGCCTTTTGTTACGATGGCGGCGTCGGCTTTGTCGAAAAATATCTTTAAAATTCCCTGAGAGCGTTTTTTAACCTCTATGATTTTTTTGAAATAGTTTTTGGTGGATTTGTGAAAATTTCTCAGCAGAAATTCGTCCAAATAGAGTACGGCTATGTCGTCGTTGGTTAAAACGGCTATTCTTTTATTTCTTAAATCTTTTAGACTTTTTATTTTCGGATCGTTTTTAGCCACTATGCACATCTGCATGGTATCTTTTCCGCCTCCGTAAAAGCCGTCCGTTAACAGGCTCGTATTCATGTCTTTTATAAATGTTAGGGGCGAGGCGATGGCCAAATCTATCTTTTTGTTTTCGAAATCTCTTTTAAACTCTTCTATCTTTCCGTAATAGACCGGTTCCACTTTCAAACCGATCTTTTTGCCCAACTCCCGCACCCAAATTTCTAAAGAGATTTTGCTGTCCTTGGCGCTTACGTCTTTTATGGAGCTTTTAAAGTAGGCTAAAGTGACCGTTTTGTCGGCCGAGGCGTAAAAAAAGGATATGAAAAAGGATAAAACCGTAAAGATTCTGATAAAAAACATCTCACTCCTTAAAAGTTTATATACTTTTATATCGGAGTAAAAAGAATAATTTTTAACTTTGGAAAATTTTTAACGTTTTAGAGAAGAGATTAAAAAATAGAGTAAAATTCCCAAAGGAACTACGAAAAGTCCGCTTAAAAACGCAAAAACGTTTAAAAGGTGGTGTCTGTTTAGGTAGAAAAAGGCTCCTATCAAAAACAGATAGGCTAAAAATCTAAGAGGCGAAAGGAAGGAGGGGAGGGAGGTTTTTAGCGATAAAAGAGTATTTTTGAATCCTTTTCGTTTTCTTTTTTCCTCTTTAATGATTCGCGATATCTCCTGGGGGCTTCGTTCCTCTTCCTCTTCGCTGAAAAGATCGAATTTATCATCTATTTTGTCAAGCTCGTCTCTCTCGTTTGTTATCGGAATGTCTCCTTTTTTTAATTTTGAAAGAACGTTTTTCCTATACGCAAAAAAAGATGAAACGCTAATGAGCAAAGAGGAGAGAAAAGCAAGCTGAGAGTTTATAACCCATCCCTCTCCTTTGTAAATCGAAAAGGCAAGAAGAAAAAGATCTATGAGGATAAAGAGATAGAGAAAATCTTTAATATCTCTCATCCTCGTCCTCGTCCTCTTTGGGAGCGTAATTTTTGTATCTGGGATCGTTTTTGAGTTCGTCAAGTTCCTTTTTCTGCTTCTTGTAGGCTTTGTAGATGTTTAAAATCGCCGCCGACACTCCCCAAAATACTCCCAGCCAAAAAAGCCATTCGTACCCGAAAAGCTTTTTCATCATATAGCCGAGCCATACTCCTATAAGCACGGCTACGACTATCGAGATTCCCAAAGAGAGCTGTTCGGCTCCCTCGACTATTTTTGCGTATTTGGGTCTGTTTTTTTCCTCTTTGTTTTCTTTTTTCTCTTCGTTCATTACGCTATCTCTTTAAAAGCTTCTTTCGCTTTTTCTATGACTTCCTCTATCATCTCGTCGGTTATTGCCGTTGAGATGAATCCGGTTTCGAATTGACTGCACGCAAAATAGACGCCTCTTTTTAACATCTCCTGATGGAAGATCGCAAATCTGTCGGTGTCGCTTTTCAAAGCGTCCGTGAAATTATTAACCGGACGGGAGTTGAAGAAAAATCCGAACATGCTTCCTCTAACTTCCGTTTGAAGCCCTATGCCTCTTTGGGAAGCTATTTCTCTAAGACCTTCCGTCAATCTTTCGGCTCTCTTTTTAAGGGTTTCGTAGATTGAGGGATCTTTTTTCAATTTTCTAACGGCGGTGAGTCCGGCGTTCATGGCTACGGGGTTTCCGCTTAGGGTTCCCGCTTGGTAGATATCTCCTTCGGGGGAGAGTCTGTCCATAATCTCGGCTTTTCCTCCGAAAGCTCCCACCGGCATTCCGCCGCCTATTACCTTTCCGAAAGTAACGAGATCCGGTTTTACGGAGGTAAATCCTTGAGCTCCTTTCAAAGAGGCTCTAAAGCCGCTCATCACTTCGTCAAAAATCAGTAGCGCTCCGTTTTCGTCGCAAAGAGCTCTAAGTTCTCTCAAAAACTCCTCTTTCGCCGGCACGAGTCCCATGTTGCCGGCTATCGGCTCTATTATGACGCAGGCTATGTTGTCGGAACTTTCAAAACATCTTTTTACGCTCTCTATGTCGTTGTATTCGGCTAAAAGCGTATGTCTGGTAAGGTTTGCGGGAACTCCGGGAGAGGAGGGAGTTCCGAAAGTTGCGGCTCCGCTTCCGGCTTGAACCAAAAGTGAGTCGCTATGTCCGTGGTAACATCCGGTAAATTTTACGATGTCGTCTTTTAGCGTATAGCCTCTCGCCACTCTTATGGCGCTCATGACCGCTTCGGTTCCGCTGCTTACGAATCTTACTTTCTCCACCGTATCGAAAAGTTCGCATATCTCTTTCGCAAGCTCAGTCTCCACGAGAGTCGGAGCTCCGAAGCTCAGCCCTTTTTTAACGGCTTTTATGACCGCCTCCTCTATATCCTTGTCGCAATGTCCGAAAATCAAAGGTCCCCAGCTTTGGACGAAATCTATATACCTGTTTCCGTCTATGTCGTATAGGTAGGCTCCTTCTCCTCTGTCTATAAATACGGGAGTTCCTCCGACGCTTTTGAAAGCTCTAACGGGGCTGTCAACTCCGCCCGGAATGTACTTTTTTGCCTCTTCGTAGGCCTTTATGCTGTTTTCCGTATTCATTTTGATCCTTTGCTTTCGTTTTTGTTTTTCTGTTTTTGCACGTAGCGGTACAAACTTTCTATCTCGTCCGAAGTTAAAAAGTAAGTCGGCATGATCGAGTGGTTTTTTTTGAAGGATTTGAAAAATCTCTTCCTATCGATCATCCGTATGTCGGGAGCTTTTATGTAAATTTTTTTCTTTTTCTTTCCGTCGAAATACGAGGCTATCGTTTTGCCCGAAGCGTCTTCTCCGTGGCATTTGTCGCATCCTATGCCTCTTGGGTTTTCGTAAAGCATTTTGGCGTATTCGTAATCGGTTATGAAAGAGTCCTCCCGCGCGTATGAAAAGAGGGATAAAATCGCCAAAAGAACCGTTTTCCTCATACTTTACCTCTTTTTAAATGAAAATGATATAATATCACATTTTTTATGATAAAAATACCTTAAATCCTTCATAAAGGCAAGAAATGCGGATTTTAGACGGCAAAGCTCTTTCCGAGAAAATCAAAAAAAACATAAAAGAGGAGACTTTAAAACTCAAAAAAGAGGGAATAGTTCCCGGACTTGCGGTTATTTTGGTGGGAGACGATCCCGCAAGCCACACTTATGTGAGAATGAAAGAGAAAGCTTGCGAAGCTACCGGAATATACTCCATAGTTCATAAGATGCCTTCGGATATAAGTCAAAAAAAGATTTTGGAAACGATAGAGATGATCAATCAAAACCCCAATATCGACGGCGTTTTGGTTCAGCTTCCTCTTCCTTCCCAAATAGACGCCCATAAAATTTTGGAGGCTATCGATCCGAAAAAGGACGTTGACGGTTTTCACCCTTTTAACGTCGGCAAGCTGGTTTTGGGACTTGAAGGATTCGTTCCCTGTACCCCTTTGGGAGTTATGAGGCTTTTGAGAGAGTACGAGATAGATCCCAAAGGTTTGGACGTGTGCGTCGTGGGAGCGAGCAACATAGTCGGAAAACCGATGTTGAATCTTTTGTTAAACGAGTTTGCGACCGTAGATATTTGTCATATTTTTACGAAAGATTTGGCTTCCCATACCAAAAGAGCCGATATGGTGATAGTGGGAGTCGGAAAGCCGAATCTGATAACCGCGGATATGGTAAAAGAGGGAGCCATCGTTATAGATATCGGCATAAACAGACTTGAGGACGGAAGATTGGTGGGAGATGTGGATTTTGAAAACGTTTCCCAAAAAGCCTCTTTCATAACTCCCGTTCCGGGAGGAGTGGGACCTATGACGATAGCGATGCTTTTGGAAAATACCTTGAAGGCCGCGAAACAAAGGTTAAACGGATGAAAGAAAAACTTAAAAAACTTTACGAATTTTCAAATACTTGGACCGGTACGATAATAATCGTTTTACTGGTAATCTTTTTCGTGGCGCAGGCTTTCGTTATTCCGAGCGGTTCTATGAAAAGAACTCTTTTGATAGGAGATCATCTTTTCGTGAAAAAATTCGCCTACGGCATTCCGATACCTCACATTCCTTGGATTGAGGTTCCGGTTTTTCCCGACATTTTCGGAAACGGTCATTTGATAGAGGGAGAAAAACCCAAAAGAGGGGATATAGTGGTTTTTAGATATCCGAACAATCCTTCGATTCACTACGTAAAAAGGTGTGTTGCGGTCGGAGGGGATTATATAGCCGTTCATAAAAAAGATCTCTATCTTCGTCCCCACGAAGGAGACGAATATATAAAAAAGCATTACGATAAAAGAGACATCGTTGAGATAGAGGGGAAACTTTGGGTTAAAAACCCTTATAGAAGGATATATCCGGGCATCCAAAACGATCCGGCCGTTAAATTCGGAGCTTTGGTACCTCTTGAGATATTCGAGTTTCCTCCCTATAGAGTTCCCGACGGGGAGTTTTTTATGATGGGAGATAATAGAGATCATTCAAACGATAGCAGGTTTTGGGGGCCGGTTCCGTATAGATTGATAGTCGGCAAACCTTGGTTCGTTTATTTTTCTTGGGATAAAAATTATAAAATAAGATGGAACAGAATAGGAAGACTCGTGGATACTTTGCAAAAAGATCCCAAATTTATAGACAAAAGCGTTCCTTTATCGGAAGCGGTTCATGAAATCAATTGAGATTTTACAGATAGCGGCGATGGTTTCGGCTCTCGCTACGGCCATAATAGGACACGAGATAATGCACGGATTGACCGCTTACAAATACGGGGATCCTACGGCTAAGATGCAGGGAAGGCTTTCGATAAATCCGATAGTGCACGTAGATATTGTGGGAACGATTATCGTTCCCGCCCTTTTGTATTTTTCGAACGCTCCTTTTCTTTTCGGATGGGCTAAACCGGTTCCCGTCAATATGGGGGTGGTTATAAACAACGGAGGTTATAACGGAGCGATAGCGGTTAGTTTGGCCGGAATAGTTTATAATTTTTTCGTTGCCGTAGTCAGCGCGCTGATTATCTCTTTTCTTCCGCCCGCCCACTCTTTGGGAGAGGCCTTTTTGGAGATGTTTTTATATTTTAGCGTGATTTACAACGTCGTTTTGGGATTTTTCAATCTCGTTCCGATTCCTCCTTTGGACGGGGCTAACGCTTTGATGTATTTGAGTTTGAAAATGAGACTTTATGCCGTTGCCGATTTTATAAAAAAGATTTTTCCTTATGGTATGATTTTTTTAATTATAGTTTTGGCTACTCCTCTTTCCGGTTTCATTTTTAAGCCGGCTTTTTATATTATAAAGTTTCTTTTGGATTAAGAGGTTTTTGATGAGATTTAAGGCGGTCGTTCCCGTTTTAGGATTTGAAGATGTAAATGAGTGGGAGCTTGAGAGAGTGGATGATATTTTTGCGAAATTAAAAGCTTTTAAAAACTCTAAAGACGTTTCTTTTACTTTGATAGACCCTTTCGTTTTAAGAGACTACGAGATAGAAATTCCGAAATTTTATAAGGAGCTTTTGGAAATAGAAGATAAAAGTTACAAATTGGTTTTGTGCAGTGTAATTGTACAACAGCCGTTAGAAAATTCTAAAGTCAATTTTATAGCTCCTTTCGTTTTTAATATAGATAAGAAAAAGATGGCTCAAATCGTTTTGGATGGGGAGAAGTATAAAAATTTCGGAATAATGGAGAGTATAAGCGATTATATAAAGGGATGATTATGGAGCTTACTATCATTGGAAGCGGGAAAATGGCTCAAGCCATTATAGAGGGAATTTATAAGGATATAAAAGTTAAAGTTGTAGCGAGAGATGAGAAAAAGCTTGATTATTTTTCAAAAAAATTTGAAGGGATAGAGACGGAGGTTTTAAGATACGGTTTTGATATTGAAGGGTTGAATATTATGCTCTGTGTAAAGCCGTTTGTTTTGGAAGAGGTTTCCAAAAAACTTAAAGGAACCGCCAACGCCCTTTTATCAATTTTAGCCGGTACCTCTTTGGATGAGTTGAAAAATTGCGTTAAAGCCAAACATTATGTAAGAATTATGCCTAATTTATCGGCGGCTTATCAAAAATCTATGACCACTCTAACCGGAGATGAAAGTTTTAAAAAGGAAGCTCTTTTTATATGTGAAAGATTCGGAAAAGCTCTTTGGTTAAATAGCGAAAAAGAGATAGATATAGCTACCGCAATTGCCGGAAGCGGTCCGGCTTTTTTGGCTTTAGCGGCGGAAGCTTTGGCTGACGGCGGAGTCAATATGGGGCTTAAAAGAGACGATTCCTACACTTTGGTGAAGGGGCTTTTCGAAGGATTTTATCCTTTATTGGAACGAAAACATCCCGCAATTATTAAAGACGAGGTAATGAGTCCCGGAGGGACCACCGCCGCGGGATATGAAGCTTTGGAAGAAAAAGGGGTTAGAGACGGGTTTATAAAAGCAGTCAAAAGAGCTTACGAAAGAGCCGAAAAGTAAATTTTATTTCGTGGTTTGCCGATATAGAGTATAGAACTCTATATTAAGGCAGACCGTTATGAAAAATCTAAAACTTCTTTTTATACTCTTATCTTTCTTTTATAATACTCTTTTTGCCGATTACGTAAACGATACTAGATTTAGAGAATTCTCTTTAAGATATGGGGGAGAAAGCGAAAATATAGTCGGAGATTTTACTTTTGCGGGAGCTTCCGTGCTTTGCGTAAAAGGATCCGACGGTGAGTGTGATTGGGATTATGACGGATATCTTTTTGATGCCGATACCAAATACCTTAAAGAGGACTCTTCCATAGTCTTAAACTCCTCTTCAGCCGTATTAAATCTTCCTACCGAAGTTGAAGGGAAAGATATAAAATGGGCGGGATTATATTGGCAGGGACATATTCACGGTAACAATCCTAACGATTATAATGAAGCTATAGAAGACTTTAATAAAGTTACTTTTAAAACTCCGGACGGTTCTTTGCATACCATAACGGCTCCTATAGATGACAATAATAAAGTCAATTTTTATTCTTTTAAAAGTGAAGATCAAAATCCTAAAGGTTTTAGATTTTTTTATCAATGTTTTGCCGATGTTACGGATCTTGTAAAAAATTCTTATTCCCCGTTAAATAGGACTTTTACGGTAGGGGATGTTAAGACCAATGAAGGAGAGGATGAGTTTTATAGAGATC
>CAZPVZ010000152.1:0-2716 GCA_964590185.1 uncultured Campylobacterales bacterium
AAAAAGATTCAACGGGGAGTTGATAGCTCTTTACGGCATTTTATACGGAGTTATGAGATTTTTCGGGGAGTTTTTCAGACAACCGGATATTCAGCTCGGATTTATCTGTTGCGGCTGGATGACGATGGGACAGATTTTATCCGTTTCAATGATTTTGCTTGCAGTCGGAGTTTATCTCTATCTTTACAAAAGAGAGAGAAAAAAACGCCCGATGAAAAACTAACCTTTTACGAGTTTGGAAGGATCTATTTTATAAAACTCCTTCATCTTTTCGTAAAGCTCGGGAAACTCTTTTTTCAAAGCGTGGGGAGATTCGAAAAAACGCTCCGTAAGAACCGCAAAAAATTCCGCCTCGTCCGTTGCGGCATAATCTCCGAGAAGCTCGTATTTGCCCAAATTTCCACCCCGCAAAACCGCTTTGCGCAATTTCTTATAATCCTTAAAAACCGTAGCCGCCCACTCCCCGTATTTGGAAAACCCTATCGGAGGAATTCCCTCAAGAGCGCCATCCATAAAATCGATCTCGTGAGCGAACTCGTGAATAACCACATTGTCGTTACGCAAATGATAAGCCTCCTTCTTTACATCGTTCCAAACGAGAACCACCGTACCGTTTGCCGCTTCTCCTTCTATCAAAAATCTCTCTTTGGAATAGATCCCCTCCTGTTCTCTAATTCTCTCTACGGCAACGGTATCGGGATATATAATTACGGTTTTTAAATTTTCATAACACTCTTTCTCGGCAATGTGCAGTAAAAGCAAACAGGCGTAAAAAGCGATAACCACTTTCATCTCGTCGGTCACTTTCAAATTTACGCCTATAAATTCTTTCGTATTGATAAAAATCTTTATAAAACGCTCGATCTTTTCTCTATCCTCTTTAGACAAATACGAATAATAAGGAATCTTTTTCAAATATCTCCTATGCTCCTCTTTGAAAGGTTCGGATAAAATCCTCCTTATTCTCCGCTCCTTCATTTTGGAAACAAAATATTTTATTCCGAATACGGCGACGGAAAGCACGGATATAAACACCAAAAGAACAAGATAATAATTCATACTCTTCTTTCTCCCTAAAATTTAACCGATTGTAACAAAAATCGGAATATTTTAATAAGAGTCGTCGTTAAATTGGTTATAATAAAAAATAAACGAACTTAACGAAAAAAGTAAAACGATGGATAAAAAAATAGGTTTTTTAGAAGCTTTCAGCATAGGGGTCGGAGGAATGGTCGGAGGCGGCATTTTCGCCGTTTTGGGCTTAACTATCGATCTTGCTAAAGGAGCCGCTCCGATTGCTTTTTTGATTGCGGGATTTATCGCTCTAATTACCGCATACTCTTATGTGAAACTCTCTTTAAGATATCCGAGCCAAGGCGGCAGCATAGAATTTATAGTGCAGGCCTACGGAAACAACCTTTTTAGTTCGATAATAAACAATCTGTTGCTCGTTAGCTACGTTATTATGCTCTCGCTTTACGCTTACGCATTCGGCTCTTACGCAAGCGCCTTATTTTTCGGACATAATGTCGTATGGGCACACAAACTTTTCGCCGCAGCCGTTATAGTGTTTTTTATGTTAATAAACCTGCTTGGAGCACTCTTTACCGGCAGAGCCGAAGACGTAATGGTAATATTTAAAATCGTAATTTTGATAGTTTTCGTAGCTGCCGGAAGCTTAAGCGTAGATTTTTCCCGCATGAGTCTTAAAAACTGGATGCCTCTAACTTCGGTAATCAGCGGAGGACTTATCATATTTTTGGCATATGAGGGTTTCGAGCTTATTGCAAATACCGCGCGCGATATAAAAAACCCCGAAAAAAATCTGCCGAGAGCCTATTATTCTTCGGTAATTTTCGTTATCTGTTTATATGTTGCCATCGCAATAGTTACGGTCGGAAATCTAAGTTTTAGTGAGGCGAAAGAGGCTCAAGATTACGTTTTGGCAAAGGCCGCAGAGCCGTTTTTCGGAAAAACGGGATTTATAATAATCTCCATCGCGGCACTTCTTTCGACGGCATCGGCAATTAACGCGACCCTTTACGGAAGCGGCAGAACTTCGTACCTAATCGCAAAACTCGGAGAACTTCCGAAAACCTTCAAAGAACAGATTAAAAGCGGCTATGAAGGCATGGTAATAATAGCCTTGCTTGCAATAATTTTCGCGACATCTTTTAATATAAACAACATTTCGGTAGCCGGAAGTTTGGGATTTTTAATCGTTTTTACGCTCGTAAATTTTGCAAATTACAAACTCGCTTCCCAAACAAAGGCAAATCGATTCTTAGCGCTTTTTGGAGCAATTTTGGCGTTTGCGGCCTCTTTGGTTCTTGTGGGATACAATCTTAAAAATTCGCCAAAATCCTTAATTACCAGCGCAATCGTAATATTTTCGGTAATTATTTTCAATCTAATATACTACAAACTAAAAGAAGTAAGGCTATCTCCTTACATAGATAAAAATCTGGAGCAAGAGGAAAAAAATTTAAAATAGCCTCTTTCTCGCTACTCCGTCTTCTCCAGCCACAAACGAAAACTCGCATCACTGGGCATCCGCCAATCCCCCCGAGGACTGAGCGAGACGCTTCCGACTTTAGGACCGTCCGGCATACAGCTTCTTTTAAACTGATTGATAAAAAACCTCTTTACGAAAACTTTAAGCCACTTCTTCAAAGTCGCATCGTCATATTTCTCCTTAAAAGCCTCTTTCGCAAGA
>CAZPVZ010000153.1:0-4994 GCA_964590185.1 uncultured Campylobacterales bacterium
CATCCAATAAACTTATAGCTGAAGCAAATATCGCAGTAGCTTTTAAATGATCATAAAGCGGAATGTTTGCTTTAACGGGAATATTGTTACCCTTTTTAAAAGTTGTAGCACTTGGTATAAAAGTTGTGTATTTTTTTAGTAAATAATCAAGTGAAATTAAATCGGTTATTTGTGAGCCTTTTTCTTTTTGAAGTTTTTCTAAATCTTTTATAAATTTTTCCCATAAGCTTTTATATTCATTTTCTTTTGATTTTTTTGTCGCATAAAAAATATTTTCAACATTTAAACTATCAATTTTATACTCTTCTTTCTCATCAAAAAGTCCTCTTAATCTTTGTGTTTTAAAATCTTCAAGTTCAATTACTTTATTATATTTTTCAAATACTTCTCTTTCAAACCCGCTTGCAAGTCTATCTGCAGTTGCTATTATCCAAGAGTTTATATCACTGTTTTCATTAACTATATGATGCTCGTAAGCATACTTATGAAAGCCCTCTATATTATTAAAAAAATCTTGTAAAATTTGAGCGCTAAAACCTGCATGTTTATAACCATAATCTTTTTTAAACGGTTCTCTTAAATCAATCTCCGCCCTCTGCCCAAACTTCCCTATATCATGCAAAAGCCCGGCAAGTGCTATCAAATCAACTCTTTTCATCTTTTCCATCCACACTTTCCTTTCACTTTTTTACGCTACTTCGCTCAAAACGGCCACTTTTTCCACTTTGACCTTCCCGAGTCCGAAAACCGTCTGTTTTCCGACTCCTATGAGTTCGGCAAGCTTCAAAAACTTGTAACTCGTAGGGTCCAAGTTTCTATATTCCACCTCTCCCACTATGCCGCCAAGCCTCATTTTGGTTTTTTGACGATTCGAATAGCGGGAAAAATCTCTAAACTCGACTTTGCCCCCTACCTCCTCGTATCCGGGTTCGAAAGGAAGCTTCTCTCTGCCAAGCCCTTTAAGCTCCCTATACCTATTATAAATAGATTGGAGAAGAAACCTTAACTCCGGCTTCTCCCTCAAAAGCCTGTTTTGATATTTCATCCTAAGAGGAGTCTTAAATACAAGCTTAATATCTTTTTCATAGTCATTTATTTCAAACTCTTCGGGCAAAACGCCGCTTATATCAAACCTTTCTCCGTCATAAACGACGTTTCCGTTGCATCTTATCTCCCTGATATCCAACTTTTCTCTATTCACTCCGATCCCCTGCTCCGCAAACATCTTATGAAAGGCGCTTAAAACGTAGGGAAGCTTTTCGCAAGCCTCTTCAAAAAGATAAAATCCAAAATCCAGCCTCTCCCTTCCAAGCTCTATATCGAATCTAAAAGGATGAAAACTATTTCTTTTTTCATAAAAATCATAAAATATACAGTTATCAGTTGCAAAACACCCTTCGCAATTAAAAGAGGGATTTATGCACACCACTTTCTTTAAAGCCGCCCCGAAAGCTCCTCTCAACATAGAGCCCGTAAAAAAAGGAGGCTTAAAAGATGCGGGAGATAAAAAAATGTCAACCTTAATAAAATTTATCATTTATAAAACCTTAATTTTTAAATATACTTTACAAATATTAGGATAAATATCATAAAACTTTTCTTAAATCTGCAAATTTTTCATATCTTGCCGTTACGAAACGACACAACCGAATACAATTAAAATATTATAGGAAAAGCCGCCGTCGCCGACGCTCTTTTGAGTTACAAAACGCTACAACCGAATACAATTAAAATATTACAAAATTTGCGCGACAAAATATGTCAAAAGAATCATTTTTTTGTATAATTTGAAAAAAATCGGAGATAAATCATGTCCCAATCGGAAAGAATCCTACAAATCCTTCTTCATTTTTCCAAAAAAGAGGAGATCTGCATAGGAACTCTCGCAAATTTTTTTAAAGTCAATCAAAGAACAATCCAAAGAGACATCAAAATACTAAAAAGATTTTTGAGCGATTCCCTCATATCCCACAAAAAAGGATGTTACAAACTGATAGAGACATCCGATATCTCCTCGATACTGCTAAACGCAAAAAATTCGCAAGACATAAAAGACTTTTTCGAATTTCTCACTTTTTTCGACGAAAATTTTTTCCCGATATTCAAAGATCTCTCCTCTTCGTTTCTAAAAAAGATAAAAAAAGAAGCGAAACAGATATACCACATTCACGAAAATCCGATAGAAAAACCTCCCAAAACCATAACTTTCGAAAGGATAAAGCATGCGGTAAAGTTTAGAAAACATATCGATATAGTATATTTCGAAAATTACAGAAGAGACCTAAAGAGAGTGAAACCTCTAAAAATAGTTTACGCAAAAGGAAACTGGTATCTTGCCTCTTTAACGGAAAATTATAAAATGAACAACGGTTTCAAATTTTTCCGCCTAAATTTCATAAAAAGCGTAAAAATCTTAAGCGAAACCTTTCAAACCGACGAGGAAGCTTTACATTTTATAGAAAACTTCCAATCTCTTTTCCAAAACTACAAAACTCCCTCTTACGAAGTGAAACTTAAAGTAGATGCAATCATAGCCAGACATTTCAAAGTAAAAAAGTATTTAAAGTCTCAGCAAATAACGCCGCTTAAAAACGGCGATATCATCGTCTCATACAAAATAAACAACGACATGGAAATACTCCCCCTTGTAAAAACATGGATCCCCCACATCAAAATAATCTCTCCAAATCATCTTAAAGAAAAACTCCTAAAAGATATAAAAACTTTACTCGATGACATATAATGTCGCCTTATTTTTATATAATTGAGTTAATGCAAAAAATTAAAAAGGCGACGCATGAAAAATTATCTATTGGCTTACGACATAAGCGACCCGAAAAGGCTTAGAAAAATAAGACAAATATCATACGCTTACGCGATAGGCGGGCAAAAAAGCTCCCTCGAACTCCCCCTTACGAAAAAACAGCTCTCAACTCTCATCTATAAACTGCAAAAACATATCAAAAAATATGACAAGATCAACATCATAGAAGTTGAAGAGGATGTCATTATGCTCGGCAGAGCTTCAAAACTCGAATTCAAAGACGGAGCGATAGTGCTATGAACGTCGTCATCATAGAAAAAGAGGAAAAATATTTAACAATCGACAACAAAACCTTAAAAACCTCTCTCCACAAAATTCCTCTTCATCTTATAGATTTTCTCATTATTTCCCAAAATCTCGATATAAATTCAAGCGTATTTTTAAACTTTTCGAAAGAGAAGATCCCCATCCTCTTCATCTCCAAAAATTCCAAAAATTTTTCCCTAACGGTCCCTTTGGAAGCGAAAAATTCCGAACTAAAAATAGCCCAATACGAATCGTCCCTGCACAAAAAATTGGAAATCGCAAAATCCATAATCGAAAAAAAACTCATCTCCCACAAAGAAACGATGAAAACTTTCGATAAAGAGATCGACATATCAAATGAACTAAAAGCACTTAAAAAAGCCGAAACGATAGAAAATATCCTCGGCATAGAAGGAAGCTTCGCAAAAAAATATTTCGAGATATATTTCAAACTTCTCCCCAAACACCTTCATAAAGGCAAAAGGAGCAAAAAACCTCCGTTAGATCCCGTAAACGCCCTTTTGTCGTTTACATATACCGTATTTTACAATCTCATAACATCCAAACTTTTCTCATACGGATTCGATCCGAGCATAAGTTATCTTCATACGCCGTTTAGAAGCCACTACGCCCTAAGCTCGGATCTGCTCGAAATATTCAGAGGAGAGATAAACGCATTTTGCGCCCGGCTGTTTTTGGACAAAAAATTAAAAAAAGAGGACTTCTACAATAAAGGAGGAGTCTATCTCAAACCAACCTCAAGGAGAACGTTTTGGAAAGAGCTAACACCATTCATAAAAGAGATGCAAATAAAACTTTTAAAAGAAATAGCCATTTTAAGAAAAAAAATTTTACACACCGAAAACCCGTAAGAGTAATTTTGCAAGATAGGGAAACAAAGATCAAAATAAACCCCACCTATATGGAAACGAAAAACATCAAAGGAGATCTCATATTCGGATTCGAACAGATCGACGAAGTGTATATAAACAGATCCATAAAAATCAATCTAAACGCCATCTTCTATCTCGCAAAAAGGTGCAAAGTATTTATCATAGACGAGCACGGATACATTATAGGGAGGATTATCAACTATGGCTATAAACGATAAAAGAGACTACGTCATCTCGTTCGACGTCAGAGATAAAAAGAGATTGGTAAAATTATCGAAATTTTTGGAAAAAAGAGCTTTTAGATTTCAATATTCGGTATTTTTATATGCGCAAAAGACGAAAAAAGAGGTGCAAACCATCGCCAAACAAATAGAAAACATCATAGACAAAAATCAAGACGACGTAAGAATATATACGATAAAATCGCACGGTATAGCAATGGGAAACGCATACGATCTAAAAGATCCGTTTTTGCTTTAAGTTTGGATTAAGCAAAATGATATTTAAGTTTCGTTTAATGTTTATACGAAACTTAAAGTGCCGATTTTTCGGGCTTTTATTTTTTAAAGGTAGCTGAAAATGGCGATGAAAGCAAACTTTAAGTTTAGAGGCGTTACAATACGAATACCGAAATTTAGGTTCTTTGACTTACCGTTGTTGCCATTACGACAATGACCCGATTTTCAGGGGATTGAGACTGTCACCTCTTATCATTAATCTTTTTCTTCTTCATTTCCCGTAAAAATCCTTCTTAGGTAATACAACTTTAACCCAACTTTTCGTAAAATATGCTATCTTAAAACTTTACGAAAAATATAATGAAAAATAATTTTACAGTTATTTTTCTAATAAGTTTTTTTTATCTTCCTAAGCTATTGTTTGCTCAGGATAGGACATGCGGGAACGATAGCGGAGTGTACCGCCTGCCACAAAACCGTTCCGGACACGGTTGACGAAGGACCGCACGGTATGCACACGGTAGGTCAAAAATGGATAGAAGAGCATGAAGACGTAGCCGAACACGAAGGAGT
>CAZPVZ010000154.1:0-2522 GCA_964590185.1 uncultured Campylobacterales bacterium
GGAGTCAGCGTTAGCGTCTCTACCTCTCCTTTGAGTTCCAATATCTACTATGTCGCTCCTAACGGAAACGATTCTTGGGACGGCAAAGCCGACACTCCTCAAGGAGGAAACAGAGGACCTTGGAAGACGATTCAGCATGCGGCGAACGTTTTGAAGCCGGGAGATACCGTTTACGTAAGAGAGGGAACATATTTGGGTCCCATTCAGATAACCAAAAGCGGAAACGCGTCGGAAGGTTACATAACTTTTAGAAACTATCCCGGAGAGAAGCCCGTTATAACCAGAAACGACCAAAATACGGGGATAGATACGGTAAGAGGAGTCGGAGTCTCTTATATAAAATTTATCGGTTTTCATCTGTTTAAAGGAGTTAGGGGAGGTATCGTATTTTACGGTCCGGGATCTCATATAGAGATAAGAGATAACGAAGTCGAAGAGCAAAACGCCAATATACCTAACGAAAAGAGACTCGGACACGCCATAAACGTAACCGCTTACAAAGATAGACCGATGTCCCATATCATTATAGACAATAACCACGTTCACCATAACCATACGGGAAATCCTTATGTGGGAGGAGCTTATAACGAAGCTTTGACCGTTTTGGGACAGGTTGAATATTTTCAGGTAACCAACAACAGAGTTCACGATAACGATTTTATAGGCATAGACATCATAGGACATCAAAGAGGAAGTTTTTCCACTTTCGGAATGAACCGATACGGAAGGGTTGCGAACAATATCTGTTATAGAAACGGAGTCAAAAAAGAGTGGGCGAGTTCGCTTTACGTTGACGGAGCCGAATATCTGATAGTGGAAAACAACATAGTTTACGATAACTACGGTTTGGGAATCACGATTTCTCAAGAAACCGTAGAATCGACGACCGATCATGTAATAGTGAGAAATAACTTCTCTTGGAACAACAAACGAGGAGGAATGCTCGGAAGTTCCAACAGAGGAACGGTAAGAGACAGCGTGTTCGTTCACAATACGATAGGAAAAGCGCAGGTTGAGACGGAGTTTTTTGTCGGTAAAGCGACGAACTGGAGAATAAAAAACAATATTTTTTACGAAGCCGGTTCGGCTCCTTACGTTTATAAAGACATAAGCAATATGACTTCTTCTTGGGAGTTTGATTACAACTGTTACACAATGAACGGAAAATATATCTCTATGGCCGGAAGAACTTATAACTCTTTTAGCGCTTATCAGTCCGGAAGCGGAAAAGACGGCGAGTCTTTAAACGTTTCGGATCCGAAACTCAAAAATCCGGATCGTCAAGATTACTCTCTTAAAGACGACAGTCCCTGCAAGGAAGCCGGAGGATTTTTGACTCATACCGTCTCTTCGGGAAGCGGAACCGTGATAAGAGTTGCGGATGCGAGATACTTTACGGACGGTTTTAAAGTTACGGGCGGAGATAGAATCAAAGTGGGAAATAATCCGATCGTTACGGTAATATCCGTTAACTACTCTTCCAACGAAATAACGGTGGACGCTCCTATCTCTTGGAACGCAAACGACGGAGTCTCTTACGCTTACGACGGGGCGAGACCCGATATCGGAGCAAAAAAGATTTAACGCCGAGCGGAAGGGGTTCACCTAACGAGTGAATACTCTTCCGTACATTCGGTGTTTTCTATATCGAGATGGGATTTCCACTTCTCTTTATGGAGGTTATTAAATATCTTTAAAGCAAGTTCGAAGTCTATATGAAAATCGCTTGCCGTTTGAAAAATGGTTTTTCCCGAAAGCATAGCTTGTTGGATTCTTTTTAGCTCTTCTTGCGATATCTCTTTTCTCATAATCTGAAACTCCTTCATAATTTTCAATTATATCGGCATAAAATTTTCTTGATTTACCGTTTTTAGAGGGCGTTTTTTATTTTTGATATAATTTGTTCCTAAATAAAAGCCTTTTAAGGGAAAAAGATGAAGTTAAAATATAAAGCTTTCGGCGAATATATGACAAACTGTTACATAGTGGAGATAGATAAAAAGGAGTTTATCATAGATCCGGGGATAGGAGCGGCCGAGTGGGTTTTAAGAAGCGTTAAAAATCCGGTTGCCATTTTGAACACTCACGGACATTTCGATCACGTATGGAGCAACGCCGAGCTTAAAAAGAAACTCTCGATTCCCATCTATATCAACGAAAAAGACGCTTTTTTTCTTGAGACCTCCCAATTTGGGATGAGGATGCCAAAGAGCAAGGCGGACTATTTGGTAAAAGATAACGAGAGAGTCGAGATAGAGGGAGTTAAGCTGAACTTTTTGCATTTTCCGGGGCATACTCCGGGGTGTTCCGTCATAGAGTTCAAAGAGGCGTGGTTTAGCGGGGATTTTATCTTCAAAGGTTCGATAGGAAGAGTCGATTTTCCCTATAGCGATCCTAAAGCGATGAGAGAGAGCCTTATAAGATTTAAAAAAATATCTTACGATAAGCCCGTATATCCGGGGCACGGGGAGCCGACGACGATAAGAAGGGAGCAAAAAAGCGTTGATTATTGGTTAATGATG
>CAZPVZ010000155.1:0-21639 GCA_964590185.1 uncultured Campylobacterales bacterium
TTGAATATGGACGAGTTTACCGGTGTGACGGCTATGCTAATGGATGAGGGACTCGATACCGGAGATATGCTCGGTTTTTCTTATGTTAAAATAGGGGATATGAAAGATTTCGAGCTTTTTGAGCTTTTGTCCGAAGAAGCCAAAAAGCTTACGCCTAAGATTTTGAAAAATTTTGATAATATAGAACCTATCAAGCAGTTGGATGCGTTAGCGAGTTATGCTAAAAAGATAGAAAAGAGAGAGGGATTGATAGATTTTTCGAACGCTCTATCGATTTATGCAAAATTTAGAGCTTTTTATTCGTGGCCCGGGATTTTTTTAAAAAGCGGTCTTAAAATCAAAGAGATGAGCGTTTCGGATGTGGAGAGCGAAAATAAAGAAGGAGAGATTTTAAAGATTCTTAAAGAGAGTGTAATCGTTGGATGCAAAAAGGGTAAAATAGAGATAAAAAAGGTTCAGCCTCCGTCAAAAAAGGAGATGGACGCCGTTTCTTATCTTAGAGGAAAGAGATTGAAAGTTGGAGATACTCTATCTTAAAAAAACAAATTCCACTCATCTTTTTTTGGAAGAGAAGTTAAAAAACGAAGAACTCGTTCCGCCTATTGCGGTAATTGCCGATATACAAACCGGCGGTATAGGAAGCAGAGGCAACAAGTGGGAGAGCTTGGAAGGAAATCTTTTTTTATCCTTTTGTTTAGAAAATAGTTTCCTTCCTAAGGATCTACCCGACGTTTCAAGATCCATATATTTTGCTTATTTAATGAAGGAGGTATTGGAGAAAGAGGGTTCTAAGATCTGGATAAAATGGCCTAACGATTTTTATATCGGAAATAAAAAAATCGGAGGAGTAATTACGAAAATGTTTCGAAATTACACTCTTTGTTCTATGGGAATTAATCTGAAAAAAGCTCCCGACAATTTCGGAAAGCTTGATATAGAGGTAGATAAAATTTCATTAGTAAAAAAATTTTTTATTAAAACCCAATTAAGTCATTCTTGGAAGGAAATATTTAGGAAATTTAAGGTAGAATTTGAAAAGAGTAAGGAATTTTTTTTCAATGATGGAAATTTTAAAGTTTCTATGCGAAATGCCGTTTTAAATCCCGACGGATCTATTACTATCAACAACAAAAGGATGTATAATTTAAGATGAGCGAGATAATAGCGATAGCCAATCAAAAGGGCGGAGTAGGTAAAACGACGACAGCAATAAACTTAGTAGCGTCATTGGCGGTAATGGAAAAAAAAGTTTTACTTATAGATCTCGATCCGCAGGCTAACGCTACTACGGGTTTGGGATTTAACAGAAATCAGTATGAGTATAATATCTATCACGTTTTGATAGGAAGGAAGAAACTTTCTCAAATTATTTTAAAATGTTCTATCCCGACTCTGCATCTTGCTCCTTCCAACATAGGATTGGTCGGAGTAGAAAAAGAGTTTTACGATAGTGAAACAAAAGGAAGAGAGTTAATTTTGAAATCGAAATTAAAAGAGGTTGAAGGAAAGTACGATTATGTCGTAATAGATACTCCTCCGGCATTGGGTTCTATCACTATCAACGCTCTTGCGGCGGCCGATTCGGTCATTATTCCGATTCAGTGCGAATTTTATGCGCTGGAGGGTCTTGCTCAGCTTTTAAATACCATAAAACTAATTAAAAAGACGATAAATCCTACACTGGAAATAAAAGGATTTTTACCGACGATGTATAGCAAACAAAACAATCTCTCAAAACAGGTTTTTTTCGATCTTAAGCAACACTTTAAAAGTAAGCTGTTTTATGATAAGGATAAAAAATCTTATATAGTTATTCCAAGAAACGTAAAACTTGCGGAGTCTCCGAGTTTCGGTAAGCCCATAATTTTGTACGATATAAAGTCTCCGGGCTCTCAAGCTTATCAGGCTTTAGCCGAAAATATAGCGATGGCGGGATGAATTAGCGGATGGCTGCGAAAAAAAGGCTCGGACGGGGACTTAGCGCGATTTTAGAAGATGTGGAACTTGCCTATAAACAGGGAATAGAAGATGATAAGGGGAATGTAAAAGAGATTCCTGTAAACGCCGTTAGCTCAAATCCTTATCAGCCGAGAAAATATTTTGACGAGGAGTCTCTAAAAGAGTTAAGTTCCTCTTTAAAAAGGCACGGTCTTTTACAGCCTATAATCGTGGTCGAAAAAGATGACGGTTATATGTTGATAGCGGGGGAGAGAAGGCTCCGCGCCGCAAAAATGGCCGGATTTGAAAATATTAAAGCTATCGTTACGGATTTTGAAGATAAAAACTTAAGAGAGCTTGCTCTTATAGAGAATATTCAAAGAGAGGATTTAAATCCGATAGAACTTGCGAAATCGTATAAGGAGCTTATAGAAGAGCATAAAATAACTCAGGAGGAACTCTCTTCCATAATAAATAAAAGCAGGACGCAAATTACAAATACTTTACGCCTTTTAACTCTTAGCGATAGAACGATCGAACTTATAGCAAACGGAAAATTGTCTCAAGGACACGCTAAAGTTATCGTCGGACTTGACGAAGAGACGGAAAGAATGGTCGTGGATACGGTACTTGGACAAAAGCTTAGCGTAAGAGAGACGGAAAGACTCGTTCAAAGTTTGAAAAATCCTCGTAAAAAGAGTTCTAAAAAGCCTCCTTTAAAAATCGATAAAAATCTTTTGAAAAAAGCCGCTTCGGTATTGAAAGAGAGAGGTTTAAAAGCTAAAGTTTCTCAAGATAAAATAACTTTAGAATTTGAAAACGAAGAAGATTTGAAAAAATTTTTGGATATTTTAAAATAGCTTTTATTCCAAGATATATTTGATTTTGAGTTTTACTTTCGTTTTTTCGTCCGGTTTCGGAAACTCCGCCGAAGCTTCTCTAATGGTTTTTTGAAATATTTTATGTCCGTTGTTTCGTTCTATTTTACTCCGTTTTCTTATCTTTGGAAGTCACCGAATATAGTCGTCAATTTGACGATTTTTTATGTTATAATATAATATATGAGCAAAAAGGCAACTTATGAAAAAAATAGATCATAGGCTATTTATCAATACGCTAAAGATAAACGGTATCACTCAAAGAGCTTTTTCGGACTATGCCAAGATTCCCTACGATACGGTAACGGGGTGGAAGAAAAAAGGAAAAGTACCCGCCTATGCGATGGTGATAGCAAAAGATATGGCTTATCGTATGAGATTGGATGAGGGGATAAGGAGACGGTTACAAAGAAAAAATAAGAGGGATATGATAGAAGTGGTCGGTTTACGACCGAATGAACAAAAATATATAGAATCGCTATTTTGGGGAACGAATCTTACCGTTGGAGAGATTGTAGAAAACGCGCAAAGAGGCGATATAAATACTCTTAAGTCTCTTAAAGAGAATCTGCCGAAATCTTTATATGACAAAATATTCGACGCAAAAATAAAACATCGTGGTTAGAGATGATTGGAATGCCGTTTATAAAAATCAAGATAGGATACTAAATGCGTTAAAAATACTTGAAAACGATATATTTTTGGCGGGTGGTACGGGACTGCACCGCTTTGTACTTTATCGTGCTTATCGTCATTCCGAAGATTTGGATTTTTTCTTCCCGACACTTCAAAAGAGCGGTAGAGTTATCGAAATTGGAAAAAAGATAGAAACCGTTGTAAAAGCGATACCGGGTGCACGGCTTGAGCGAAGCGGATGGATAAAGGATGAAAACGCTTATCGTTTGTGGTGCGGTTTTGAAGACAATGGCGAAATAATCAAAGTGGAGCTGTTGAATTTTACCTGCACAAGACTCAAAGATAGAAAATTTATTTCGGCATCGTTTAAAACGGAAAATCCTTATAATTTGCTACTATATAAACTTAAAGCGTTATGTGATCGTCCTGATACTATTAAAGATTTGTTCGATTTATATTTTCTTTTTAGAGAATTTTCATCCATAAGTGTTGATGAACTTATAAGTGATTTAAATGCCAAGTTTAAAAACGCTATCGGAATCGGATATGAAAAGGAGCATATAATTCAATCGTTAAATAATCGGTTAAGATGGGATATAGAGATATCCGATGTAAAACATCTTTATGACTTAACGCTTGAAATTGAATCGTTTCAAAAAAAACTGCGGGAGAGCTTTGAAAAAGATAACCGACTTGATTTTAGCGATGCCGTGAGGATTGAACGAAATGCCAAAATGTACGGGCTTAATGTTAAAAGTTATATGGAACTTATCGAAGTATTGGACGAAAACGCTTTTTGGATAGACGATGTAAAAAGACGAATGGCGGATATTTTTTGAATTTCTCTGTTAAAGCATCTTCTGAATATTATAGTTTTTATTCCAAGATATATTTGATTTTGAGTTTTACTTTCGTTTTTTCGTCCGGTTTCGGAAACTCCGCCGAAGCTTCTCTAATGGTTTTGTATGCCGATTTTTGAAGTATTTTGTGAGCTCCGCTCGTTTTTATGTCCGTTACGCTTCCGTTTGGCAAAATGGTGAAAGAGACGCTCACCACTCCTTGGATTTTTAATTTTTTTGCTATTTTCGGATATCTTTTCGCTCTTTCTATGGCTCGGTATATTTTCGATATGTTTAATTTGATATAATCTTTTTTTGGAGATTTAACGACGGTTTGGGAAGGAGGTTCAAAAGCCGTTTTCGTTTCCGTTTTTTTGGAAATTTTTTGTACGGTCGGTTCGGGAGAAGGAGCGGCGGGAGTTGGCCGTTTGAACGTTTCCGTTTTTTTCGGCAGAGGTTTGGGAATCTTTTTAGCGATTTTTTTTCTTTTCTTTATCGGTTTTTTTCTTTTTACTAATTTTTTTATTTTCTTTTTTTTAACTTTTTTTACGGGACTCTTTTTTTTCGGTTTTTCCGTTTTTTTCGGCTTTTCTTCTTTTTTTTCCGAGACGACGGGACTCTTTTTTACGGATTCTTTTTTTAAAACTATATGTTTTAGCGATATTTTTTTTATTTTAGATGTGTCTTTTTTTTGATGAGAGACGGAGAAAAAGTTTATAAGAGCCAAAATTATAGCGGCGTGGACGGCGATCGATATAACGAACGGTTTAGTCATTAGCTTTTGTTACTATAGAGATGTCTTCTATGTCTCGTTGTTTTAATAAGTCAAGTATTTTTACGAAGTTTTCAAATTTAGACTCCTTGTCGCAATTTATGGATACGCTTGCGTTTTTATCTAAAGAAGATACCTCTTTTTTAAGCTCTTCAAAAGATACGGGATTGTTTTGAATATATATTTTTCCGTCTTTTTTTATCGTTACGGTTATACTCTCTTTTTTTATTTTTTCGTTTGTTTTTGAAGCGGACGGAAGAGATACCGGTATCAGATGTTTTTCTATAAGAGTGGATGTGGTTAGAACTATTGCCAATAAAACGAGCATTACGTCAACAAAAGGGATAATGTTTATGTTTTCGAATTTTTTCAAGAGTCGAATTCCGTTAAAATAGTTTCCACTTTTCTAACGAGAAAATTATAAAAAAATACCGCGAATATGGCTACGAAGAGTCCTACTGCCGTAGTTTTTAAAGCTAACGCCAAAGATGCCATTATTTTTGTGGCGGCCAGATTTTCTTTGGACATATCGATAAAAGTTTGCATAATGGCAAGCACGGTTCCGAGGAGTCCTATATAGGGAGCGTTGGAGGCGATAGTCGCTATGGCGGTTAAGTTTTTGGTTAAGGTATTTTCCAAGAGAGATCTTTTTTCAAATTTGCCGGGATCTATTTTCGAGTAGAAAAAGATTCTCTCGAGAAACAGAGCGAAAGATAAAACGCTCATGAAAATTAAAACGCCTATTATGCCATAATCGACTATCTCCTTTAGATACTCCAAACGCTCTCCTTTTTAGAATCTGTAAGATAGGTTCATATACATATATCTTCCGGGTTCGTTCAATTTTACTTTTTTGTTTCCTCCGGCTACGATAAGCGTCAAATCGTTATATGTATTTGATGCCGCATATGTTTTATTGAAAATATTATCGACTCCGATAGTCAAATCCATTTTGTCCATTAACTCTCTTTTGAGTTTGAAATTTGCCGTTGCAAATCCGTCGAGTTGCTGTTCTCCGTTGTCTTGATCGTAATGCGTCCATTTCCCTTGAGCTATAACCTCGAAAGAGAGCTCGGTTTTGTTATCGTAACTGTAATTTGCTGTTAAAATTCCCCTAATGGGAGTTATGTCGGCTAAGTCCGTATCGGTTTGCCCGGGCAGCGGATCGTCTTTTTTACCTCTTTGATAGATTACTCCGTAATCGAAACTTAAAGTTTCGCTTGCGAGGATCGTTCCGCTAAGTTCCGCTCCGTAAATTTTGGCGTCTATGTTTACGAATTTGTTTTGCGGTCTGGACATGTCGAAATATATGTAATTGTCAAGTTTACTATAAAAAACTTTTAATTTTAATGAAGAATTTTCGAAATTTTTCTTGATTCCCAAATCTATTTCGCTGTTTCTCGTTTGATCGAGATCGGGGGTTCCAACCAACCCTTTTTTAAAGAAATACAACTCTCTTCCGTCCGGTACTCTGTGGGCTACTCCGAGTCCCGCGAAGATATCGGTATTTTCGTCGTAATGGAAAGTGTTAAAAAGGTACCCGTTTAACGAATCGTATGAAGGTTCGTTGTAGTTTCCGGAGTTTCTTATATCCGTACTATCGTATCTCAATCCGGCTTTTAATTCGTTATTTGCGAACTTTTTAACGCCTTCTACGAAAATGCCTCCGTTTTTGGTAATTGCGTTATTTAGACTCGGACCGGCGTATGTTCCGTTTTTGTAATAAGTTCCTTTCCATACTCTTTTGCTTGCGTCTATTCCGTAGGAGAGAAGTACGTCGTCGGTTAAATCGAAACTGTTTTTAATTCTCGCTCCCTGAATATAGCTTTTCATATGATTCGTCATTTCCGGCATTTTTTTGACGGCGTTTCTGTATCTGTTGCTCATAGGGTGATCGACTTTGGAGTAGTAGTAGAGTATTTTTAATTGTTTGGAATATTTGCTTAGGTTTTTTATGGTGTATTGAACATTGTAAAGATCGCTGTCGTCTTTTATGGCGTCCATAGGAGAGTTAGGATATAAAACGTCGTCGCTTCTGTTTGCCGTATATGACAATCTAAGCTCTTGATTGTCCGAAATGTTGAAAAAGAGTTTTCCCATAAAGGATTTTTTCGTATATGCGTCCATGTCTTCATACTGTTTTTGATAGAGATTCCCCGCCGGAGCGCCCGCTTTTTTAAGTTGATCGTTAAACCTGTCTCCGTCTCCGTCTTTATATTGTTCGCTTGTTTCTTTTGAGAATGTAAAGAGGGCTTTTACGAGATCGTTTCCTCCCTGAATCGTTACCCATCCTTTTTTATAGTCGAAGCTTCCGGCATTAAGATTCACTTCTCCGCTTAGGCCCTTTTTGGGAGCTTTCGTATATACTTTGACTATGCCGCTTAAAGTTCCGAAATTTTCAACGTCGTAAGGTCCCTCGTTAACGGTTACCGAATCTATATTGCTCGTAACTACGTGCGATATGGGAGGATCCATTCTGTTGGGGCAGCCTCCGTATATTTTTCCTCCGTCTATTATTACGTTTATGTTGTCTCTTTTTTGTCCTCTTAAGATAATATCGTTTGCTATGCCGCTTCTTCTGCTGATGGTTACGGAAGGAATCTTTTTAGATAGTGCCTCTCCCAAGTCCGCCGATTTTAATTCTTCTCCGCTTACGTTTTCTATCGTAAAAGTGTCTATACTCTCTTTGACCGTTACCGTATCGAGATTGATATCTCCGGCCCGTAGAGCTAACGCAGTGACGAAACTAAGATAGATAAGATGTTTTTTCATTTTACACTCCCTTATTATAATATACGACTCTAAATATTAACAAGAGAGTGTTAATTTGATGTTAAATGCTAAATCTCTTTCCAACATAAAAACAGATCCGTATCGAAAATATCGCTTCTTCTCGGTTTTATAAAAAACTCTTCGACGGTATAATTTTCGGGATCGAATTTTTCGCTAAGCTTTTCTATCTCGTCTTCCAAAGCGTATTTTAATTCGTTAAGTTCCTCTCGTATCTCGTTTACCTCTTCTTGCGCTCTTTTTACGTCCTCTTTCTCTTTCAGAACCCTTCCGGCGCTTCTTAAACTTCCCGCCGCTTTAGCAGCGGTCGATTTTTTTATGGTTTTTCTCCCGAAAAAAGCATCAAGGAGAGTCATTCCGAAACTAAGGATCGTGTCCGTCGTTTTTGCGGATACGTCGGCTTCCTCTTTTTCGAGTTTATTTAGAGCTCTTTGCAATTTTTTTCTAAGTCTCTCCTCTTTTTTCTCGAACTTCTTCTTTAGTTTTTCAAGTTCGTTTTCGTATTTTTCTTTAAGCACTTCGTTTACTTTTATTCTAAATTCGCTTGCGCTTTGAAAGGGTTCGGATTCCAATTTTAACTCTTTGCATCTGTATAGCGTTAATTTTTGGTTATGATATAAAAAATCTTTAAACTCTTTTTCTATTACTCTTTTTCTCTTTTTCGTTACGAAACTTGCGAGAGGATGAAAAGAGGCGTTTTTTAAAGGTTTTTCCTCGCATTCGCTTTTGTTCTCTCCGCTCTCTTTTAGCAGATCAAATTCGATATCCTTCATATTTTCGTCGAGATAGAGTTCGTATTTTAGATGTTTTTTGATATCTATTCCTCTTTTTTGATTATAAAATCTGACGCTTCCTTCAAAGATCATAAACGGTTCGTAAACCGGGTTTTCTTTAAAAGGCGCCGAATTCAGATAAAAAACGTCTATGTCTTCCGGAAGAATCGGAGGCGCTTTCAAAATATCTTTAGAGGATTCTTCGTGGAAATTTCGTTTTTTTTCTTTTTCGTAAAGATCGGTTTTTTTATTTTTCGTTAATCTTTTTATCTCCTCTTTCGTTACGGGACCTCTTAGGTAGGAGAGAACCCATCTCGTTTTGAAAAGTTTCGGTTCGTCCTCTTTTGCGCTTTTGAAAAGAAAAGTCCGGGGTTTCAAGGAGGATATCAGATTTTCGATCTCTTTTTTGTTCAAGCTCTCTTTTTTGCCGGAAAGCAAACCGTCCAAAACTCTCTCTTTATCCTGTTTCGTTTGAAGTCTTCCTATAAACCAGCTTCCTATATTCGAAAGCCCTTTATAATCCAAGTCTATCGGGTTTTGGGTCGCGAGAACCACTCCGACTCCGTACGCTCTTGCTTGTTTTAAGAGCAAAAGCATCGGTTCTTTCGAAGGCGGATTCGAGGTTGAAGGAAAAAAGCCGAAAATTTCGTCCATATAAAGAATCGTTCTAAGCGAACCCGTTCCGCTTTGTTTCCTCATCCATTCTATATATTTGTTTAGAAGGAGAGTAACGAAAAACATTCTTTCCTTATCGTTTAAATGAGCTATCGATATTATCGAAACTTTCGGCTTTCCCTCTTCGGTATAAAGCAGATTTTTTATCTCTAATTTTTCTCCCTCGAGCCATACGCTAAAGGCCGGGTTTGCGAGAATGTTGTTTAAAAGCATCGCAAGTTTCAATCTTTCGTTTTGCGGATAGAAGCTTTTAAGAGGCAATACTCCTATCTTATCGAAAGGAGGATTCGCTACGTATCCTATTATTTCTTCGAGAGTAAGGGAGGTCTCTTTTTTCCAAAAGTAGGCGAATATGGAGGCTAAGAGCATATATTCTCTGCTTTCGAGAGGATTTCCTTCGACTCCGACGAGAGCGAGCAGACTTGAAACGGCGCTGTTTAAAACGGTTGAGAAGGCGTCCGGGTCGTTTAGCGTCTCTTTCGAGGGAGCTTCGAACCCGCTTAATACGGATAGAGGCACTCCAGCGTTGCTTCCTGGGGTATAGATGTTAAAGTCGGCGTTTTCTTTGAGCCTTTTTATTCTTTCTTTGTTTTGATGATAGCTTTCTATTCCTTTTTCCCATGTTTCGGCCGTTTTTCGGGCGTATTCCTCAACGCTTAAGCCTTTGGATTCAGCCTCTTTGGGATCTATCCACGGCTTGAAATCTTGCGGTTTCAGATCCGGAAAGGTTAAAAGCAGATTTCCCATATCTCCTTTGGGGTCTATGATTAAAGAAGGGATTTTATCTATGGCCGCTTCTTCTATGATATCTATTCCGAGTCCCGTTTTTCCGCTACCGGTCATTCCTATGATGGCGGCGTGAGTAGTTAGGTTTTTGCTTTTGTATAAAAAGAGATTTTCCGTCGTCTCCAGAGTTTTTAAATCAACTTCTTTACCGAGATAGAAGATGCCGAGTTTTTCGTAAACGGATAGTTCGTCTTTCATTTTTGCTCCTTAATCCATCCTCCGCCTATTACTTTTTCTCCGTCGTAAAAGACCGCCGCTTGCCCGGGAGCGACTCCCTGTACGCTCTCTTTAAGTTTTATAAGCGCCTTTTTATTCTCTTTTATTTCCACTTTGCACGCTATTTTGGGGCTTCTGTATCTTATTTTAACAAAAGAGTCGAAATTTTTCTCTTTCGTGTAAAAATTAATATCCTCTATTTCGAAAGATAGCGTATTTAAATCTTCTTTGCTTCCTACGATTATTTGATTTTTTGCGGCGTCTATTTTTAGGACGTAGTGGGGTTTATGAGCTCCCTTTACCGTAAATCCTCTTCTTTTTCCTATCGTATAGTGCATGTAGCCTTTATGCTCTCCCACCACTTTTCCCTCTTTGTTCAGCACTTTTCCGGGAAGGTTTATGTTAAAGTGTCTTTTTAGTATCTCTATGTAGCTGTTTTCTACGAAACATATTTCCGTACTCTCTTTTTCTTTTACGATCTCTTTTAGAACTTTTATGTTTTTTGCGATTTCTTTTACTTCCTCTTTTAAAAGGTCGCTGAGGGGAAAGCGGATGAAAGGGAGATTTTCTCTCTTTACGAAAGCCAAAAAGTAGCTTTGGTCTTTGGTTTTGTCTTTTGCTTCGTATATGAAACCGTCTTTTATTTTTGCGTAATGTCCGGTTGCTATCTCGTCAAATCCCTCTTTTTTTGCGTATCGAACCAAAAGTCCGAGTTTGATGGTTTTGTTGCAAACGACGCAGGGATTCGGAGTGAGGCCTTTTTTGTAGGTTTTTACGAAATAGTCGTAGATTTTTTCTTGAAACACCTCTTCAAAAGAGATTACTCTATACGGAATGTTCAGATATGAAGCTACTTTTTGAACGTTTTTTATGTTTTTTTCATGGTAGGCTTCGTTTTTGTGGAGTTTGAAATAGACTCCCTCTATTTCGTGCCCCTCTTTTTTTAAAAGATAAGCCGTTACGGAGGAGTCCACTCCTCCGCTCATAGCTACTAAAATTTTCGACATTTTTCATTCTTTTATTTAAGTTGCTCCAAACGCTCTTTCTGTGTTCCTATTTTTACGATTTGAACGCCGAAGTTTCCGTCAACTATAACAACTTCTCCCTTAGCGATAACTTTATTTCCGACTAAAATGTCCAGAGGTTCGTTGGCAAGCTGATCAAGCTCTATTACCGAACCTATATCCATGTTTAAGACGTCTTTTAGTAGCATTTTTTTCGTTCCGATTCTCACTCTAACCGGAAGTTCGACGTCAAGTATCAGGGAGATGTTTTTAAGCTCTTCCGCGGTTAGGTTTCCTCCGTTTCCGGACTCTTGCTGTTTAGTTTGGGATTGGCTTTGGTTTTTGGGGGAATTCTCTTCTTTTTTCTCCTCTTTCGCCGATCCTTTTTCGATGTTTTCCGTTAGGTTTTTGTCGAAAAGAAGATATATTTTGGAAGAGATCTCTTTTACGGAAAAGTCGTATATGAATAGTTTTTCAAACTCTTTTATGGTTATCTCTTCGTTTTCTTGATAATATTTTGCTTCCTCTATTTCGAATCCGAGTTTGGGAAGATCTTTTTGGGCCGAGAGGGTTGTTGAAAAACTTCCGAAAATGTTTGAAACGATCTCTTTAAAAGCGTCTATGTCCTCTTCGTTCATCTCCTCTTTGGCTTCTCCCTCGCCGCCGACCATCATATCCGCTAAAGCCGTGGCTATTTGAGGAGAGAAAATAACTTCTATTTTACCTTCCGCGTCTCCTTTCGCGTTTACGCCGCATACGGCAAATGGAGGAAAAAGCTCCGTAGCGTCCGTAATTTTTTCCTCTTTTTCTAAAGATATTTTCGGAGTTTCTCCCGTTAATCCCTCTATGATGGATACGACCTCTTTCTCCCATAATTTTATAAATTCGTTCATCCTATCTCTTTCAATAGATTTCCGGTTTCGGCTGTTACCTTTTTGAGTCTCTCTTCTTCAAGACACTCTAAGATCTGTTTTATTTCGTCTTTGTCGGTTTTTAGAATTTCGGTTACTTTTATGGATTTTCTATATCGTCTAAGTCCTATTTCTCCTATAAACAGCGGTTTTTGATCTATCATCAAAATCGCTTTGTTATCGGCGCTTCTATCAAGTCTTATAATATCGCCTTTTTTTAATTCGAGTATCTCTTTTACGCTCATTTTGGCGCTTCCGAGAATGGCTTCGTATTCGATGTCGGCTCTTTTTATAAGCTCTTTTAGCTCTTTGTTTCTGCTTTTTTTGGAATTGGTTTCTCCTATTAAAATATCTTTGCTTGCCAATCTTGATAAGATGGATTCCAAATATATAACCGGATAGGCTATGTTTATCATTCCGCTGTTATTGCCTATGACTATCTCCATAACTACCATTATGACGATTTCGTTTTGGGAAACTATCTGAACTACGCTCGGGCTTGACTCTTTGGTTTCTATCGAAGGATATATCTCTACGACGGAGGACCACGCCTCTTTTAGATTTTGTATGATAATCCTAAGTATCGTATCCAAAAGATTAAGTTCTATATCGGTTAGTTCCCTGTTTGTGTCGTAACTGTCTCCCTTGCCTCCGAGAAGTCTATCTATCATTACGAAAGCTATGGAGGGGTTTATCTCAAGCACTCCGTTTCCGTCGAGAGGTTTCATGGAAAAGACGTTGAAACTCGTTGGACTGGGGAGACTCATTAGAAACTCTCCGTAAGTCATTTGATCTACGGAGTGAAGTTGGATTTCTACGATGGATCTCATGACGGAGGAGATATGGGAGGCTAAATTTCTGGACATTTTGTCGTGAATGCCTCGAATCGCTCTGATTTGCTCTTTGCTGATTCTGTTGGGTCTTTTAAAATCGTATAAAACGACCTGTTTTTGAGGGGCGGAGTCTATGCTTTTTTCTAAACTCTCCTCTTCTCCCTCTTCTTCGATGATTTCCAGTAAGGCGTCTATCTCTTCTTGGCTTAGGATATCAGCCATCGTCCACTCCGGCTATACGCTCTCTTATCGTTTTTATCAGTTTTTTATGAATTTGGGAGATTCTCGATTCGCTAATCTCCAAAATCTGGCTTATCTCTTTCAAATTAAGCTCTTCGAAATAGTAAAGCTGAATGATCATCTGTTCTCGTTCGCTTAGAGTGCTTAATATATCTTTTATGTGCTCTATAAGCTGTTCTTTTTCTATAATCTCTTCGGTCGATTTCTCTTCGAATATCGCTATCTGTTCGTTTAGCGGCATATTTGAGGCTATCTCCGAGGCTATTCTCGCCTCTCTTATTTTTTCTACGCTTTCGTTTAACTTTTCAGCCAGATATTCGTTGCTCGGTTCCTCTTCATGTTCGTTTAGGTATCTTGCCACCTCCACGTCTATGGCTTTTATAAGTCTTCTGTTGCTTCTGCTTACTACGTCCAAACTTCTAAGATAATCGAGCATTGAACCGTAAACTCTCTTTTTGGCGTATCCCCAAAAAGAGTTGTTTATCTCTTTGTCGTACTTTCTTGAGAGTTTTATCATCTCTTCGGTGCCGATGGAGATCAGATCGCTTACGTCTATGGAGGACGGAAGCCTCTCTTTAAGACGATAAGCCATCGCTCTAACGGCCGGCATGAATTGAAGCACCATATTGTCTTGATCGAGTTTTACGCTTTTTTGATATGCTTTTACCGTTTTGTTTTTGTTTCTCATGAGCTCCCCGCCTCTTGCTTTAAGTTGCTGTTTTTAGTTTCTATATCCTCAATGAGAGAATTTATATGTTTTTCTCTCTCCTCTATTTCGTAAATGTAGTCGTCTATGTTTTTTTCGTAATAGTCTTTATCGAAGACGTTCTTCAATTTGCCGTTGGAATCTACAAAATAGACAAGAACGAGATGGATAAAAAGGTAAAAAAAGAGCGTAATCTCAAGCGTATATAGCACTATCTCTTCCGCCGTTGAAAAGTTTAATATACTAAACGATAAGCCGATAAAAAAGCCGCTTACCGTAAAAAAGTATATAAAACGCTCCAGTTTCACCCTCTACCCCTAAAACTGCTCGACAATTCTTTTAAAAAAGCCCCCGAAACCTCTGTGGGGATTATCGAGCATTTTTCGTTCCATTTTGTAGATAAGGTTACTGACAATATCTTGTATATTTTCGCTCGCTATGCTGTGAGGAAACTCCTGCGTAAACAAAATTCTCTGCTTTATGCTTTTAGAGACCGTTCTATCTTGCAAAAGGTGTCCTATATTAAAGAGAGTCAAATCCTCTCCTATGTTTTCTTTAGCCACCTTTTGAATCTTATTAAATATCAAGTTGGCCTCTTTTTCGTTTTTTACCATATTAAAAAGCAGATTTATATCCCTTTTATGCTTACTCGATATTTTTATCGTGGCGTAAGCATCCGTTATGGCGGCGGGTTCGGGAACGACGATGACGATTATCTCGTCGGACTCTTTTAAAAAGAGTTGCGTATTTTCTCCGATACCCGCTCCCGTATCGATTATGACGTAATCTATATCGTCCAAAATCGATACTTCGTCCAGAAATCTCTCGAAAACGAAATTTCCGCTGTGTTTTAAGATCTCTTCTCCGTTTTCGCCCGGAATTAGGATGAGATTTTCGTTTAATCGAACGACGATTTCCTCAAGCGTAGCTTCACCCTTTAGAACATGTAAAAGATTTTTATCTACTTTTACGTTAAAGATAATATCAAGATTTGCTAAACCTATATCGGCATCAAATAATGCAACTTTATACCCATGAGAAGACAAAACATTTGCTATGTTTGCGCTTATGGTGCTTTTGCCCACGCCTCCTTTCCCGCTTGTGACGGATATGAATTTGGTATTGACCTCTTTTTGCAAAGCCGTTTGAGTTTGAACTATTTTTTGAAGTTTTTCCGCTTGGTTCGTCATTTTTTCCTCTTTTTGAAACCTTCAAAAATAGACTTGACTAAAAATTCTCCTTGAGCTTCCATGATATCGTCCGGCACCTCCTGTCCGGTTGAAAAATAGCTTAAAGGTTTATTGATGTCGTAAACTAAGGAGAATATGTTTCCGAAGCTTTTGGTTTCGTCCAATTTCGTGAAGATTATCGTATCTATGTTTAAAAAAGAGAATCCTTCGTAGATATCTTTTAAATCTTCGAGCTTCGTCGTTGACGATAGAACGAGGTTGACGTCTATTTCGAAGTTGGTTTTATCCAAAATTTTTTTGAGTTTTCCTATCTTCTCTTTGTCGTATTGAGAACTTCCGACCGTATCTATTAAAATGATGTCGCATCTGTTTAGAGAATTTATCGATCGATCGAAATCGTTCGTATCGACTACGTCTTCTATCGGAAGCCGCATCATTTTGGCGTATTGATAAAGTTGCTCAACCGCTCCTATCCTGTAGGTATCTAAAGTGATGATACCGGTTTTGTAGCGATATTTTACGAAAGAGTATCTTGCCGCGAGTTTTGCCAAAGTAGTAGTTTTCCCCACTCCCGTAGGGCCTACGAACATCATGATTTTTTTGGCTCCTTTGGGAAGTTCGAGCTCAACTCTAACGGGAATCATTTTTTGCAAAAGAACTTGAAAATATCTTCTTATCGTCTCCGTGCTGTTTCGCATGCGATAAGGCATGTTTTCCAAAGTCAATTTCATAATGGAGTGCAGATGCTCTTTGCTCATGCCGCTTTGATAGGCTTTCTTGTAAATTTCCGAAAATTCGGGGGGTATGGGAAGATTGTCCCTTTGAAAGGACTTTTCTTCCCATAGCATGTTTTGAATGATTTTTATTTTATCCGAGAGTTTTAATATCTCTTCCTTAACTCTTAAAATTTCTTCTTTTTCCAAAATGTTGATGTCTTTTTTAACGAAAGAGCGTTTTTCTCTTTTGTCGGAAAAATCGTCGGGCATCTTGTCGGTTGCGTCGGATATTTTGGAGATCTGTTTGGCGGCGTTCGAAATTTCGAGCAAAACGTCCTCTTCGAAAATGCTCTCTTTTTCTTCGGACTCGTTTTTTTGTTTTTCGATATTCTCTTTCTTTTCTTTACGATCTTTTTTTTCTTCGTCGTCGTTTAGAACGATGACGACTTCGTAAAGAGGAGATGTGCCTATTCCTCTTTTTTGAATCTGTTTCGTACTTACTACGAGCGCGTTTTCTCCGTGCTCCATTTGGGCTTTTTTTAAAGCTTCCGCAGGAGTCGGAGCCGTGTAGGAAACGAGTCTCACTTACGGTCCTTTATATATTTTAAAGGTATCATGACGGAATCTCTCTCTTTATATTTCGGATGCGGAATGATCAGATCTTTTTTATTTACTTTAATTTTATCAAAAAAAATGATATCTATGTCCAAAGTTCGAGGACTATTTTTAAAGATTCTCTTTCTGCGGAACGCTTTTTCGGTATGAAGGGCGTACTTTAGGAACTCTTTCGGACTCATGTTCGTTTTTAAAACGATGACAGCGTTGTAAAAGTCGTTTTGATTCAAAAAACCGAAAGGCGGATTTTTTAGTATCGGAGAGGTTTTTAATATATCCACTCTCCGATCTTTTCGAAAATATAAAAAGAGTTTTTTAAATCTTCTTTTTACGTTGCCGACGTTTCCTCCTATCCCTATCGTAACTTCATGCCTTTTTAAAGAGTTTCTTTTTCTCTTATAAGGGTAAAATCTTTCGAAAAAAAGAGTTAGCGAAGGCGATAGGAGCTTTTTCATAATATTTCGCAACCGTCTTTGGTAACCGCTACCATATCCTCTATTCTGACGCCGAACTCTTTGCCGAGATAGATGCCGGGTTCTATCGTAAATATCATATTTTCCTCTATTACCGTCTCTTGATTTTTGAAAGAGATAGTCGGAAGTTCGTGAATGTCAAGGCCTACTCCGTGTCCCGTCGAGTGGACGAAGTATTTTCCGAATCCCGCTTTTTCTATCACTTCCCTCGCGGCTTTGTCTATTTCGCAGGCCTTCACTCCCGGTTTTACTTTCCTAACGGCGGCTTCTTGCGCTTTTAAGACGGTATCGTAAATTTTTTGCTTTTTCTTATCGGAAAATCGCTGCTCCTTTTGAAAAGTTATATGGTCGCTAAATTCGGCCGTTCTCGTTCTATCCGAGCAGTACCTTTTATATTTCACTCCGGCATCTATCAATATTAGATCGCCATTTTTTAGGGCTTTTTTAGAGGCTAAAGCGTGCGGTTTCGCGGCGTTTTCGTTTATTGCAACGATAGGAGAAAAACTTAAATCAAATTCACCTTTTTTCGTCAAAATTTTTATGAGCTCGAAATGCAACTCTCTTTCGCTGAGGTTTTCTCCTTTCTCTTTTAAAAACGCCGAAAACTCTTCAAATCCTTCTTTTGCTATTTTAACGGCTTTTTTTATAAGCTCTATCTCCTCTTTCGTTTTTATGACTCTTTTTTTTTGAGAAAAGGAAGGATCCGGTTTGAAATTCGTCTTTACTTTTTCGGAAATCTTTTTAAAGTCTTCTACGCTCCAATCTTTCGGATCGTAGATAATTTTTTTAATTTTATTTTTTCTCAAAAGCTCCCTTGCGGTTTTGTTGAGATCTTTGGATTCCAAAACGAGAGCGTTTTTTATCTTCTCTTCGGCTTCAAGAGCGTATCGGGAATCGGTTATGAAAAATTTCTCGTCTCCCAACTTTAAAAAGATTTCGTTGTCGCACGAGAAGCCGCATTCGTAATATACGGCGTTCTCGTTTTTTAAGATATAGTTCATTGCTGGTTTTGTCCGGCTTGCTGTTGTTGTTGAGCTTGGGCCGCGGCTTGCTGTTGAGCTTTTATACTTTGTATATCCATCAAAATATTTATCATTCCTATCAGCGCAAGATGGTAGCTCATAATAGGCCCGAGTCCCGTAATTTGTCCGGCGCATACGGGAGCTATCAGACTTTTTCGTCTGAAATCCTCTCTTGCGTAGATGTTGCTTATGTGAACTTCGATAGTCGGCAATCCGACCGCCGCAATGGCGTCTCTGATGGCTATGGACGTATGCGTGTAAGCCGCGGGATTGATGATGATGCCGTCGGCGTCTCCCAAACACTCTTGAATTTTATCGACTATTTCTCCTTCGAGATTCGATTGGAAAAATTCTATCTCAAAATTGTTCTGTTTGGCGACTTGCTCTAAATGCTGATGGATGTTTTCCATTTTTAGAGGACCGTAAATATTTTGTTCTCTAACGCCTAACATGTTTATATTTGGACCTTGGATAACTACTATCTTCATCTTTAACCTTTATATAAATTTTTAAAGGTATTATTATAACAATTTGTATATTTACGCTAAATTAAAAGGAGTTTTTTTGAAAGTAGTATCGGCCGGATATATGCTCGTTTGTGACGAAGAGTTTACGGTTTATAAAGATTATGCCGTCTGTTTCGATAAAAAGATATTGGAAATAGGAGAGAAAAACAGACTTTTCGAAAAATATAAAAATGCGATGAAATTGGAGCTTTCGGACGAATATCTTTTAATGCCTTCTTTGGTTAATCCTCACGTTCATCTTGAGTTTTCGGCTAACGATATGCATCTTCGCTACGGAGATTTTATCGAGTGGCTTCAAAGCGTCGTTAAAAATAGAGACGAATTGCAAGAGCGTTGCAAAGAGGAGTGTTACGAAAAAGCGATTAAAGAGATGTTAAGAAGCGGAGTCGGAAGTTTCGGAGAGATAAGCAGTTTTGGAAAGGATTTGAAAGCTTGCGTCAAATCTCCTCAAAAAGTTGTTTTTTTCAACGAAATTTTGGGAATTAGGCCGGATATGGTCGATGCTTTGTATCAAGATTTTAAACTCAGATTAAAAGAGAGCGAAGGTTTTGAAAACGAAAAGTTTCGTCCGGCGATATCCGTTCACTCTCCGTATTCCACTCACCCTTTATTGGCTAAAAAAGTTTTGGATACGGCAAGAGATAAAGGATATAGGGTCTCGACTCATTTTATGGAGAGTTTAGCCGAAAGAGAATGGATAGATAGGGGAGAGGGGGATTTTAAAAGATTTTTAGATAACTTTTTGCCGGGTTCTAAGCCTTTGACGGACGGAATCTCTTATCTTAAGCTTTTCGAAGGGGTTAAAACGGTTTTCACTCACTGCTGTTACGCTACGAAAGAGGAGTTTGCTTTGATTAAAGAGATGGGAGGAAGCGTCACTCACTGTCCCGTTTCCAACAGACTTCTTGGAAACGCTCTTTTGGATATAAAAGCGTTGAAAGAGATGAAGTGCGAATGGAATATCGGCACGGACGGACTTAGCTCCAACGTATCTCTGAATATGTGGGACGAGTTAAGAAGCGCTCTTTTTATGCATTTTGAGGAGGATTTGAGGACGGCGGCCAAAGATCTTATCTTAGCCGCTACTTTATACGGAAGCAGAGCTTTGGGATTTGAAAACGGTTCTTTAGAGGAGGGGAAAGACGCAGATTTGATTGTTGTTAGGCTGGAAGAGGGAATTTCGGACGAACAATTGCCCCTCGGGCTTATACTTCATACCAAAGAGGTTGAGAAAATTTATATAAACGGAGAAGAGGTATGACGGCGTTTATAAAAAGGCTTCTGGCGCCTTTCGGAGCGATTTTGGATTTTATACAGAAATATTTTAAGGCTCTTCTTTTTTTGCTGATCCTCTTTTTGCTTTTTTCTTCGAGCGAAGAGGTTTTGAAAGAGCCCAATCTTATGAAACTTGAATTGAAAGGGGTGATAGAGAGCGAAGAAAAGTTTATGCAACAGCTTAAAGAAGCCGAGAAAGACAATATAAAAGGGGTTTTGTTGGTCGTGGATTCTCCCGGAGGAGCGGTTGCTCCTTCGATAGAGATAAGTTTGGCCGTTAAAAAGCTTAAAGAGAAAAAGCCGGTGATTGCTTACGCGGCCGGGACTATGGCTAGCGGGAGCTATTACGCTTCGATTTGGGCCGATAAGATTTTAGCAAATCCGGGAGCGGTGATAGGTTCTATCGGCGTTTTGTTTCAGGGAGCGAATATAAAAGGGCTTCTTGATAAGATAGGGATTAAGGAGCAAACGATCGCGGCCGGAAAATATAAGCAGATAGGGACGATGACGAGAGAGTGGAAACCTTATGAGAGGGCGGAGCTTGAGAAGATTATAAGGGATACTTACGATATGTTCGTAAGCGACGTCGCTAAAGCGAGAGGACTTGATATAAACAAAAGCTCCCAATTTGCCGACGCTCACGTATTTACCGCCAGAATGGCCAAGAAAGTCGGACTTATAGACGAAGTAAGTTCGATGTACGATGCCGAGAAGGAACTTGAAAAGCTTAGCAAAGTTAAAAATCCCGTTTGGAAAGAAGAGGATAAATTGGATAAGCTGGTGGATAGAATAGCTGAGGAGGGGGCGAGTTTGGTTTTTAGATACTTTTTCGGGTTAAAGGCTTACTGATGAATTTCGTTCGTTTTGAAAATGAGAAGATCTATCCCTCCAAAATCGTATGCGTAGGGAGAAACTATGTGGAGCATATAAAAGAGCTTGGAAACGAGATGCCCGAAAATATGGTCATATTCAATAAACCGAACTCCGCCGTTTCGGATAAGCTTTTTTATTTTAACGAAAGCGTCAGATTTGAAGGGGAGATCTGTTTTTTGATAAAAAGCGGAAAAATAGATGGAGTCGGGTTCGGATTCGATCTTACGGACGCTAAGATTCAAAATTATCTAAAATCCAAAGGTCTTCCTTGGGAGAGGGCTAAGGCTTTCGATAATTCGGCGGTTTTCGGAAGATTCGTCAGATTTGAGGGAGATTTGGAAAAAATAGAGATGAAACTTTTTAAAAACGGAGAAAAGGTTCAACACGCAAAATATGAGCTGATGATATATAAACCGGAGGAGATTTTAAAGGAGATTTCCTCTTTTATGAGTTTGGAAGACGGGGATATAATTATGAGCGGGACCCCGAAGGGGGTCGGTAACTATGAAAAGGGAGACGAGTTTGAGGGAGTTATTTTAGCGGACGGCAGGGAGGTGGTAAAGGATATTTTTTCGGTTTTATAAAGAAGAGGCCGAAGCCTCTTTCGTTTAATCGTCATCCTCCTCTTTTTCTTTTTCATCTTCTTCGTATTCTTCTCCGCTCGGTCCGTTGTGGCAATCGTAACAGCTTATTTTGTGCCCTTTTTCAAATATTTTCGTTTCGTGCTCCACTTCGAAAACTCTTTTTGAGAAGGTTTCGGATAGGAAAGAACCTTTCAGATCTTTTCCGTGGCAAGCTTTACAAGATTCGACTCCTTCGTGTTCGGCTACGTCTTCATGCTCTTCTATCCATTTTTGACCTACCGTGTGCATACCGTGCGGTCCTTCGTCAACCGTGTCCGGAACGGTTTTGTGGCAGGCGGTACACTCCGCTATCGTTCCCGCATGTCCT
>CAZPVZ010000156.1:0-13340 GCA_964590185.1 uncultured Campylobacterales bacterium
TCCGGGCTCTTTCATCGTAGCGAAAAAAGTCAGCTCGAATCTATCCCTTAGCCCCTTTTTCTTCAAATAGTTATGAACGTTAAACATCATCTCAAACGCGGGACCTCCCCTAACCGCCGAAGAGTCTTTGGGATTTCCCCCAAATCCCATCGCTATCTTTCCTTCTCTCTTTACGGTAACGAGTTCGTCTATCTTGTCTCTCATTTTTACCGCATCTTCGGGATCTCCGCAGATGGAGAGATAATTCTCCTCCCCTTCGTGTTTCATTTTGCCGGCTCCCATGGCTATGACGATATACTCTCCCTCATACTCTCCGTTTTTGCATATAACCTTTTTGTTCTTTGCCTCTATCTTAACCACTTCGTCGTTTATCCACTTAAAACCGTGAACCTTCTCAAGCTCGTCCATAGGTATGCACACGTCCGAAAACTCCGCGTCATACACGGGAACCCAGATGGAAGTGGGATATATATACATATAAGGTCTCGGCGTAATGAGATCCACGCTCATACCGACTCTTCTTAAGAATATCGCCGCCTCCACTCCGGCGAATCCTCCTCCCAAAACCAAAACTTTTTTCATTGCAAACTCCTTTTTTCTTCTTTGTTATTTTTAGTTAACGATGAGAATGTCTTAAAAATTTCTCTATGTTATCGGGCGTAATTTTTTCCAAATTGCCTTTTTTAAAGTTCTCTATCGCTTCATTCATAAGTATTCTTCCTTCTCCCGGATAATAACACTCGACTTCGTTTTGCCAAAAAAGAGCGAAAGGTTTAGCTCCTATATGCTGAGTTATAACCGCATCCGCTCCGCTTTCCAAAAGCCACTCCGCGACGATTATTCCGCCCTCGTAGGGATTTCTCTCTATCGTTATCTCGTCTCGATCCAAATCAACGAATACGAACCATTTGGAATGCCCGAAAAGAGGACTTACGGGACTGTTTTCCTTATTCGTTTTAACGGGAAGAACCACTTTCATACTTTATCCTTAGAATAAAAGCTATTGATAATAATAATAAGAAGAATTAATTAGAGGATTATACAATTAATAGGCGAATAAAGTCAAGAAAGAAAATATTTTTTTCGTCATTTCACACTTCGACGGAAGCTCCGACTCCTCCCTCCATATATCTCTCTCCGTAACTTTCTTTAAACATCTCTATAGCGAGATCTCCGCTGCAGTGAGTCGGAGTTATGTATCTTACTCCGAGTTTTTTCAGACTCTTCGCAACGAAAGATATCTCCTCCTTAGAACTTTCCATCAGATGAAAACCTCCGAGAGCGTAAAATATATCTTTCTTAAGAACCTCTTTAGCCCTTTTTACTATCTCTATTATTCCGGGATGGGCGCAACCGGTAATCACCGCTCCGTAATTTCCCATATCGACGATCAAACTCTGTTCCCCTACCGGCTCCATAACTCCGGTGCTATAAAATTTATCGAATAAAAAGACGGGCTCTTCGCCGATAACCACTATCTTTTCGGAATAGTTTTTAAGATCCTCGATAAACAAATCCGATACGCTTTGAGGCAAAAAGAGAGTCAAATCTCTGTTTGCGTCTATAACGGAATCTATCCCTCCCATATGGTCCCAATGGGGATGAGAAATAAAAAGGTATTTAAGATTTTTAACTTCATATCCGAGTTTCTCCATGTTTCTTAAAAGAATTCTCCCGTTATTTCCGGTATCGAATAAAAAATCGTCTCCTATCATGCAAGAAAAGCCCCACCCCTTCTCGAGCTCTTTTTTATGATCGAATATATAATTGTCAAACACTATCTCTATTTTCATCTTCTTTAAGCTTTTCCAAACAGAGGATTAACCAAAAGTTTCAAAAGGGGCAGAGGCTTTCCGCTCTCTCGGTCTATGCCGTAAGTTCCTTCGTTTATCCTCTTTAAAGCTTCGTCTATCTCTTTAAGCTCCTCTTTCAAACTTTTCAAAATCGCCTTATCCCGTTCGTTCTCCGTCTCAAGCTGAGCCAAATCTTCCATATCGTTTATCTCGTCTTCCGCAACGATTCTTGCCAAATCGGCGTCTATCTCTTCCATATTTTTAAGAATTCTTTCTCTCTCTTTCAAAAGTCTCTCTTTAAAATATTGCAAATTTAAAAAAGACATATTCGCCCTCCTTTTTTTCAAATTATATCCAAACTAATTTTTTCTTATCTTTAAAGCATAAATTGAGTAATATTTCAAGATTTTTCAAAAGGAGAGACATGTTTGCGAAAGTTAAAATAGTGGCCACTTTAGGTCCCGCGACAAACGACAAAAAATCGATAAGTTCCCTCGTAGAAGAGGGCGTTAACGTATTTAGGCTCAATTTTTCCTACGGAACCTACGAAGAACACTCTAAAACGATAAAGCTCATAAGAGAAGTCTCCGAAGAGAAAAACAAGCCGATAGGAATACTTCAAGACATATGCGGTCCGAAAATAAGGATCAAAGGACTTAAACGCCCGATGGAAATAAAAAGGGGAGAAAGGATAAAACTCTCGAAAACTCCTTCGGAAAACTCCTTTTCTCTAACCTACCCTTCCTTAATAGACGACCTTAAAATAAACGACGAAATATACTTCTCCGACGGGCAGGTGAAAACGAAAGTCGTAAAAAAGATGGACGATTTCGTGCTTTTGGAAGTTCTAACCGGAGGAAGACTTCTTGAGGGAAAAGGGATAAATATTCCCAAAGGAGAAATCAATCTAACGGCCCTTACCGAAAAGGATAAAAAGGATATAGAGTTCGGAGCGAAAATAGGAGTCGATTTCGTAGCCGTATCTTTCGTAAGCAGAGCCGAAGACATAAAAGAAGCGAGAGAAATTTTAAGAAAATTCGACTCGAAAGCTTGGGTTATCGCAAAAATAGAGAGAAAAAACGCCGTAAAAGAGATAGACTCCATCATAGACGAAAGCGACGGCATCATGGTGGCAAGAGGAGACCTCGGAGCCGAAATGGGAATAAGCAAAGTCCCCCGTCTGCAAAAAGAGATAATTAGAAAATGCAATCTCAAAGCCAAACCGGTAATAACCGCGACTCAGATGTTAACTTCCATGGTAAATTCTCCGTATCCTACGAGAGCCGAAGTTTCGGATATAGCAAACGCCATTTTGGACGGAACGGACGCGGTTATGCTCTCGGACGAAACGGCCGTCGGAAACTATCCCAAAGAAGCGGTCGGAATATTGAAAGAGACGATTTTCGAAATCCAAAAATGTTATCCGTACCACAAAGATTTCACTCCCTCCCCCAGAGAAGCCTTTCCCTACGCGGCGGCCGAGCTTTCGAAAACTCTGCCGTGCGATTTCATAGCCTCCTTGACTCTTTCGGGATATACTCTTTTGCACACGAGCAAATTTCGCCCGGACAAAAACATCTACGCGATAACTCCCGATCCCTCCCTAAAATTCAAAACGACTCTCGTTTGGGGAGTGGTCAACTGCATAGTTATGGACGAATTTTACAACGAAAAGGAGCTTGTGGAAGGTTTTATCAAAAGAAGCGGCTTATCTCCCTCCTCCTTTCTGCTCGTTACGGGATATCTCGGAGAGAAAATCTCAAAAGGGAAAAGCGTAAGATACATAAAAGTAAAATAACCCGCAAGTTGCGATCTCATCCGGATTCGATCTTTCGGTTTCGAATCCCGGACGAAAAAATCCCTTTCCGATCTACATATTTTTTTCGGAAATCGGGAGATAAAATTTTTCCAAATACTCCTTCATCATTCTTCTTGCGCTAAAAGAGGGAGCCACGCTCTTTATCGCCTCTTTCATCATTTTGACCCATCCGACGGGAACGCCGTCTTTATCGATATCGTAAAACAAAGGAACTATTTCCTTTTCCAAAACCTCGTAAAGCTCGTAAGCGTCTCTCTTTTCGTCGGAAATCTCCCCTCCGAAGCTCCACCCGTTTTGACCGTTATACCCTTCAATCCACCATCCGTCTTTTACCGAAAGATGCAAAGTCCCGTTTACCGAGGCCTTCATTCCGCTCGTTCCGCACGCCTCAAGAGGCAAAAGAGGATTGTTAAGCCAAACGTCCACTCCTTTTACGAGATACTTGGCAACCTCCTCTCCGTAATCCTCCACGAAAGCGATTCTTCCTCTAAATCTTCTATCTTGAGCCGTTTTAAAAATTTTTTGAATTATCATTTTTCCGGGATCGTCGGCCGGATGAGCTTTACCGGCAAAAATTATCTGAACCGGACGAACGGGATCGTTAATTATCTTCTCGAGCCTGTCAAGATCGTAAAGAATGAGGTCCGGTCTTTTATAAGAGGTCATTCTCCTTGCAAAACCTATCGTCAAAACGTCCGGATCGAGCATAACGCCCTCGGCCATCGCTATTAGAGGATCTATGCCCTCTTTGGCCCACTTTTTTCTAACCCGCTCTCTTATGAAATTCACCATCTTGATTTTATTCAAATAGTGGATTTTCCATAGCTCCTTCTCTTCAACCTCTTCCAAAATCTCCCACACATCCTTATCGTCTTGAATCTCCAGCCAATTCTCTCCCAAAACTCTCTCGAAAAGAAAATAGAGCTCTTCTCCCGCCCAAGAAGGAAGATGAACGCCGTTTGTAATATAATCTATACTCCTTTTTTCCTTTTCGAAAAGCTCTCTCCATATATTTTTAGTAACTTCGCAATGTTTTTTGCTGACGGCGTTTCGATGGTTGCACATATTAAAAGCAAATACGCTCATATTGAAACCGCTTGCGGGAGAAGACGGATCCACTCCGAAACTAAAAAGCTCGCTTTTGTCCATATCCAACTTTCGGGCATACTTTTCGAAATATTTTCCCATCAAATCGAATCCGTAAACGTCGGTAGCGGATTGCAAAGGAGTATGAGTGGTAAATACGGAGCTCTCCCTAACCGCTTCCAAAGCCTCCTCTTTACTCATCCCCCTTTCCATAAAAGCTCTAACCCTCTCGAAAAGAGCAAAAGCCGGATGCCCCTCGTTTAGATGCAAAATCGAATACTCTATTCCCATCTCCTCCAAAACCTTGTATCCTCCGATACCCAACACTATCTGCTGTCTCAACCTCTGATGCATATCCGGAGTATAAAGACGGTAAGAGATCTCTCTATCCCACGGATCGTTCTCCTCTATGTCGGTATCCAAAAGATACAAGGAAACTTTGCCCACGTTCACTTTCCAAACGGAAGCGAAAACGGGAGGTTCTATAAACGGAACTTTTATAACGAAATGGTTTCCGTCCTTATCCAAAACCCTCTCGATAGGAGCCGTATCCTTTTCCACCTCCTCGTTCATTCCTCTTTGCCATCCGTCGCTTCCTATAACCTGTCTGACATATCCTTTGGGATACATAAAACCTATTCCGACCATCGGAATTCCCATATCGCTCGATTCCTTCAATATATCCCCCGCTAAAAATCCGAGTCCCCCGGAGTAGATGGGCAAAGAGTGATGCAAACCGTATTCGGCGCAAAAATAGGCTACCGTAAAGGAGCGAGTTTTTTTCTCCTCTCTCATATAATCTCTAAAAAGAGCCGTTACGTAGCGATACTCTCTCATAAAATTTTCGTCTTTTATAAGATTTTCAAGTTTCTCGCGGGAGAGATTTTTCAAAAGGGCTATCGGATTGTAACCGCTCTCTTTCCATAAGTAAGGACTTATGGTTTTAAAAAGATTTCTGCCTCTCGGATTCCAACTCCACCAAAGATTCAAGGAGATACGGGAGAGTTCCTCTATCTCCTTAGGGAGAGAAGGAAGCGCCATATTTGCGGAGGGGTCCATTTTAGCCGTTCCTTTTTTCTATTTCGCTTACCGCTTTGATGGTTTTTAAAACGCTATCGGGATTTAAACTTATGCTCTCTATCCCTATACTTACCAAAAATTCGGCAAACTCCGGATAATCGCTCGGAGCCTGACCGCAAAGTCCGGAATATTTTCCGTTCCTTTTAGCTCCCTCCACCGCCATTTTCACCATCCTTTTAACTCCCTCGTCTCTTTCGTCGTAATCGAAAGCTACGATATCGCTATCTCTATCCACTCCCAAAGTCAGCTGAGTCAGATCGTTGGTTCCTATGCTTATTCCGTCGTAGATTTTTAAAAATTCGTCTATTAGGATAACGTTATTGGGAATTTCGCACATCATATACACGGTAACATTTTCAAGTCCGTGCTTTATCATGGCCTTTCTTACTCTTTCGGCTTCGTCAACTCTTCTGCAAAAAGGAATCATAAGATGAATGTTGTCAAATCCCATCTCTTCTATCGCTCTTTTCATCGCCTTGCACTCAAGCTCGAACCCCTCTATATATTTCGGATGCGTATATCTTGCGGCTCCTCTAAATCCTATCATGGGATTGTCTTCGACCGGCTCGAAATGCCTTCCCCCGAGCAAATTCGCATACTCGTTGCTTTTAAAATCGCTCATTCTAACTATACACTTTTTGGGATATACGGCGGAAGCTATGGTGGCTACGCCTTCGCTTAAAGTCTTTACGAAAAACTCCTCGGCGTCCCCTTCGAAAGGAAAAGCGAGCTCGTCCACCAAAGCTCTCTCCGTTTCGCTTAAGATTTCGGGATGTTTTATCGCCATCGGATGAGCTTTTATATAGTTGTTTATGATAAATTCCATTCTCGCAAGACCTATTCCGTCAACCGGAAGTTTGGAAAGAGAAAAAGCAAGCTCCGGGTTTCCGAGATTCATCATTATCTTGGTTTTAGGCTTGGACAAAGACGAGATATCCACCTTCTCCACTTCGTATCTCAAAAGTCCTTCGTAAGCCTTTCCTATCTCTCCTTCGGCGCAACTTACGGTAACTTCCTGATTGTCTTTTAAAATTCTCGTCGCGTTTTTGGCTCCTACGATCGCCGGTTTGCCAAGCTCCCTGCTAACGATTGCGGCGTGGCAGGTCCTTCCTCCCGTCTCCGTAATAATGGCGGAGGCTTTTTTCATAACCGGCTCCCAGTCGGGACTGGTCGTATGAGCTACCAAAACGTCTCCCTCGTTAAATTTATCGGCCTCTATCATGCTCCTTAATATTTTTACTTTTCCGGCTCCTATCTTCTCTCCCACCGCATTGCCGGTTACCAAAATTTTGCCTCTCTCGAGCATCTTATAAATTTCGAATTGATTTATCTTATCTTGAGAATGAACGGTTTCGGGCCTTGCTTGAACCATATAGAGCTTTCCGTCAATTCCGTCTTTAGCCCACTCCATATCCATCGGAGTATAGCGTCCGTTTACCTTGCCGTAATGCTCCTCTATCTTTATCGCCCAGTCCGCAAGCGTCAAAACCTCTTCGTCGGTTATCGAAAACTTTCTCTTTTTCTCTATCGGAGTCGGAACGTTTTTGGTAAACTGCTCGGCTAAATTGGCTCTTTCCATACTTTTGCTAAAAATCATCATTTTGTTTTTATCTCCGAGACTCCTTTTCAAAACCGCTCTAAATCCCTTCTTAAAAGTGGGCTTATGCACGTAAAAGGAATCCGGATTTATCGTTCCTTGAACCACGTTTTCTCCGAGACCCCATGCGGAATTTATAAAAACGACGTCCCTAAATCCCGTTTCGGTATCGAGGCTGAACATAACTCCGCTACTTCCCTTATCGCTTCGCACCATCTTCATAACGACTACGGAGAGATAAACTCTCATCGGATCGAATCCGTGAGTATATTTATAGCTTATGCTTCTATCCGTAAAATTGCTCGCTATACACATTTTATAAGCCCACAGAAGATTCTCGTCTCCCTTTATGTTAAGATAAGTCTCGTTTTGACCGGCGAAAGAGGCGGTCGGAGAATCCTCGGCCGTAGCGGAACTTCTTACGGCTACGGAGACATCTTCTCCGTACTCCTTTTTAAGTTTTTCGTAATTTTTAAGAATCTCATCTTTCAAAGAGGGAGGCACTTTACCTTTCATAATAAGTTCTCTCGCGCTTTTTCCGACTCTTTGGAGCTCTTTTAAATCGTTCGGATCGAAATCCTCGAAAAGATTTTTCAAAAGTCCCACGATATCGTTGTATTCGAGGTAATATCTGTAAGCGCTCGCCGTAACGGCGAAACCGTTCGGTACGTTCACCCCAAGAGGCCTTAAAGCTCTATACATCTCTCCCAAACTTGCGTTTTTGCCTCCGACTTCGTTTACGTCTTTTATACTAAGCTCTTCAAACCATTTGATATACTTTTTCATAACGGCTCCTTTAGGACCTAATTTTCAAAATACCGGATCATATCCCGAAATCTTCGTATATGACCAACTCGCCTCTTTTTAATTTCTCCATATTGTCTCTTATTTTTCTTACTATATAACTTTTCATATCAAAAGCAATATCTTTTCTATGAATAATATTTTTTAAAAGTTTATCATAATATTGTCTTAAAAAGATAGAAAGCTGTCTTTTTAAATCTTCTTTTTCATACTCTTTTATATCATCTCTCAAAGATATCTCTATAAGCCTCGGATCGTTCGTTTCGCCTTTAAGAAGCAAATTAAACTCTTCCCTATGAACGCCGAACATGGACGAATCTATAACGTCCAAAACTTCGTCTATCAGCTCCGGTTTGTTTAAAAGCGTCTTTATCAAAGTAAGTTCGGAAATTTCCTCTCTTTTTTCCGCTTTTTCCGTAAAATCCCTCTTTTTTGCGTATCTTCCGATTTTTATAAGTTTTTCGTCGATTCTTAAAAGCGCCGCAAGATAGTTTTTATATTCGTTGGCCAAAATCTCCGAAAGAGACGAAAGATACCCTCTCGCTTCATTCAAGGCGCTCTCTTTTTGCAAAGGATCGTTAATATCGTAACTTCTAACGATCTTTTCCAAACAAAACTCTATAAAAGGTTTCGGATGCGAAAAAAGATTTTTAAGCTCGTCTCCTCTGCCCTCCTTCACCATATCCGCCGGGTCCGCTCCCCCTTCGAAAATCACGACTCCGCCCTTTTTAACTCCCGCCGCGCTTAAGAGTTTGGAGGCTTTGAAAGCGGCTTCCATTCCGGCACTGTCTCCGTCATAAGCCAAAACGACATAAGGATCTCCTCTTTTTAAAAGAGGGATGTGATCCTTCGTCAAAGCGGTTCCCAAAGTGGCGACGCTCTCTTTAAATCCGACCTGATGAAGCATAATGGCGTCTATATACCCCTCGACCACTATTATCCTTCCCTCTCTTAAAATCTTATCCTTTGCTATATGATATCCGTAAAGAAGCCTCGATTTATTGAAAATCGGAGTTTGAGGAGAATTTATGTACTTTGCGGGATGGTTGGAGATCGTTCTTCCCCCAAAACCCACCAAATTTCCTCTCGGATCGTAAATCGGGAAAATAACTCTCTCTATAAATCTTGCGTAAAATCTCTCTCCGTCCTTAGCCAAAAGACCGTATTTTAAAGCTTCCTCTTTGGAAAATCCCTCGTTTTGCAAAAAGTTTAAAAATTCCGAAGAACTCGGGGCATATCCTATTTCGAATCTCTCCATCATCGATTCGTACATTCCCCTATCCGAAAGATACTTTTTGGCAAAGGAATATCTCTCCAAATTTTTCATAAAAAAGAGATTGGCTCTTTTTAAAATAGAGCTTCTTTCTCTCTTTTCTTTCGTATAGTTTAACGGGAAATTATACATGGAAGCAAGCTTTTCGACCGCCTCGGGATAGGAGAGTTTTTCGTATTCCATCACGAATTTTATCGCGTCCCCGCTTGCGTGGCAGCCGAAACAGTGATATATCTGCTTAGCCGGACTTACTACGAAACTCGGAGTCTTTTCGGAATGAAAAGGGCAAAGTCCCTTAAAATTCGCGCCGCTTTTTTTAAGTTCTATGTAGCTTCCTATCACATCTACGATATCTATACGGCTCTTTAAATTTTCTATGGAGGAAGGATCTATCATGGTAAATTTTTCTTTTCGTTTTTTTATGTTAAATACTATTATACAATAAATTTCTATTTCGCTTTCCTTTGATATAATTACACAAAAATCAAAACAGGCGGAAAAATTGGAGATATTTTTTACAAACTACCACGATCCCCTCTTTAGCGTAATCATTCTTTTTCTAATCGTTTTCATCATTTCGCTGGTAAGCTACTGGTGGGCCATATACAAAAGCAAAGAGGAAAAAAACCGCATAAAAAAATTCGTAAAAAAGTTCGAATCCAATAAAGACATTTTAGAATACAAATTCGTAGTCAAAAACGAAAATCTCTCTTTAGAATCGATCATACTGATAGCTCTTTTGCACGAAAAAAAGGGAGATTATCAAAAAGCGATAGATATTTATCTTCTTTTGCTCGAGAGAGTAAAAAATAAGGAAGAGAAAGAGCAGATCTTTACGATGCTCGGAAAGCTTTACTTCAAAGCCGGCTTTCTCCACAGAAGCGAAACGACTTTTTTGGAGAGCTTAAAAAGTTCGCCCAGAAACAAGGAGGCTTTGAAATATCTCGTCGTCATTTACGAAAAACTGAAAAAGTACGAAAAAATTCCGGAAATATTAAACGCACTTGAAGAATTAAACGTTGATGTAAAAAAACAAAGAGAATATATAGAAGCTTTGGATATAATAAGCTCCGCAAAATCGGACTACTTGACGAAAAAGAAAAAGTTAAAAATTTTAGCCGACGAGAACGAAACGGTTCAAAGAGTATTATTTGAATTTATAACTCGGAACGAAAAAAAGATTAAATTCAAAGAGATAGAAAACTTCGATTTTCACAAGCTCGTAGATATCGTATGGCTTTTGCCGAAAGAGAGAATGGTCACGGAAGGCGTGAAAAAAAACGATTCTCTCTTTGAAATACTAAGCGCGAGAGGATTGAGCGACGAGGCCGAAAAAAGCGAAATTTTCGAACTCGACGTTTTGATAAAACTAAGAAACTTAAACTATAACAAAGCCGATTTGAGATTCGAATATATATGTAAAGAGTGCAAACAGGTATTTCCTCTCTTTTTTTACAGATGCCCAAACTGCTACTCTTTCGATTCGGCTAAAATGATTTTAATGATTGTGAGAAAAGGATGAAAAAAATAACGATTTTTTCCGACGGCTCCTCTTTGGGAAATCCCGGAGCCGGAGGATATTGCGCCATATTAAGATATAAGGAGCACGAGAAAATAGTAAAAGGCTCCCAAAAAGAGGCCACGAACAACCAGATGGAGCTAAAAGCCGTCATAGAGGCATTAAAATCGCTAAAGGAGCCTTGCGAGATAGAGCTGATAAGCGACAGCAACTATGTCGTAAACGGCATCAACAAATGGCTTTCCAATTGGATAAAAAAAGATTTTAAAGGAGTTAAAAATCCTGAACTTTGGAAAGAGTTCGTTCTTCTTGCCAAAAATCACAAAATAAAAGCGGTATGGGTAAAGGCCCATAACGGACATATCGAAAACGAAAAATGCGATCGCATAGCAAAAGAAGAAGCAGAAAAGGTAAAGGGGTAAAATGAAAGAACTGAAAGAGCTGGAGAGGAGTTTGGATTATCGATTTAAAAACAAAAATCTGATAATCGAGGCGCTTACGCACAAAAGTTACAAAAAACCGTATAACAACGAAAGACTCGAATTTTTGGGAGATGCGGTAATAGATCTGATAGTCGGGGAATATCTTTTTAAAAAGTTTCCAAACGTTGACGAAGGGGAGCTTTCAAAGCTGAGAGCCTCTTTGGTAAACGAAAAGGGATTGGAAAAGCTCGCTAAAAAACTCGATCTCGGAAAATATATCTTCATATCGTTAGCGGAAGAGAACAACAAAGGAAGAGAGAAAGCCTCTTTGCTCTCAAACGCTTTCGAAGCGGTAATGGGAGCCATATATCTTGAAAAGGGGCTTGAAAAAGTAAAGGAGATAGTTTTAAAACTTTTGGAAGAGATATATCCGAAAATAGATCTAAAAACCGTTTTCAAAGACTATAAAACCACTCTTCAGGAATTAACCCAAGCCCATTTCGGAACCATACCCGATTACAATCTCATAGGTTCGTTCGGACCGGATCACAAAAAAGAGTTTGAGATAGAAGTTAGCGTCAAAGATAGAAAACTTGCCGTAGCAAGAGGCAAAAGCAAAAAGGACGCTCAACAAAAGGCGGCTAAAAAAGCGCTCGAAATACTTCAAAAAGAGCTTCAAAAGGAATATAGTGAATAGTTTCGGAAAAAGATTTATTTTAACGACTTTCGGAGAGTCTCACGGAAAAGCGATAGGATGCGTGATAGACGGAGTGCCGGCGGGGTTGAAAATCGACGAGGAGTTTATACAAAAAGAGCTCGATAGAAGAAAACCCGGACAAAACAGATTCGCAACCGCAAGAAAAGAAAGCGATAAGGTGGAGATACTAAGCGGGGTTTTCGAAGGAGTGAGCACGGGAACTCCGATAGCGATGGTTATTTTCAACAAAGATCAAAAAAGCAAAGACTACTCCGCTATAAAAGATCTCTTCAGACCGGCGCACGCGGACTTTACATATTGGCATAAATACGGGATAAGAGATTACAGGGGCGGAGGGAGAAGCAGCGCGAGAGAAACCGCCGCGAGAGTGGCGGCGGGAGCCGTAGCCAAACTTCTCTTAAAAGAGCTGAATATAAAAATCCTAAGCGGAGTTTGCCAAATAGGAGAAATCGAAGGGAAAAATTTCGATTTTTCATACGCGAAAGAGAGCGAAATATACGCTTTGGACAAAGAGGTCGAAGAGTTTCAAAAAAAAGAAATCTTAAAAGCGAAAGAGGCTCACGACTCGATAGGAGGAGCGGTTTTAGTAAAGATAAAAAACGCTCCCGTGGGACTCGGAGAACCGATATATTATAAACTTGACGCAGTTTTGGCGGATGCTATGATGAGCATAAACGGCGTAAAAGCGGTCGAAATAGGAGCCGGTTTCAAAAGCGCCTCGATGAGGGGAAGCGAAAACAACGACGAAATAACAAAAGAGGGATTTTTAACCAACAACAGCGGAGGAATTCTCGGAGGAATAGGAAACGGAGACGAGATTTTTCTAAAAGTCTATTTCAAACCGACACCCTCCATCTTCCAACCTCAAAGAACGATAGACATCCACGGAAACGAAACGATCTGCAATCTCAAAGGAAGACACGATCCTTGCATAGCAATAAGAGGTTCAATCGTAGCGGAAGCGATGGCGGCTTTGGTGATAGCCGATATGCTTCTTTTGAATATGGGAAGAAGAATCGAGGATCTTAGGAAAATTTATGTAAATTAGAAAGCGTAATTTTAAAATTACGCTTCCCCTATCTCAAAACACCTATTACGTCCCCGAACTTTACATGGGTGTTCTTTTCAACTTTAAACTCTATCATCCCTTTTTCAAAAAACATAACTATCGTAGAACCCATCATAAAATAACCGATCTCCTCCCCTTTTTCCAAAGAAACCGGCTTTTC
>CAZPVZ010000157.1:0-4106 GCA_964590185.1 uncultured Campylobacterales bacterium
ATCCAAAAGATTTCTGGTGCTGTTTCTAACTCTCTTGGCGTTTGTCGGATCGATAATGATGCTTCCAACCAAAATCGTAAAAGCCAAAATGCTGCCCGGAAAAAGCGCCAACACCTTCTCCGTTTACGTTGACGCTCCTACCGGAAGTTCGATAGAAGAGACCACCGCGATAAGCGAATGCGTAGTAAATATCTTAAAAAACGAAAAAGAGATAACCGACATGGAGATCTTTTTGGGTCAGGGAGCTCCTTTGGATTACGCCGGATTGGTAAAGGGCTCCTCTTTTAAAAGAAGCGAGAACGTAGCCGAAATCGTAGTGAATCTAACGGATAAACATCATAGAGAAGAGAAATCTTACGATATGGTTCACAGACTCCGCCCCATAATCCAAAGCAAATGCGAACCTTTGAAAAAGGGAACGAGCATCAAACTGATAGAGCAACCGGCCGGGCCTCCGACTCTGGCGTCCATAGTCGTGGAGCTATACGGAAAGAGCATAGAAGGTTCGAGACATTTGGCTTCACGAATAGCCGATATCCTGAAAAAAACGAAAGGTCTCGTAGATGTCGATATAATGGAGGATGAGTACTTTACGAGATTCAAACTGAAAGTAAATAAAGACAAACTTCTAAAATCGGCTCTTTCGATAGATCAGATAAACCATATATTGTATCTCGCTTTCGAAGGTATGGTCGTAGCGGCCAAAAACAGCGAGAACTCTCCCGATCAGATACCGATATTTTTGGTTTTAAGCGATAAAACCAAAAGATTGGATCACTTTTCGAAAAAAGATCTAATCAGCAAACTATCCTCTTTAAGACTTATGAACAAAAAGGGAATGATGGTCCCCGTAAGCGAAGTGGTCGAAGTTATAGAAACCAAAAACGCTCCGACCATCATGAGAAAAGATTTAAGAAGAATGATAAACATCACCGCGGAAACGGACAAAGTATCTCAAGTCTATCCTCTTTTGGAAGCGAGAGATACGATGCTCAAAGAGTTAAGCGACGAATATAAAGTGGAAAAAGTTCCCGGAATGTCCACTTATATGTTCGATTTAACCGCTACGGACAAGAAAACGGGAGAAAAATATCTCATAAGATGGGACGGAGAGATGAAAGTAACTTTGGATACTTTCAGAGATTTGGGAGGAGCTTTCATCGCCGCTCTCATTTTAATATTCCTCCTTATGGTGGTTTACTACAAAAGCTTTACGCTAAGCGGCATAGTGCTACTTGGAAGTTTTCTATCCATCATAGGAGTTATAGTCGGACACTGGCTAATGGACGTATTTACCAAAGACACCTTTTTCTTGACGGCGACATCGCTGATAGGATTCATCTCCCTGATGGGAATCAGCTCGAGAAACTCCCTTTTGCTTATAGATTTCGCAAAAGCTTTGATGGAGAAAAAAGGTTTCGACAAGCAAAGAGCCATAGCGGTTGCCAGCGCAACGAGAGCGAAACCGATCTTTTTAACCGCGGCGGCAATCATATTGGCAAGTACCCTTTTGGCAACCGACCCGATTTTCGGAGGTCTGGGCGTAGCGCTGATATTCGGAACGGTAGCGGCGGTGATAGTTTCGTTGATATTCGTTCCGGTTTTAATGTATAATGCCAAAGCGATGGATTTTACGACCAAAAAAGAGAAATAAATCTAAATATTAGGAGTTTTAATGGCATCATATTCAATGGGCGATTTGAGAAAAGGTTTAAAAATAGAGATAAACGGCATCCCGTACAAAATCGTAGAGTATCAACACGTAAAACCGGGAAAGGGAGCGGCGTTTGTAAGAGTGAAAATCAAATCCTATCTAAACGGAAAAGTGATAGAAAAAACTTTTCACGCCGGAGATAAATGCGAACAACCGAATCTCGAACAAAAAACGATGCAGTATCTCTACGACGACGGAGAATATTTGCAGTTTATGGACAATACCACTTACGAGCAACTCTCGCTCCCTAAAGAACAGGCGGGAGACGCTCAAAAATGGCTGATAGACGGAATGAACGTAGAAATTCTTTTCCACAACGGCAAACCGATAAGCGTGGAAGTGCCTCAAACGGCCGAATATAAAGTGGTGGACACTCCTCCCAATTTCAAAGGAGATTCCCAGGGAGGAAAAAAACCGGCTACTTTGGAAAGCGGCGCCGTAGTGCAAGTGCCTTTCCATATCCTTGAAGGAGATATTATTAAAGTAGATACCCAAAAAGGCGAATATCTCGAAAAAGTTAAATAAGGAGGTTTAAGATGGCGAAAGTTTTGGTTCCTTTAGCGGACGGTTTCGAAGAGATAGAAGCCATGGCCATAATAGACGTATTAAACAGAGCCGGAAACGAGGTTACCGTCGCGGGACTTTTCGGAAACGAAGTGGAGGGAGCCAACAGCGGTTTGAAAGTAAAAGTTCCGGTTTTATTAAAAGACGTTAAAGTAGAAGATTACGACATCATGGTTTTACCGGGAGGATTGCCGGGAGCCGAGCATCTTGCAAAAAGCGAACTCGTTCAAAGCTACATCAAAACCCTTAACGAAAAAGGAAAGATGGTGGGAGCCATTTGCGCCGCTCCTTGGGCATTAAAAGAGGCCGGAGTATTGGAAGGGAAAAAACATACCAACTATCCCGGTTTCGAAGAAAAAACGGGAACCGAGGGATACGTATCCGACCAAAAAGTGGTGATAGACGGAAACGTGGTAACTTCAAGAGGTCCGGGAACCGCAATATGCTTCGGATTGGAACTCGTTAAGGTTCTAAACGGAGAAGAGACCTATAAAGCCTTAAAAGAGGGGCTCTTAGCCGACTACTGCTAAAAAAGAGAGGTTTCTCCTCTCTTTTCTTCCGAAAAAGCTTTTACGAAAAAATATTCTCGAAGATTCTCCCCCGATAAAACTTTTCTAATAAAACTTTCAAAAACAATAAGTAAAATAATAGGAAAAATTCTCACGGGAGCACAAACGAAATGGAAAAATACGACGTAATCATCATAGGAGGCGGAGCGGCCGGACTCTCTTGCGCACTCACGCTCGGATCTACGGAAAATAAATTCGGATGGGCAAAAAACAGGAAATATCTCGTTATAGACGACGACGGCTCCGATCTTTTGCAGGCAAGACTATTTAACGTTCCGGGAGTCAAACAGGGAATCACCGGAAGAGAGCTTATAGAAGATATGAAAAATCAGCTTAAAGCTTTCAAAAGCGTCTCTTTTCTTCAAGACAAGGTCGTAAAACTCGAAGGAGAACTCAACGACTTTACGGTCTCTACCGAATCCGGAAAAAATTTCAAAGCCGACAGAGTCGTTTTAGCAACCGGAATGCAGGAATTTTCCATAGAGTGCAAAGACGCAATAATAGAACCCCACGATAAAGTAATGAAACCAAATAAAATAAAAATTAAAAATGTCGATTTTAAAATCAAAGAAGGACTTTACGTCGCGGGACTTGCGGCGGGCTCTAAAACGATGTTTGCGATAGCGGCCGGAGACGGAGTTAGAGTAGCTTGCGACATATTTGAGGAGTGGACGGGAAAATATGCGGTAGCCCACGACTCCATAAGAGAGAAATAAAATCATTTAATGACTTTAAATATGTTTCTTTTAAAAATAAAAATGGTATTATTTTGCACACTTTAAAAAGGAACGCCGATAAAAATGGGGGAAAATCTAACTTTAGAAGCTTTTAAATTTATGATTCTCGGAATGGGAATCGTTTTTATATTTTTATCTATTTTAATTTTATTATTAAATATCCAAACAAATCTTATAAAGAGATTTTCTCTTTCCCCAAAAAGCGTCCGAAAACGAACCCCCTCCCTCAAACAGAGCGAAACGGCAAACAATCAAACCCGCGAAGATGAAGAAATTATAGCAGCGATAACGGCGGCGGTACAAAAATTCAGAAAGCGCAAGTTAAAAACTTAAGGGCATGAGATGGCAAAAAAACTCATAGACGTAATGGATACCACTTTCAGAGACGGATTCCAATCCGTATTCGGCGGAAGAGTGCTGATGGACGATTTTTTCCCGGCGGTGGAGGCGGCTTACGAAGCCGGAATAAGACATTTCGAATTCGGGGGAGGAGCGAGATTTCAAAGCCTCTTTTTCTATCTG
>CAZPVZ010000158.1:0-7134 GCA_964590185.1 uncultured Campylobacterales bacterium
TCAGACTGTTTACCAAATCTTTAGGCTCGGCGGGAGCGTTTAGAGAGAGATTTACGGTCGGAATCGTTACCGTATCTTGCGCCCCTAAGAGCGTCAAAGCAAAAAGAGCGAGTATTAAAAATGCCCTTATAATCTACCTCCGATTTTTTTTGTTTAAAGGGAGTATAACCTAAAACTCCTGTTTTTTCTCTTATTGCAGCTTTTTTTTGAAAAATTTAGTTGAAACTTTATTTTTCAAATAGATGATCGTTTTAACAAGTTATAGTATTTTTGTCTGTTATACTTTAGTAAAGAAACTATTTTTAAAGGAGGAGTCTTTAAATGGGAAATAAGATTATGGTCGTTCTCGGGTTGATTCTTAGTTTTTTGCTGTTTTATTTTTGTCTGAATTTTAAGGGAGAAAATTCGTCTTTTGAGAGTGCGAACGATCTTTCGGTAGTTTCAACCTCTTCCGTTAACGGAGAAAAAGCGTCCGAGGGGGCTGAGGAAACCGCGGTTAAAGCGCCGGTTAAGGCGGAGGAGACCGAAAAAGAGGCTAAAGAGAGTTTGGAAGTTTCTAAAAGCGAGTTTACAAAGGAGAGGGAGCCTTATTTTAAATATATTGAAAATACGGACGGTAGCGGTTTTGAAGTGGAGGCGTTGATGAGCGAAGGAGACGAAAATTCGCCTCTTTTGGATTATGTGGAGAATTCCCCGTCCGAAAATTCGAAGAAGGATATCAAGATCGAAAAGGGCGTAAAAGGCGCGGAATGGGAAGGATTTGCTCTATCCGTCATCAAATTTTTCGGTGAAAACGGAGTTAAAAACGGAAAATTCGTTGCGGAGAACGGAAAAATAGTCATAGAGGGAGTTTTTTCGGACGAAAACTCTTTCAATGAATTTAAAAAACTTTTATCCTCTCAAAGCGGAGGTTTCGTCGTGGAGGATAAAACCTCTTTGGAAACTCCTAAAGTAGCGGCCGTTTCTAAAGAGAACGAAGCTTTAAAAAAGGAGCCTGAAGCAAAGGGCGGAAATGTCTCAGGCGAAGAAGAGAGCGGCAAAATAAAAGAGGTTGAGGAAAAGATAGCTAAAATGCTTCGCATGGAGCCGATTAGATTTAAATTGAACAGTTCGAAAATCACTCCGGATAGTCAAAAAACTTTGCAAAAAGCCGTAAAACTTTTAGATAGTTTAGGAGATGACGTTTCCGTAGAGATTGCCGGATATACCGACGCAAGAGGAGACGAAAAATATAATCTTTCTCTTAGCCAAAGAAGGGCCGAGGCGGTGAAGAGATATCTGGAGAAAAATATGAAAACCAAGAAGAACATGGTAGCGAAAGGCTACGGCGAGAGCAATTTCATATCCGAAGATCCCAACGATAAGAGTAACAGAAGGGTTGAAATTCATCTAATGAGAGAGGGAGAGTAGATTATGAACGTTTTAAGCAATATTTTATGGTGTCTTTTGGCGGCTTGGGTACTTGGATTCGTAGTCGGATATTTTCTCTCGAGATGGTTTGCGAAAGATAAGTATGAACCGGAAATAGAGGCCTTAAGCGGAGAGCTTCAGGAAAAAGAAGAGAGGTTATTTCACAAAGAGAGTATTTTAAACGAGAAGATGGGGCTTATCTCCGAGTTGGAGGGGAGAGTTTCAAAAGAGGGCCAAAAGGTTTCGTCTCTTGAGAAAGAGAATAGGAAACTCTCTTTGAAGATTGAGGATTTGGAAAAAGAGAAAAATTTTCTTGAAGATACGGTTTTAAAGAAAGAGGAAGAGATTAAAGAGTTGGAAGGAGAGATAAAGTATCTAAACGAAAACTTATCCCGTCTCGAAGAGGAGAAAAAAGAGCTTCAAGAGGAGCTTAAATCGAAAGTTTCAAAGTTGGAAGCTATTAGAAAAGAGAAAGAAACGAGCGAGAAGGGAATTCTTTCTTTGAAGGATGAGAAAGAGTCTCTTGAAAACAGGATAAAGATGATGGAGAAGGAGAAAGAGGATCTCTCTAAAGAACTCGTTTTATTAAAAGAGAGCGTGAAAAAGTATGAAAAGAAGCTGTCCGAATACGAAAATGCCGTTTCGCAAAAGAGCAAAGAGGTTTCGGAGTATAAAAACAGGCTTTTTTCTTTGGAAAAGTTGAAAAAAGAGGCGGAAGAGAATTTTAAAAGAGAAAAGGAGAAACTCTCTTCTTTGCTCGATTCCAAAGAGACCGTTATAAAAAAACTCGAAGAGGAAAAAAGGAAAATTTCTCGGATTTTCGATAAAGAGAAGAATAAAATAAAAGACATCGAAAACAAAGTGGCGTCTTTTATGAGTTTGATGAAGGAGAAAGAGCAAAAGGGAGAAACGGATAAAAGCGCGGCGGAAGCGGAAAAAGAGCTGAAGGCTTTGAAAGAGGAGATTTCGAAAGTCTCTCTTTCGGCGGACGAAGTTCGAAATGAGCTTGAGGCGCCTAAAGAGGGTTCTTCGGATTCGGATTTGGGTAGCAGACTCTCTTCTTATGAAGAGACGCTCACTCCGTGTCAGAGATTTTGGAGAAAGATTAAAAAGAAACTTTTTTAAAGGATATGAAGTTTGACTTCGTATCCTTTTTTTAAAAAAAATTTAAATACTTTATTTTAAAAAAACAAATTTCCGCAGCTCTTATTGTGTGAAAAAGAGTAACACTCAAAATACTCCTCTTTAAAATCAGATAAATAAAATTATTTATACTTCTATTTTATGTTAGAATTGCCCCGTTACAAATCGGGAGATAAAGATCATGAAAAAATTCATACCTCTTTTATTTTTTTTAATATTTCCTTTATTCGCCGAATCGATAGGTATGATTAAAGATCTTTACGGAAAAGTTCGGATTAAAAGAGGAGATAAGTTTATCGAGGCAAGCAAGGGTCTTTCTCTTAAGGAGGGAGATATTATATTTACCGACTCTTCAAGCGGAGTGGGAGTCGTATTTAAAGACGGTTCTCTCCTGTCTTTAGACGAAAAAAGTATATTTAAAGTTAAAAGTTATATCTTTTCTCCGGAAAAAGAGAAATACGGTATAGATGTAAAACTTGAGAAAGGGAAAGCGGCTTTCTCTTCCGGCAAAATCGGCAAACTTGCTCCTAAATCTTTTAAATTCAGAGTTCCGGAAGGAGTTGTCGGTATAAGAGGAACTAAATTTCTGGTTTCCGTGAATAAATAAAGGCGTAATTTATGGAAGGGTTGTGGATAGTAATCATTACGGCGGTTTTGGCGGCTTTGAAACCTCATCCGAAAACAAGCGTTATTTTGGTTGAAAACGACAAATCTCGTAACGCCATAGTCGTTTCCACTCAAAAAGGCGAAGTTTTGGTTGACAAACCTTATACGGAAGTCGATTTGAAAGACAAAGAGTCTCCTCCCTCTTTGCCGAAACCGGTATCGAAAGCCGAAGTTGAAAAAGAATTTAAAAATACTTTAAAAATGCTTCCTCCAAAGCCGGTTACTTTATATCTTTATTTTAAAAAAAATTCGGTTCGTTTAACGGAAGAGTCTCTTGAAAAATTAAAAAGCGTCCTATCCGTCGTGAAAAAAAGAATGCCCTGCAGAGTCGATATCATAGGTCACAGCGATACCGTCGGGGATAAGGAGAAAAATAGAATTCTCTCTTTGAAAAGAGCTAAGATAATAAGAGATTTACTCGTAAAAGAAGGAGTCGATTCCTCTTTGCTCGATGTAAAAGGTTACGGAGAAAACGATCTTATAGTACAAACCGCCGACGAAGTTTCGGAACCGAGAAATAGAAGCGTAGAAATTTTTATCAGATAATCTAAGAAAAGATGGCTAAATGTTTCGTAAAGAGGGCGGCTTTTGTTCTTTTTCTTCTTTTAACGGTTGCTTTTTATATAGTTATTTATGATAATAGGGAATTTATAAAATATATTGATTATAAATTCTATGACGCCACTTCTTTTTTCTTTAAGAAAAGTCCGGAAAACAAAACTTCTCACTGCGTAGTCGTCGATATAGACGAAAAGAGTTTGGGCGTTTTGGGACAGTGGCCTTGGCCGAGAATCGTTATGGCCGATCTTATCGACAAAATAGCTTCTTACAATCCGGCCGCCATAGGAGTCGATATCATTTTCCCAAATAGAGACAGAACCTCTCCTTTGGCTATGGAGAGATTTTATAGAGAGTTTCTCGGCACGGATATAAATATAGTCAATCTTCCCTATCGTCTAAAAGACAACGATAAGATTTTCGCTTCGTCTTTGGAGAGACACGGGGTCGTTTTGCCCGTATATCTTTTGGATAGGGGATTTGTTAACGGAAAGTGCGAGGAACTCTCCGGAATTAAGGAGGGGGAGGTTAAGTTTCTGAAAAATCCGGCGAAAAGTTCCTTTATGCTTTGCAATTATCCCGTTTTGCAAAGGAGCGTTAAAAATTTCGGTTTTATTAACGTGCCCGTTGACGAGGACGGAATTTTTAGAAGGATTCCTCTTTTTATGAAGTATAAAGATTTTCTCGTTCCCTCTTTTCCGCTTTCGGTTCTTTTGACTTTGGACGATATGAAAGTGGAGGGAAGGTATAGGGCTTCGATTTTGGGACATGAGATAAATATGGACGCTTCGGGTACGGTTCTTTTAAACTTTAACGCTCCTTTCGCAAAAAGCGTTTCGGCGGCGGACGTTTTAAGAGGTGCGGTCGATCCGAAAGTTATACGCGGCAAAATAGTGATAGTCGGATCTTCCGCGGTAGGGCTTCGTAAGATTTATATGAACGATTTTCACGATAAAATTTCCGGTATAAGGATATATACCGCCGCTATCGATAATATTTTAAACGACACTTTATACGTTCAGCCGCAGTATTTTAAGGTTATAAATTTTTTTATAGCTTTCGTTTTCTCTTTTTTCATTCTCTATTTTCTTTTTAAAAGATGGTATATAAGGATTTTGTTTCTCTTTTTTGCGGCGAGCGCTTTGAGCGTGGTTTATCTTGTCTATATGTATGAAAACAACATATACGTTTCGATAGGATATTTTTGGATTCCTTTCGTTATCTATTTCTTTTTCGTTTCTCTCTTTTTCGCGATTATCAATCATATAGAAAAAAGCTATTTTTACGGAGAGCTTTCGAAATCTCACAGTGCCACTTTAGAGAGCATAACTTTGGTTGCGGCGATGAGAGACGACGAAACCGGAGTGCATTTGATAAGAACCAAAAACTATATAAAAGTCCTTGCGACGCATCTTTACAAAAAGAGACTTTATAGAAAACATTTAAATCCCAAATTTATAAAGCTTTTGTATGAAGCCGCTCCTTTACACGATATCGGAAAAGTCGGGATTCCCGATCATATACTGAAAAAAAAGGGAAGATTTACGAAAGAAGAGTATGAAATTATGAAAAGGCATACCGTTTTGGGCAAGGAGATGATAGAAAAAGCCATGAAAAATTACGATAAGAACGAATTTTTGCAAACCGCCTGCAGCATAGCCTATCATCATCACGAAAGGTGGGACGGAAGCGGCTATCCTCAAGGATTAAAAGGAGACGAGATTCCCATCGAAGGACAACTTATGGCCATAGCGGACGTTTATGACGCCTTAATTTCCAAAAGGGTTTACAAAGAGGCTTACTCCTATGAAGAAGCGGAAAATTTCATAATAAAAGAGAGCGGGAAGGCTTTCAATCCCGTTATAGTCGAAGCGTTTAAAGAGTTAAGAGGAGAGTTTAGAAAGATATCCGAGCGCTATAAAGAGGAGGAGAGAATAATGAAAATGGAAAAAAAGAGGGAGAGAGAGTTTTTTTACGCTTCGAAGGAGTGATTTTTCGAATACTAAATCGTGAAAAATCGAAAAAATAGAGTATCGTTACGCTTAAAAATCCTCTTTGACAACTTCTCTAATAATACTTATGGGAAACAATAAGCCGATAGTGTACACTCAAGTTCGCAATTTTATTTGAAGGCTCTTTTTGAGATTTTGAAATCTTCAAAGGAGTTGGATAGACTTCCCAGTGAGGAATAAAGCAAGTAGGAGGAAGCCTATCCATGAGAAATAATAGCAAAAAAATAGATGAGACAAAAATATTTAAAGAGATAATGACACAATTTGTAGTTGATGAGGATCCACTACTTTCTATGATGAAATGGATGATGGAACAGTTGATGAAGATAGAGTCCGAGATGAGAGTTGGAGCTAAAAAAGGGGAACATAATAGTGAGAGAAAAAGCTATTTCAGCGGTTATAGACCAAGAAGGTTCGATACAAGGTTAGGTACTGTGTATCTTATGATACCAAAGATAAGAAAAGGAGGCTATATTCCTTTTTTCATCACCGAAAAGAAAAGAAGTGAGCAAGCATTGATTGCAATGATACAAGAGGCATACGTTAATGGCGTCTCAACAAGAAAAATAGAGCGTTTGGCCAAAGAGTTGGGGATAGAAAATATTTCAGCATCTCAAGTATCCCAAATCAATAAAGGATTGGATGAGCAAATAAAAGAGTTTCGCAATCGTCCTTTAGAAAAAGAGTATCCGTTCGTATGGATTGATGCTTTATATGAAAAGATTAGAGATTATGACGGTAAAGTTGTCTCGACAGCCATTATGATAGCTTACGGAGTTAATCTAAATGGAAAAAGAGAAGTATTAGCTATTGAACCATTTATTAATGAATCTTATGAAACTTGGAAAAGTTTTTTTAATAAACTAAAACAAAGAGGATTACAAAATATAGCTTTACTTATTAGCGATGCTCATTATGGAATCCAAAAAGCTTTTAAAGAAAGTTTCACAGGTGCCTCTTGGCAAAGATGCAAAGTGCACTTTATGAGAAATATTTTAGCTCATGTTTCCTATAGAGCGAAAGAATCCTTTGGAGCAAAACTCAAACTAATCTGGCTGCAAAACAGTAAAGAAGAGGCGTACAAGATAGCATACTCTATAATCGATGAATATGGCAAAAAGTTTCCTGAAGCTATTGAAGTGATGCAATCGGGATTGGAAGATTCACTGCAATTTTATCACTTCCCGCAAATTGATAAACGAAGGATTAGTTCGACAAATGTGTTAGAGAGAGTCAACAAAGAGATTCGTAGACGATCAAAGGTTGTATCAATATTTCCATCAAAAGAGTCCTACCTTAGACTCATTACCGCATACCTTATGGAATATACGGAGGATTGGGAATG
>CAZPVZ010000159.1:0-8215 GCA_964590185.1 uncultured Campylobacterales bacterium
AAAGAGATAAAAGTGGAGTATTTCGATCGTTTCGGAAACAAAATAATTAAAGAGTGCGACGGATTGTTAGCCATCGCCTTCCAACACGAGATGGACCATTTAAAAGGACATCTTTTCATAGAAAGACTCTCCTTTTTAAAAAGAAAGAAGTTCGAAAAAGAGTGGAAGAAAAGAATGAAGGAGAAGAAAAAAGCCAAAAAATAGATAAATTTCAATTTTCTCTTCAAAAAAGCCTTTCTGATATCTTTTTTCGTCGGAATATTATTTTCTTTTGCTATAATTACGGAAGTAAATATCTTTCGGAGTCGTAATGAGTTTCAAAAAGAAAATAATAACTCTCTTATTAGTCTGTTTCTCTTTCGTCGTTTTGCACGACTTCGTATTCGAATATCTCGATCCGTGCGAAAAACAAACGGTACTATGCACGCTCGACGTCGAGAAAAAAAACGGCGATACGATTTGTCAACTTCACTCCGACATTCACAACCACCCTTTTTTGCTTGAAGATATGAAAATACTTTTTCCCTCACTAAAGAGCGAAAAGATTTTCTACAAAAAAACTCTTTACGAAAAACCCTCCTTCCGCTCCGTTTTCAGACCTCCGGCCGCATAAGACTTCCCGCATTCACGCTATTTTCATAAATTTATCCTATTTTAACCCCAATCAAGTAACGAAAAAATAAATGATAAAGGAATATAGATGCGTTACATAACGATTTTAATAATACCCCTCTTTTCTCTTTTCGCAAAAGAAGCGACCGTAGAAGAGATAATATCGGAAGTCAAAAGAAGCCACCCGTTAGTGGAGATTATGAAAACTAAACGGGAACTTGCTAAAACGAAAACGCAGCTTTCGGTGGCAAACGAAGAGTTATCCGCGGAAATCTCGGCAATAAGAGCGAAAGAGGACGAAGGAAAAAGTACGAAAGAGTTCGCCTTTTCGTTGTCGAAAGAGTTCTTAACTCCTTCCGCAAAAGGCGTTTTGAAAAACAGCGGCAAAAAGATGAGACAAGCTAAAGAACTCCTCCTGAAAAAGGAGTTTTACGACCTTATCTACACGATAAAAGAGAGATTTTACGATACTTGTTTAAACAAGGAAAAGTATCTCCTAAAAAAGGAGAATCTAAAAAATCTAATATCTTTTACCGATAAAATGAAAAAAGCTTACAAACTCGGAGAAATCTCGAAAAAAGACCTGCTAAGTTTGAATATGGAGGTTAAGAAAGAGAAAAAGGAGCTCTCGCTAAGCAAAAACGAAATAAAAAACTCTCTGATGAGCCTCAAAGAAGCAATCTCCTCCTCGAACATCGAGTTTGACGACATATCTTGCGAACAAAATCTAAAGATAAAAGATCCGAACTTAAACACCGACGATTTCATAAAAGAGTCCCCGTCGATAAAAGCCCGAAAACTCAAAATCGAAGCGTTAAGAGAACTGCTTAAAAAATACTCTCTATTTTCGGACAAATACTCTCTCGGCGTAGAGTATAGCGACGAAACGGGAGTTAAAAAATATATAGCTTCGATAGGCTTCCCTCTCTATTTTTCTTCCGAAAAAAGAGAGCTTCAAAAAAAAGAGATCTTGCAAACCCTCTCCTTGGAAATAAGTCGGCTCAAAAACGAAACGGCCCGCATGAAGGCATCGCTTTTAAGGCTAAAAACGCGCTTAAAAAGCATCTACGAAAATTACGAAACCATAAACGAAATCGGACAAGAAACTCTTCGACTAAATAAAATGGTCGAAAAAAGCTACCTAAACGGAGAAAGCTCCATAGTGGAGCTTTTAAACGCAAAAAGAGAACTTATAGAGACGAAACTAAAAAGCATAGAGTATAAAAAAGAGTATTTTAAAACCCTCTTTAACCTCTACAAAACCGCATCCGTCGAAGAAAAGGAGATAAAATGAAAAGATTGATACCGATTCTAATAACAAGTTTAACGCTTCTATTTGCAAACGAAATATCTTTAACGCCAAAGCAGATAAAAAATTGGCGGATAAAAACCGAAACGATAAAAGAAACGAAATTCGTTCCGTTAGGAGATTATCTCTCTCAAGTAAAAGCTCCATCCTCAATGTTCTATTCCGTTTCCCTTCCCTTCTCGGCAACCGTGGAAAAAGTGAAAACGGAAGAATACGATACGGTAGATAAAGGAGAAATTTTAGCCTCCGTAACCTCTAAGGATTTCATAGAGGCTCAAAACGCCCTCATACGGTTAAATATAAAACTTAAAAAAACGCGATCCGATTATCTTAGAAAAAAGAGTCTCTGCCAAGAAGGAATAATTCCCCAAAAAAAGTGCCTCTTCGCAAAAGCCGAATACGAAACCGTATCCAACGAATTTAAAAACCAAAAATCTCTACTTAGACTCTACAAACTGTCCGACAAAGAGATAGAAAAGATCATAAAAACCGGAAGGATTAAAAAAACTCTTTCGATAAAAGCTCCCGTAAAAAGCGTCGTAAAAAAGATATTCGTAAACGCCGGATCCGTTACCGAAGCGTCAAATCCTCTATTTCTTCTAATCTCCCTGAAAAAAAAGGTTTTGGATGCGGATCTGCCCGTAAAAGCGGCCGAGAATCTATCCGTATCCGATAAAGTCAAAATCTCTTTGGCTTCCTACGAATTTAAAACGAAAGTTTTAAAAAAAGCGGAGATACTAAACGGACAAAATCAAACCCAAAGAGTCAGATTCGATCTTCCCCTAAAAGATCTTCCTCTTAACTACAAAGGAGACGCAAAAATATTCGTAATGAAAAAAGCTTTCAAGATACCCAAAAAAGCGGCGGTTTACATTTCGAAAAAATATTACGTCTTTAAAAGCGAAGGAACGAAATTCAAACCGATAAGAATAGAGATAATATCGGAAGATAAGGACTATTTCTACGCTTATCTCCCAAAAAGCCTAAAAGACCGAGAAAGAATAGTCACGGAAGGCGTAATGGTTCTAAAAGGAATGGCGGAGGAAGAAAATGATTGATAAAATTATAAAATTTTCACTCTCCCAAAGACTCTTTATCATACTTATGGCTCTCGTGATTTTGGGATTTGGGATAAAATCTTACAAAGAGCTACCCATAGACGCCTTCCCGGACATCTCTCCGACTCAGGTAAAAATAATAATGAAATCAAGCGGTATGACTCCGAACGAAGTCGAATCGAGAATAACGACGCCTATAGAACTTGCGATGCTGGGCATACCTCATCAAACGATAGTGAGATCGGTTTCGAAATACGGTCTTTGCGACATCACTATCGATTTCGAGGAGGGAACCGACATATACTGGGCGAGACAACAAGTAAGCGAAAGATTAAATTCGATAAAGGAGGAACTGCCTAAAAACATAGAAGGGGGATTGGCTCCCATAAGCACTCCTCTTAGCGACATTTTGATGTTCACGATCGAATCCGACTCTCTCTCCCTAACGGAAAAGAGAACCATACTCGATTGGATCATAGCTCCCAAAATAAGAAGCATAAACGGAGTGGCGGAAGTTAACTCTCTCGGAGGTTTCGTAAAAACCTACCAAGTCACTCCCGACCTTAAAAAGATGCAGGCTTTTAAAATAGATATGGAATCGATAAAAAAGGCTTTGGAAGAAAACAACATAAACGACGGCGCCGGAAGAGTTACGGTGGGAGTCGAAAGTTTTTACGTAAGAAGCGTAGGAAAAATAAACGATATAGAAGATATCGAAAACAGAGCCGTAAAAAAGATAGGAAACAAAATAATCAAAATAAAAGACATAGCGCGAGTGGAGATAGGACACCTAACGAGAGCCGGTTTCGTCACCAAAGACGGCAAAGGAGAGGCGGTAGAGGGAATAGTTCTCTCTCTAAAAGGGGCTAACGCGGCAAAAGTCATCAAAGAGGTCAAAAGAGAGCTTAAGAACATAGAGAAGTCTCTGCCGAAAGGAACCTCCGTCAAACTTCTATACGATAGAAGCGAACTTGTCAACATAGCCACCCACACCGTCAAAAAAGCGCTTATAGAAGCCGTAATTCTCATCATCGCCATACTTCTTTTGATGCTCGGAAACATAGCTTCCGCGGTATCGGTGGCTCTTATTCTCCCTTTCGCTCTACTTATGAGCTTTATAGCGATGAAAATATTCGGACTTAGCGCGAATCTTATGAGTTTGGGAGGACTCGCCATAGCGGTGGGAATGCTTGTCGATTCGGCGGTGGTGATGGTCGAACACATAACGGCGGAATTGGGAGAAGAGGGAGAAAAAAGAAGAAAAAAACCGAAAGTGGAAATTATTCTAAAAGCTGCAAGAGAAGTCGCTCCCTCAATCGTAACTGGAGTTTTAATCATCATCATAGTTTTTATGCCTCTATTGACGCTCGAAGGACTGGAAGGGAAGATGTTCAAGCCCGTGGCTTTGAGCATAGTTTTCGCTCTATTTAGCTCTCTCGTGCTCTCTTTAACTCTCATTCCCGTATTTAGCTACATGATACTTAAAATCAGACCCGACAAAGAGTCCTTCGTGATGAAAATCCTTCTAAAAAGCTACAAACCGGCTCTTTTGTTCTCCATAAATCATCAGCGGATAGTCGTAGCAAGCGCCGTTTTGCTTCTATTAAGCGCGGTTTATATGTTCATGCACGTCGGAAAAACTTTCATGCCGACCATGGACGAAGGAAGCATCATAATAGGCATAGAAAAAAATCCCTCCATCAGTCTAAACGAAAGCAAAGCCATGGATCTTAAAATACAGCAAAAGATCCTAAAAGAGGTGCCGGAAGTCGTTTCGATAGTCGCAAGAACCGGGAGCGACGAACTCGGACTCGATCCCATGGGATTGAACGATACCGATACCTTTTTGGTTTTAAAACCGAAAGAGGAGTGGAGAAAACCGGATAAAGAGTGGCTTATTAACGAGCTTAGAAAAGTATTGGAGGAGTTTCCGGGAATAGAGTACAGTTTCACCCAACCGATAGAGATGAGAGTTTCCGAAATGTTAACCGGAGTCAGGGGAGATCTCGCCGTTAAAATATACGGAAGCGACCAGAACGTATTGAACGAACTTGGCAAAAAGATAAAGGAGATTTTGGAAAAGATCGAAGGCAGCAGCGACGTATATAAAAAAGCGAACGAAGGATTCGAATATCTTAAACTCACTTTCAACCAAAACGCTTTGGGATTATACAAAGTTACGGAAGCGGAAGTGGCTTCATACCTTAAAACGCTGATAAACGGAGTCAAAATAGGAATCATTCAAGAAGGCATGAGGAGAGTCGATCTCGTAATCAAAGGAGAAGAAAATCTTCAGCAATCCATATCTAAACTAAAAAAATTAAACTATATCCTATCAAACGGAGAGACGATACCTCTAACGCAACTTGTAACTTTCGAACAAACCGGAGGTCCCGTGCAGATAGAGCACGAAAAGGGACTTAGAAAAACCGTCGTTCAAAGCAACGTAGAGGGAAGGGACCTTGTCGGATACGTAGAAGAGGTCAAAAAAGCCATAGAGAAGGAGATAAAGCTTCCGGCCGGATATTTCATAGAATACGGAGGAGAGTTCGAAAACCAGCAAAGAGCGGCAAAAAGACTTATGATTATCGTTCCGATATCGGTATTTATGATCTTCATACTTCTTTTTATGTCTTTCAACTCCATAACTCAGGCTCTTTTGGTGCTCGTAAACATTCCGTTGGCACTTGTGGGAGGAATCGCCGGACTCTACTTTACCGGAGAATATCTATCGGTGCCGGCTTCAATAGGGTTCATAGCGCTTCTTGGTATAGCGATATTAAACGGAGTCGTAATGGTAAACTACTTCAATCAGCTCGTATTGCAGGGAATGAAAGTTAAAGACGCCGTAATAACGGGAACCTTAAGAAGATTAAGACCGGTGCTTATGACGGCTTTGATAGCCGCTTTGGGACTTTTGCCTCTGATGTTCGCAACCGGACCGGGCTCCGAGATTCAAAGACCTCTCGCGATAGTCGTAATCTACGGACTCGCAAGCTCTACGATACTAACTCTTATAATTTTACCGATACTCTATCTTAGATTTATAAAAGATTTAAACGACAAATAATCTCAAAAAGAAGATATGCGGGAACCGAAATTTCCGCATATCGAACCGAATACCTCAAATAATTGATAATAAATATCATATTCAATATACTTTAAGAGAAAATCGGTTAATATTTCAAAGTTAAAACAATCGGAAAAGGAAAAAAATGAAAAAAATCGTAAAAATCTCTCTGTGGAAGCTTTTTTTGCTCGCTTCTTCCCTCTTTTCAAATGATAATGATTATTTATTTTATTATCAAATAAGAGGGGCGTTTCTATCTTTGGACGAAGGTTACAAAATCCCTTTTAAAGAGCACAAAGTTTGGGCGATAGGAGGCAAAATAGGTTTGAAAGCCGAATTAAATTCCGCAATTTCCGCGGGAGCGGAACTCTATCTGCTAAAAGCATTAAAAACCGATTCCGAAACGATGCAAGAAATTTTAAACAGCAAAAGAGAATCTTTCGAAACCCTATCCCAAATATATATGGAAGCACAACATAAAAATACTTTAATTAAAATGGGAAGACAACTAATAGATACGCCCCACGCCGATAGCGACGACGTAAAAACGATGCCGAACTACTTTACGGCATATATTCTGCAAAATAGAGAGATAAAAGATCTCACCGTTACGATAGGAAAAATAACCCATATGGCGGGATGGGAAAACGGAGTGGACGCTCGTAAATTCAAACGAATAAGCGAAATATTGGATATAGAGAAAAAAACTTCCGGCATTCTTTTCGCCTCCGCCGTATATGAAGGAGTTAAAAATCTCTCCTTGCAAGGATGGTTTTACAATATCGACGAAGTGGCGAACGTCTTATATCTTGAAGCAACTTACGAGACCGATATAGGAGAAAAAACTCTCACATTGGGATTACAAACGGATATGGCAACCGACACCGGAGAATCCCTAAAAGGAGACATAAAAAGCAAAACATACGGAATAAGCGTAACGACGGCGCTAAAAAAAGGGCTCTCAATCACTTTGGCTTATAACAAAAGCGAAGACGACGGAGCTTTCGTAAGTTTCGGCGGAGGACCGTTTTTTACGTCCATGGAAGATCAGACGATAGACGCGATAGGAGAAAAAGGTTATTCGTGGATGACGAACATCTCTCAAGATCTATCCGATTTCGGACTAAAGGGAGTAGTTTTGGAAGGAGCTTACGGAGGTTTTAGAGCCGATAGAGGAGACTACAAAACTTTCGAAACCGACATCTCTTTAAACTATTCTTCAAAAAATCTCTCTTTAACCGCCGTTTACGCATATATAGAGAACAAAACTCCCTCAAAAGAGGACTATTCTCAAATCAGAGTAATAGCAAACTACGATTTTCAATCCTCTTTTTAAGAGCGGAAAAAGAGGATATAATATTATAAAAAATTATACGACAAGGAAGTGAAAAAATGAAAAAAACGCTGCTTCTTACTCTTTTTATCACCTCTCTTTTTTCAAAAGAGAGCGGAAAAGTTCTATTTATGAAATACGGATGTTACGGTTGCCACGGAATAGACGCCCAAGGAACGGGAGGATACCCGAAACTCGCGAATCTTCCCGAAAGTTACATAGAAAAAAAACTTTGGGAATACAAACTCCAAAAAGTAAAATCCAAAAGAGCGGACATTATGAAACCTTTCGCCGAACCTTTAACTAAAAAAGAGATAGAGGCTTTAGCCAAATTCCTACACGAAATCAAAACGGATACGCAAGAGAAATATTACGAAGAGTTCGAAACGGGAAGCAGCTGCGGCTCTTGATGGATTTTAAACAAACGGGGAATAACCCCGTTTGAATTTTACCCTTTATACAAAGGATTTTTATAAGCTCTCTCGGTTAGCGGAGTGGCCGGTCTTTTTATCCACATAGGTCTTCTGTATTTCATACTTTCGTCTATCGGACGAGTCAGTTTGTCTCTCCACGCCTTATAGGTTTTGAAGTTGTTTTCGTAATTGACGTAAACGTCTCCGAACTCGTCTCCCTCTTTAGCCTTCTCTATGATGACTTTTTGATGCCAAGCGTGATTTCCGGCTATCGGATCCGGATGAACGGGAGCTACCGCGTTTTGCCAAGCTCCGGTAAGACCGTTCCACCAAATGTTGTCAAGATCTTTGTTCATCTCCTTAAACTGCCAGCTTTTAGGTCTCTTTTTCATACCCTCCGCTATTCCTTCTTTAACTCTG
>CAZPVZ010000160.1:0-3541 GCA_964590185.1 uncultured Campylobacterales bacterium
ACTTCAAAATCTTCGCTTTCTTCCATCGCTTTCAAACTCTCTTCGTCCATCTCGGAAAGAAAGATTCTCGAAAAGAGTCCGTAATAAGCCTTCCTCGTTTCGGTTACATTCAACTTATAGCCTTTTGTTATAATTTGTAAAATTTAAGTTATAAAAAATTATTATATCAAAAAACTCTGAAGGTTTGCTTGATGGGAGAATAATGGAGATTTATGAAGCATAGGAAGAATTACTTTTTTGGTGGAAGTGTGGGGAGTCGAACCCCAGTCCGAAAGCAAGACTCGCACCGACCTCTACATGCTTAGCGAGGTTGTTAAAGTGTCGTTTCGCTTCGCACAACCTCCGAAAGCTACGCGAAACCGAGACCTAAATGTCGTAACGGAGTCGGTCTCCATCCGTTACCGAGCCGTCTTCTTTATGAACCGGTAACCGCTTAGACGGCGTCAGCGATTATCCGGCCGCCAAAAAAGTCAGGTTAAACTTACGCTGCTTTTGCGTAAGCTGGCGCGTAATCTGTATTGTTTGCGTTTATTTTTAAGCGAACAGTTTTACGCTATGTTCAGAGCGGCATGCAGTCGGAGAAGTCCTGCTCCCGTCGAAGCCAAGTCACTCCCTTATGTTAACGCAAACAATCGATTTTAACGCTTACTCGTTGATTTTTTGTTTAATCGTAGAAGCGATTTGCTTTATATTATCCAATTTTTCTTTGTTTGTCAAGTCCTCCCTTAACAAAACCTTAATGAACGCGCTTCCTACGATTACACCATCGGCAAATTCCGCTTTTTCTTTAGCGGTTTTTTCGTTAACTCCAAATCCCACATAAACGGGCGTATCCGTATATTTTTTGATTCCTTCTATCACCTCTTTCAGATCCTCTTTCTTATCCGCTCCCGTAATTCCCGCATAAGCTACGAGATATATGAATTTTTCGCTATTTTTCACTATCTTTTTTATTCTCTCTTCGCTATCCGTAGGAGCTACGAAATCTATCAAAGAAAGAGAGTATTTTTTAAAAAGCTCCCTGTAACTCTCAGCCTCTTCGAAAGGAAGATCGGGAACGATAAAACCGCTCACTCCGCACTCTTTGGCTTTTTGCAAACTCTTCTCGACTCCCATATGGTAAAAGGGATTGAAATATCCCATCCAAAGAGTCTCCACCTCTTTAGCTATCCGATCGGATATCTCAAAAAGGTCTCTCATTTTAAAACCGTTTTGTAAAGATTTCAAATTAGCCTCTTGGATTACCGGACCGTCGGCAACGGGATCGGAAAAGGGAACTCCAAGCTCTATGATATCCACGCCGCTCTCTTTCAGAGAAAAAACCGCATCTACCGTAAAGCTTTTATCGGGAAAAGCGGAAGTTAAATAAGCTACCAATTTTTTCAATTTTCTATCCTAAATTTCTAAATTCTCAAACGAGTTTCGATAGTTTTAATAAATTGCAATTATAGCATTTTTCTGATAGAATTAATCGAAACGCCAAAAAACCAAACAGACCATCATACAGGATAAAAAAATCGTGAGCACTCAAAAAGAGACGAAACCGAAAAAAATAACCGTAGATACGATAAAGAAACGAAAAAACGAAACTCCCATCGTAATGATTACCGCTTATGACGCGCTTTTTGCGAAAATATTCGACGACTACGCCGACATAATTTTAGTCGGCGACAGTTTAAATATGATCTTCAACGCAAAAGAGGATACGCTATCTGCGACTTTGGATATGATGATCTACCACACAAACGCGGTATGCCAAGGAGCAAAGAGAGCTTTAGTGGTTTTGGATATGCCGTTTGGCACCTACTCTTGCAAAAAAGAGGCTTTGAAAAACGCCGTAAAAGTTTACAAAAAAACGAAAGCGGACGCCGTAAAAATAGAGGGCGGAGCCGAAAAAGCGGATATCATAAGATATCTAACCCGAAATTCGATAGCGGTTATGGGACACATAGGATTGATGCCCCAACACGTTAGAAACGAAGGAGGCTATAAAGTAAAAGGAAAAGACGAAAACGACGTCCAAAGGCTCATAAAAGACGCCTTGGCGGTCGAAAACGCCGGAGCTTTCGCTCTCGTGGTGGAGGGAGTGAAACCGGAAGCGGCGAAAGAGATAACCAAAGCCGTCAAAATTCCCACCATCGGCATAGGAGCCGGAGCGGAAACGGACGGACAGGTTCTCGTATGGAGCGATATGCTCGGATTTTTCGAAGACTTTAAGCCCAAATTCGTAAAAAGGTATCTTGAGGGAGCCAAACTCGTAAGAGAAGCCGTAGAGAGATACGCAAACGAAGTAAAAGAGAGAAAATTTCCCGATAGCGAGCACTCTTACTGATGGAAAGAATCATAGAGATAGAAAAACTCTCCTTCGAAAGCGAGTACGAAAAGAGTCTAAGACCCACCAAGTGGGAAGAGTATATAGGACAGGAGAAAATCAAAAAAAATCTTCAGGTTTTTATAAAAGCGGCGAAAAAGAGAGGAGAGACTCTCGATCACATTCTATTTTTCGGACCTCCGGGACTGGGAAAAACGACTCTTGCGAATCTGATAGCCTCCGAAATGCAAAGCGACATAAAAATAACGTCCGCTCCCATGATAGAAAAGAGCGGAGACTTAGCCGCTATACTTACAAATCTCGAAGACGGAAACATCCTTTTTATAGACGAGATACACAGACTCTCGCCGGCTATCGAAGAGATACTCTATCCGGCGATGGAGGATTTTCGGCTCGATATTATCATAGGAAGCGGTCCGGCGGCACAAACGGTAAAGATAGACCTTCCCCGTTTCACTCTCATAGGAGCTACGACAAGAGCGGGTATGATAAGTTCTCCTTTGAGAGACAGATTCGGAATGCACTTTAGATTGCAATTTTACGACCAAAAAGAGCTCGCCCAAATAGTGGAGAGAGCCTCCAAAAAATTAAATAAAGAGTGTTCGAAAGAGGCCTCTTTGGAGATTGCGAAAAGATCGAGAGGCACTCCGAGAATAGCCCTTAGACTTTTAAAAAGGGTAAGGGATTTTGCGGAGGTGGAAAACGAAGAGATCATAACTTTGGAAAGAGCCAAATACGCACTCGACGAACTCGGAGTCAACAGTCTCGGTTTCGACGAACTCGACCTTAGATTTTTAAAAATTTTGGCGGAATCCAAAGGAAGACCTTTAGGGCTGTCAACGATAGCGGCGGCTTTAAGCGAAGATGAAGGAACGGTGGAAGACGTAATAGAGCCGTATCTTTTGGCAAACGGCTATATAGAAAGAACCGCAAGAGGAAGAGTGGCGACTCCGAAAACCTACGAGCTTTTAAAATTTAAAAATCCCAAATCCAAAACTCTATTCGGAGACGAATTTTGATAAACAGCAAAACCTTCATAGTCGCACTCCTGCTTTTCGTGGGATATTGGGTCGTATATCTTTACAAACCTTTTTTAATGACGATAGCGGTGGCGGCTCTGTTGGCTCTCGCAACTTACAATATTCACATAAAAATATTAAAAGCGGTAAAGAAAAACATCGTCGCCTCTTTCATTTCCACTTTCATTTT
>CAZPVZ010000161.1:0-2652 GCA_964590185.1 uncultured Campylobacterales bacterium
ATACGATATCGAAAATCCCCTCTTTTTTCGGATCGTCGGTTATAAAATCCGGCTCTACGGTAAAAGTCTCGTCCTCGTCGATGATCGTAAGTCCCCTCTCTTTTACGGCTTTTAGATGCTCTCCTCTTGCGATAAAACCTATTTTATGATTTTGTCCGCTTTTTAAAAGTTTTCCTCCTATATATCCTCCGACTCCTCCGGCTCCGACTACGGCTATCTTCATAATCTCTTCTCCCTCACGTCTTTTTTAAAACCGATTATACAACTTTTTAAAATTCCTTTCAAAAAAATCTATTTTCCTACAATAAGTAAATTTTTATTAACCTCTTCTTAAAAAGAAAACTACTTTCTTTATTAAGTGAGATATTTTTTTAAAAATGTATAATTTTATTAAATGCAACTTAAACTCAAAGGAGTCGGGCATGTCGAAAAAAAGGGTCGTTTGCATCGTAATATGCGTATTGCTGTTTATGGGAATGTTATATTTCGTAAGTTCGAGAGGAGGAGTCAAAGAGGCGGGAGCTAAAACGCAAACAGTAACGGCGAGTGCGGAGGTTGGCGAAAAAGAGAATAAAAAAGAGGAGAAAAAAGAAAAAAGCGAAAATAAAAAAGTCAAAGAGAGCGTAAAAACGAATAAGGAAGAGGAAGCGAAAAAAGCTTTCGAGAAGGAGAGGGAAAAAACCGCTCAAACGGACGAAACGGCCGATAAGAAGATATCCGATAACGCAAAAAGCGGCGAGGAAAACGCTCAAGATATACTAAAAAAGGTTTCGGCGGCCGAAGAGGAGGCGGAAGAGAAAGTAAACAGAACGGCAAAAGAGATAACTAACAAGATAGTAGGAAAGAACGAAGAGGAAGAGAGGGCGCTAAAAGAGCAAAAAAGAAAAGAGGCCGCGGAAAGAGAGATAAAAGAGATTTTGGCCGTAGAAAAAATAGAGTTTGAAACCGCAAGCGCCAAACTCACTCCGAAAGGAAGAGAAATAGTCGTCAAAATATCTAAAATACTAAAAAAATATCCGGAATTTAAAATAGAGATAGCCGGACATACGGACTCTTCGGGAAAAGCCGACTTTAACCGAAAACTATCCCTCCAAAGAGCCGAAACGGTCAAAAAAGCTCTCGTAGAGGAAGGAATAGACAAAGAGAGACTCGTAGCGAAAGGTTACGGATCGAGCAAACCTCTCGTTCAAAAAGAGGGAGAAGAGAAAATCAAAGAAAACAGAAGAGTGGAATTTCATATCGTAAAATAAAACGGTCGGAGTTTTTTCCGATCGTTTCTCAAATTTCGCTAAAATACTCCCCAAACAAAAAAGGGGACGGAATGGAAAAAGAGGATCTTTTCGCTCACAAATCCAAAACCTGGGATCAAAAAGAGAGAAGAGTAAAAACCGCCGAAGCGATAGCTCGAATAATAAGCTCCCGCATAAATTTGAACAAAAATATGACCGTTTTGGATTTCGGAGCCGGAACGGGGCTTTTAAGCGGATTTATAGCGCCGCAAGTAGGCAAAATCATAGCCGTTGACAACTCTCCCGCGATGCTTGGCGAATTTAACAAAAAAAATTTTCCCTGCGAAACAGAACTTTTGAAATTAAATCCCGATAAAGAGAAATTCCGAAACGATTTAAAATGCGACGGCATAATCTCATCTATGACTCTACACCACATAAAAGATTTGAAAAATCTATTTAAAGAATTTTACAAAATCCTAAAAACGGGCGGATTCATAGCGTTGGCGGATCTCGAAAAAGAAGACGGCTCTTTTCATAGCGATAATAAAGGAGTTTACCATTTCGGTTTCGAAAAAGAGTATCTTGAAAAAATTTTAAAAGAGTGCGGCTTTAAAGAAATCTCTTTTCATCACGCCTACACCATAAAAAAACCTCACAAAGATTTCAATGTATTTTGTGTTATAGGAAAAAAATAAAATTTCTTAAATTATAATCTTATGCTACTTTTTTACCCTTCTATAACTCGCCGTATGAAATAATAAAAAATATCATTCGATAAATCCAAAACAAAGGCTTTAAGATGAAAAAGATCCTTTTTGCGATAATTTCCCTTCTATTTTTGGCAAACTTCTCAAACGCCCAAACGGAGGAGACAAACGCAACGTCAAAGATAGAGTACCTATATAAAACCGTCCTTAACAGAGAAGCCGACGAAGGAGGTCTTAAATACTGGAGCGAAGTTTTAAAAAACGGAGAAAAGAGCGAAAACGAAATCATTCTGTTTTTCTTCCGTTGCGAAGAATTTTCAAAAAGAAGGATCGGAGACGAAGAGTTTATAACGACGGCCTTTAAAGCCTTCTTAAAAAGGGAACCGAGCGAAGAGGAGCTTAAAAGCTTTCTATCCGAAGCGAAGCCTCTTGATAGAGAAGAGGTTTTAAAAAAATTACTGCAACTAAAAGAGGAACAAAAAGCTAAAAAAGATTTGATTCCGATTATAGAAATCGTAAAAATGCAAAACGCCACCCCATTTTGGACGAACGGCGAGCCGGCAAAACTCGTAATACTGGACGGTTCAAAAAGCGTATCTAAAAACTCGAAAATCAATCAATATATTTGGAGAGAACATAACTGCAACGGAAACGTTATAGGATCCGGAAAAAAGATTTCACTATACTATATGCAAGAGGGAAATTATAAAGTG